>JAEYZK010000106.1 GCA_023428085.1 Pseudomonadota bacterium
GGGCGCGGCGCCCGAGCGCGAGGCCCACCCCGCCGGCCAGCCCGAGCAGCACGCCGAGGCCCAGCGCGGGCGCGGGCCGGGGACGGACCGGGCGCTCCGGAGCGGTGGGCCACGCGAGGACGCGCACGCCGCCCGGGGCGGCGGGGCGCACGACCTGGAGCTCGATCGCCCTGCGCGCCACCGTCAGGTACAGCGCGGCGGCGTCCCGGTCGGCCTGGAGCTGCGGGAGCTCCCGGTCGAAGTAGGCCAGCAGCGGGCCCGCGTCGCTCGCCGCGACGTCGGGCTGGAGGTACCCGGAGCAGACCGACGCCAGCAGGGCGGCGGCGCCCGCCGGCGACCCCGCCTCGGCCGTCACCGTGAGGACCCCGTCGGCGGCGCCGCGGTCGGAGACGACCACACGCGAGAGGGCGGCGTCGACGCGCTCGAGGTGCGATCGCCGCTGGCCCTCGAACCATGGGCCGGGCTGGGCCGCGAGCTCCGTCACGAGCGCGTCCACGCGCCCGGCGCCGACGGGGATCGCACCCGCCGCGTGCGCGCGCGCGCCGGGCACGGCGGCCCGCGCCTCGACGCCCCGCCCGGCCGGGCGGGGCTCCAGCTGGAGGAGCGCGGTCGCGCGGTAGACGCGGGGGGTCAGGAGCAGGTACCCGCCCGCGGCGGTCACCGCGAGCGCGAGCGCCCCGAGGACCACGAGGCGCTCCTCGCGGACCGTGTCGCCGAGCGCGCGGCGGAGGCGGCCGAGCCCGTCGCGCCCGCGCGCCGCGGAGGGGAGCGGTGCGCCGGGCGCTCGCGCCCGCGGCGCGCGTCGCGGCTGGCTCGGTTCGTCGGGCTGCGCCATCGATCACTCCCGGGGAGAGGCTGCGGATTCCCACGCCCTGCGCGCCGCCACGTTCACCACGGCGCGCGCACCGAGCGCCGGCCGCGCGGACGGGCGGGCGGCAGCGGGCTTGGGCACGGCCACGTTCTTGGTGACCTGGTAGGTCGGGACCAGTGTCTTCAGCACCGTGATCACCCCGTTGCGGTCGCCGGCCTCGGCGAGCCGGTGCAGCTCCCCGAGCCACTCGGCGAGGTCGGGCGGCGGCGGCGGGCTCTCGGTCTGGCGGATGCGGTCGCGCACCACCTGCGAGCGTTCCTCCTCCTCCGTGAGCAGCTCCTCGTGGAGCTTCTCCCCCGGGCGCAGGCCGGAGTAGACGATCGGGATCTCGCCGGGGACCCGACCCGAGAGCGTGATCATGTACTTCGCCAGATCCGCGATCCGGATCGGCTCGCCCATGTCGAGGACGCAGAGCGGCCCGTGGCCGCCCAGGCCGGCGAGCAACGTGAGCCCCACCGCCTCGGAGATGGTCATGAAGTACCGCGTGCAGTCGGGGTGCGTGACGGTGACCGGTCCGCCGCGCGCGATCTGCTCCTTGAAGATCGGCACCACGCTGCCGGCCGAGCCGAGCACGTTCCCGAACCGGACCGCGGTCATGCGCGTGCGGGACCGCCGCCCGAGATCGCGGATGACCAGCTCGGCCACGCGCTTGGTGGCGCCCATCACGGACGAGGGCTTCACGGCCTTGTCGGTGGAGATGAGCACGAAGCGCTCCGCGCCCGCGGCGTCGGCCATGGTCGCGACGTTCAAGGTGCCGAAGACGTTGTTCCGCACCGCCTGCTCGGGCGCGTCCTCCATGAGCGGCACGTGCTTGTGCGCCGCCGCGTGGAAGACGTCCTCGGGCCGGTGGCGCTCGCCGAGGAGCCGCATCGATCGGGGCTCCCGGATGTCGGCCACCTCGAGCCGCAGCACGAGGCCGGGGTGCTCCTCCGCGAGGCGGCGGCCGCGCAGGTAGAGGTCGTTCTCGTTCATGTCGACCATGACCAGCTCGCGGACGCCGGAGCGGGCGAGCTGCCGGCACAGCTGGCCGCCGATCGAGCCCGCCGCCCCGGTCACCAGGGCCCGCCGCCCGCCGACGAGCGCGCGGATCGCCGCCTCGTCGAAGGCCACGCGGTCGCGGGAGAGGAGATCCTCGGGAGCGACGTCCTCGAGCATCGCCACGGAGACGCGCTGGGCGAGCTGCATGGAGGCGGGCACGATCTTGAAGGCGGCGCGCGAGTTGGCGCACATCTCCATGATCCGGCGGATGTGCGGCCCCGAGTGACACCCGTCGGCCAGCAGCACGGTCGAGACCTCGTGGCGCCGGACGAGCGCCGGCAGATCCGGGAGGGAGCCGACGATGCGGTGTCCGTCGATGCGCCCGCCGACCGATCCCGGCGAGTGGCTCACGAACCCCACGAGCTGGTACGGGGCGGCGGGATCGCGCTCCAGGTCGCGGGCCAGGAGCTCCGCCTGGACGCCGTTGCCGACGATGAGCGCCCGGGAGGCGGCCCGGGTCCGGTACCGCCAGGCCCAGCGGAAGGCGGCGCGGGGGCCGAAGCGGACCGCGCCCATCGCCGACAGGGCGAGGAAGAACTCCAGCACGTACACCGTGCGCGGCATCCGGGTCCCGAGGAGCAGCGGCGCGGCGAGCGCGAAGGCCGCGCTCGCGGCCACGGCCGCCGCGGTCAGGCGCAGCCCGTCCGGGAGGCCGGCGAGGCGGAACGACCAGCGGTGCACGCCGGCGCTCGCGCTGCCGGCGAGCCGGAGCGCCGCGATGAGCGCCATCGCTGCGGGCGTCGCCTCGCGCCACGGCGACGGGACGGGGCCGTCGAAGCGGAGCCAGAGCGCCACCTGCAGCATCCCCGCCGACGCGGCGGCGTCGAGCGCGAGGAGGATCGCCGGGCGCGATCCCTGCTTCTGCCAGTGCGACCATGCCATCTGTGTCCCCCTGCCTGTCGAATGAGTGCGCACCTGCACGCCTGCGGGAGGGTCACGGTTGGAGGAACACCCAAGCGCCACCGGAGGCCCACGGCCGCGGCGGTGGGACGGCGCACGGCGGGTGTGGGCCCGGAGCAGCGGCGCAGGCGCGGCGGCGGGGGAGGGGAGGAGGCGAACGCGGGCGCCGGCGCCCGCAGGTGGGCGTCCGGTCCCCGCGTCGCGACGGGCGGCGCACGGAGCGCGCGCCGTCCGGCTTCAGGCGCGCCGGGCGTCGTACCGGCGATAGTGGCCGGACTTGCCGTACCTGCCGAGCGTGGGCCGGATGTCGTTCAGGACCGCGCCGCGGACCGTGACGCCGTTCCGCACGAGGCGCTTCAGGGCGAGCTCGAGCTCGCCGGTGGTCTGCTGCTGGGCGCGCACCACGAGGATGTTGACCCCGGCGTGCCGGCCCACGAGCGCGCCGTCGGTCACCGAGAGGATCGGCGGCGTGTCGACGACGACGAGGCGGTAGCGGCCGCGGACCTGCTCGAGGAGCCGGGCGAACGGCGCGCCCGAGAGCAGCTCGGCGGGGTTGCCGACGCGCCGCCCTGCGGGCAGGACGTCCACGTCCGGCTGGCTGGTCCGGTGGATCGCCGTCTCGAGCGTCGCCTCGCCGGTGAGGATGTCGGAGAGGCCGGGCTGATCCTGCAGCCCGAAGTAGCGGTGCAGGATCGGGCGCCGGAGATCGCCGTCGACGACCAGGACGCGCGCGTCGGGGCCCGCGAGCAGGTGCGCCAGGTTGACCGCCACGAACGACTTGCCGGCCGCGGGCGCCGGGCTGCAGACGGCGATGACGTTCGTGGAGGTCCGGTCCAGCGCGTACTGCACGCCGGTGCGCAGCGCGCGGAGCTCCTCGACGGCGCCGTCCGAGGGATCGACCACGGAGAGCACGTCGAGCCGCGCCCGGCGGCTCCGCCGCCCGATGCCGCGCTGGGTCGCGCTGCGCGGGATGGTGGCGAACACGGGCAGGCCCGTGCGCGCCTCGATGTCGTCGGGATCGCGGACGCCCTCGTCGAAGGCGCTGCCCACGAGCACGAGCGCGACGCCGGCGCCCAGCCCGATGAGCATGGCGAGGGCCAGCACGAGGCTCTTCCGCGGGCTCACCGGCACGTGCCGCTCCACCGCGTGCTCCACCAGCCGCGCGTTCCCGAGCCAGCCCGACTTGGCGGCGCGCAGCTCCTCCACGCGGTCGAGGACGTGGCCGTAGCGCTCCGTCGCGGTCCCCACCTTGCGGGTGAGCCGTGCGTACTCGAGCTCGAGGCCGGGGAGGGCCGCGATCTGCGCCTCCACGGCCCTGCGCTGGTCGCGGAGCTGCTGCGCCCGCTGCTCCGGCGACGCGCCACCCTCGGGGAACCGCACGGTGTGCTTGGCCGCCAGATCGGCGTCGTCGAGCTCCGCCTCGGTCACGGCGCGGTCCAGGTCGCCGAGCTGCGCCACGAGGCGTCGGGCGTCGACCGAGAGGTTCACGCCCTGGTTCCGTTGGTGGAAGCGGGTGAGCGCGAGCTCCGCGGCGCCGACGTCCGAGCGGAGCGCGGCCAGCCGCCCCTCCAGGATGCGCAAGGTGCTCGCGGCCTCGGCCGAGGTCCGGTCGAGGCTCTGGCGCACGTAGGTCGCCGCGAGGGTCTCGAGGATGGTCGCGACGCGGCGCGGGTCGGGGCCGCTGAGCGCGACCTCCACGAGGCCGCCGGGCCTGCCCTGCTCCGTCACCCGGAGCGCCTTCTGGAGGCGGTCGATCAGCTCGACGCGGCGCAGCTTCTTCAGGACGAACTCGGTGTCCGGTCGCGCCGTCAGCCCGCTGACGAGCACCCGGACCGTGTCCGCCCCGTCGCCGGCGACCGCGGGGACCCCCACGCGGCCGGTGAGCCTCACGTCGCCGGCGGTGAGCTCGTACTGGCCTTCGCCGCGGGCCACGAGCGCGAGGGGCTCGTCGACGAGCGCGTCGGGGACCTCGAGCTGGGCCACCTGGAGCCGCTCTCCCCCCCAGCCGAAGCGCACGAGGCCGAACGGGGCCGGCGCCGGGGCGCCGCCCTTCCAGCGGCGGGCGAGCGCGGCGCCCACGAACGGCGCGTGCCGCGGGTGCGCCTCGATGTCGAGCCCGAGCGCGTCGACCACGCTGTCGAGGAGGGCACGGGATCGCAGGAGCCGCATCTCCGCCTCCGCCGGAGGAGCCGTGTCGAAGAGCTGCACCACCGCCTCCGGGGCGGCCGGCCGCGCGCGTCCCTCGACCTGGACGAGCACGCTCGATTCGTACACGGGCGGGGCCGCGAACAGGTAGGCGACGCCGGCGGTCACCGCGACAGCGGTGATCGCCAGGACCGTCCAGCGGCGCTCCGCGAGTCTCCACGCGAGCTCCGCCAGCGTCGGCTCGCGCGGCTCGACGCGGTGGGGACGGGCCGTGGGGAGCCGCCGCAGGATGGGCGACGGGACGTCCGCGGCGGCCCCCGCCGCCGGGCGGATCGCGCGGGACTCCTCGGTGGGGTTCGACATCTCGCTCCTCCCTCGACGCTGAGTCGCTTGCTCAGGCGCGCAGAGTGTGTGCACGCACCGGCGCCCGCACGCCCCCCCGCCCGAAGCTGGCACACGCAAGGGCGGGCACCGTGCGGGCGCGCGCGCGCAGAGGTGCCGCGGGACCGGGCGCTCGCTCGGCGATCGGCCGCGGCCGGGGACCGCGGCCGCGGGTCGCGGTCGCGGGTCGCGATCGCGGGTCGCGGCGCGGTCGCGCGCCCGCCGAGCCCGCCCTCCGGCGCGCGGGGGCGCCGCCCGATCGCCTCGCCGCGAAAGACCGCGGATGTGGGCCGTTTCCGGCGATTGGCTCCCTCGTCTGGCAGGATCCCCGAACGGGAATTGGAGGCGGCACCTCCCGGGTTGGGAGCGAGCAGAGAGCAGCCCGTCACCCAGTCCGGTGTGCGAGCGCGCCCTCCACTGTCGCAGCGGCATGGAGGCGATACGCCCGGCGCAGGACCGCCGGGCGGACAGCCCCGAGTTCCACGAGCGCCCCCTCGAGAAAGGCCCGACATTGAAGACGCTTCGAAGCAGACCAACCATGATCGTCGCCCTCGCCACCGCATTGATCGCCTGCGCTCCCGGTGCAGGGACCGACGGCGGAGGCCCGGACCGCAGCGGGTCCCTCGCGATCCTCCCCGCGTCGATCGAGATCGCGCCGCTCGCGACCGCGCAGTTCTCGGCGGCGCTCGGGGGGGAGACCGTCGGCGTCACGTGGAGCGTCGAGGAGGGCGGCGGGACCGTGACGCCTGCGGGCCTCTACACCGCCCCCGACACGACGGGGACCTACCAGGTCCGCGCCACGAGCAGCATCGACCCCAGCGCGACGTCGACCGCGATCGTCACGGTGGTTGCCTCGCCGCCGCCTCCGCCGCCTCCGCCGCCTCCTCCCCCTCCTCCCCCTCCGCCGCCCGCGCCCAACCGCCTCGGCACCGGCACCGCCTACACGCCCCAGTTCATCGAGGTGACCGGCGGCGGCTCGATGCCGGACTGGCAGACCAACGTGGTCACCGCCGCGTGCGCCGGGGACGGCGTGACCGACGACACCGCCTGCCTCCAGGCCGCGGCGAACACCGCGCGCAGCCAGAACAAGCCGCTCGTCATCCCCGCGAAGTCGTCGTTCTACAAGATCTCGGGGGCGATCACGCTGTACACGTCCGTCGGCGGGGTCGGGGGGATGCCCACGATCAGGAACTCCAACATGAGCACCGCATGGGGCGCCCAGAAGATGTTCGTGCTCGCGCCCAGCATGACGGGGTGGATCTACAACCTTCACCTCGTCGGGCCGTTCAACGGCAGCAACGCCCTCACCGAGCACGGTCACCAGATCGACGTCGGCAACGTGAACGGGGTCACGATCCGGGGCAACCTGTTCGAGAACGCGATGGGCGACGCCGTCAGCTCGGACATCAGCCACTTCGACGGCGGCACGATCTCGCAGAACGTCCTCGTCGACGGCAACACCATGCGGAACACGTACCGGTGCGCCGTCGCGTTCATCAAGAACCAGCGGCGGTGGGCGGTGCTGAACAACATCATCGAGAAGCCGGTCAACTTCGTGAGCGGCATCGACGTCGAGCCGGAGCACGGCGGCTCGGTGATCGGCGTCGAGATCGCCTACAACAAGTTCATCATGAACAACCGGACGCCGAACCCGAACCGCGGCGCGGACGGGAAGGCCGTCTTCGGCTGGCAGGTCGCCGCCTCGCCGAACCCCGGTCGCGATCTCTACATCCACCACAACTACGGCACGTTCGGGACCGGGTTCTCCGGGTTCCTGGGCAGCGGGTGGGGCTACATCTACCAGGCTGCGAACGTCGAGGGATCGAGCATCCCGGACTAGCGGGCCGTCGAGGAGCGCCAGGCGCCCGGCGCCTACGTGGGGACGACGAGCTCGGCCGCGGACCGCCCGCGGTCGAGCTCCCGCGCGCGCGGGGCTCCCGCCCGGCGCGGCGCGGGCTCCGTGAGGGAGCGCCACGAGAGCAGCGCCGCCAGCCCGGTCCAGAGCGCGGGCTGGCCGAAGAGGCTCGTCCCGATCAGCGCGCCCGCCAGCCAGACGACGGCGCACGCCGCCCCGGCGACGCGCGCGCGCGACGTCCAGATCGACACTGCCGCGGCGGCGGCCAGGGCGATCATCCCGAGGATCCCGAGGAGGCCCGTCTCCATGGCGTGGCCGAGGCCGATGCTCCACACCGCCGTCACGCCCGCGTCGACCTTGTACTTCAGGACGGTGGAGTTGACCGCCGCGTAGGACTGGCCCGGGCCGACGCCGACGAGGAAGTCGCGGGCCGAGTCGGTGGACGCCGCGAGCGACTGCACCCCCAGCTCGAGCGAGCCGAGGCGCGCCTGCCAGGAGTCGTTCCGCGCGAGCTCGAACCGTGAGCCCGCGTGCTCCGTCAGCCACGCCGCGGAGGCCACCGCGATGGCGACGCCCATCAGGAGGGCGGCCCCGCGCGTCCCGAAGCCGCGCCGCCCGGAGAGCGCGGCCGCGAAGGCCGTGATCGCCGTCCCGAGCACGATCGGCGCGGCGAGGCCCGACTTGGACGCCACCACCAGGGCGCTCCCGCCCGCGAGCGCGAGCGCGAGCAGCGCGGTGCGGCGCGCCGGCCGCTCCCGCCGCGGCGCGAACAGCGCGTGCGCGAGGACGACCAGCCAGGGTCCGATGCACGCGGCCATCGCGGACGGCTCCGCGAACAGGCCGAACGGCCGCTTCACGTACGCGACGTACGTGGGGATGTCCTCGGTGAGGAGCGCCATCGCCGGGTTGGTCCGCATCGTGCCGGCGAACGGGAACTCGCCTCGCTCGAACGCGAACACCTGGTAGGCGCCGATGGCCGCGTGGACCAGGATCGCGTACGCGGCGCCCGTGACGAACGCGTCGCCGTGGCCGTCGCGGAGCAGGCGCCGTGCCGGGATGACGGAGAGGAACGCGACCCCCGTCGCCACCAGCGCCTTCGGGGCGATCGCCGGCGCGAGGGCGGTGCCGAGCATCAGGCAGAAGCACGCCGAGATCGCCACGGGGCCCATGACGGCGGCGTACGGCCACCACTCCGCCGTCCGGAGCCGCGGGAGCCAGAGCGCGACCAGGCCGAGCGTGAGCATGAACGGGACGGTGAGCGCCGCGGTGTTCCCCACCGGGATCGCCGGGAACACGAAGAACGAAGAGAAGGCCACGACGCCCGCGAGGCGGGCGCTCCGGCGATCGTCGCTAGCCATACATCCGCTCCTCGCCCCGCGGGCTGCACACGCGCCGGTAGGCCTGGAGCGTGAGGGTCGCGGCCGCGGACCACGACAGCGTGGCCGCGGCGGCGAGGCAACGGGCGCGGGCCGCCGCCCACGCCTCGGGCGCCAGCGCCGCCTCGACGGCCCGCGCCAGGGCCGCGGGGTCGTCCGGCGGGGCGACCGCTCCGATCCCGTCCCGGCGGACCTGCTCTCCGAGGGCGCCCACGTCGGTGACGACCGCGGGGACGCCGTACGCGAGCGCCAGGTGGAGCACGCCGCTCTGCGCGTGGAACTCGGTGTACGGCAGCATCGCGAGCGCCGCCCCGGAGTAGAGCGCGGCGATCTCCCCCTCGGGGACGAGCCGGTCGCGTACGTCGACGGCGAGCCGCTCCGCGTCGACGCGCTGCCGGATCTCGCGGGCGAAGGCCGGGTCCTCGAACGCGCCCGCGAGCACGAGCCGCTTCCCGGGGAGGTGCCGGAGCGCGTCGAGCATCAGGTGCAGGCCCTTGTTGCGCCGCATCACGCCGAAGAGGAGCAGGTAGCCGTCGCCGCGGGGGGGGGAGGCGGCCGCGCCGTGCCCGCTCCAGACGCCGTGCGGGACGGCCACGACCGGCGGCGACCGCGGTCCCAGCTCCCGGACGAGCTGCTCCTTCAGCCCCTCGGAGTGCACGAAGAGGGTGGCGCACTGCAGCCAGCCGAGCCGCGCGGAGAGGTCGCTGAGCCGCCGCGCCGCCGGGAGGTGATAGCGGTGCGGCCGCAGGTTGTGGATGGTGGCCACCGGGGCGACGCCGACGGCGCGGGCGCGGCGGAGGTGGAGCGGCGCGCCGAAGGGCGGCTCCTGGTAGTGCAGGACGTCGACGTCTCCCCGCGCCCGGACCCACCGCAGGACGGCCTCCTCGCGGCGCGCGTAGTGGAGCGTGCGGCCGACGGCCCACTCCACCCGGCTCCGGAACGTGCGCGCGTCGCGCAGCGGGGGCAGCACGTCCGCGATCTCGTAGGTGGTCCCCCGGAACTCCGGATCGAGGTCGGCGCTCGTGAGGAGCGTCAGGCCGAGCTCGGACGGCGGCGCGGCCGCGCGGAGCGCGGTCATGAGCTCCCACGTGTAGCGCGGGTGTCCTCCCGACGCGCTCGGGGTCACCATCACCACGTGGATCCGCCGCGCCGGCGATCGGCGCCGCGCACCCTCCCGCTGCACGCTCCGCTCGATCATGACGACACGCTCCCCATCCGCGCCCAGGCCGCCGCGGCGCGGGACGACACCGCCTCGCGCACCTCCCGGTCGAGCAGCCGCCACGCCGCCGCGCCCGCCGCCCCGAGCGCCAGCGCCGTCCAGGCCAGCCGCAGCGCGAGCGGCACGGGGGCCGAGGCGCCGGCGATCGCGACCGCACCGACGCCGACGAACAGGGCGTACAGCCGGCCCACGCGCCCGCGGGTGCCGAGCACCCGGCTCGCCATCCACGCGAGCGCCGCCCCGTCGACGGTCGCGCGGATCAGGCTCGCGAGCGCCGCGCCCTCGATGCCCCACCGGTGGATCAGGACCCCGGCGATCCCGAGGTAGATCGGGATCTCGACCGCGCGGAGCCGGCCCGTCCAGCGCGCCAGGCCGGCGCTCTGGACGACGGAGAACGCGTGCCAGGCCATGCAGTCCATGAAGGTGGCGAGCGCGATGATCCGCGCGGCGCGGCCGCCCTGGGCGGCGAACTCGTGGCCGAGCCACGCGTCCAGCGCCTCGGGCGCGACGGCGGCGAGGCCGGTCAGGACGGGGAGCACCGCGCCGGCGATGAGGAGGAGCCCGCGGTTGGCCAGCCGGGCGGCCCGGGGCGGGTCGCCCTGCAGGGCCTGCGCGATCACGGGGAACAGCACCTGGACGACGGCCCCCGGGATGACGGTGACGCGCGAGAGGAGCTCTGCGGGCGTTGCGTAGAACGCCACCGCCGAGAGCGCCGTCAGCGACCCGAGGAAGTAGCGCTCGGCCTGGGCGAACAGCGGCCCGGGCACGTGCGAGACCGTCACCCACCCGCCGTACGCGAGCACGCCGCGCATCCCGCGCGCGCAGAGCTGCGGCCTCCGCATCGCGGGGAGGACGTCGAGGACGAACACGAGCAGGACGAGCGTCGCGGCGCCCCGCAGCAGCACCAGGGCCGAGACGACCGCCAGCAACGAGGCTCCGAGCTGGAGGAGGACGGCCGGGAGGATCAGGTTGAGGAGCGTGACCGGGATGTTGACCCGGTTGGTGAGCTCGAACCGGCCGAACGCCTCCAGGACGCCGCGCAGCCCCGAGGAGAGCATCACCGACGGCACCGAGAGGGCGAGGATGCGGAGCGCGGAGGCGGTCTCGGCCCGGAGCGCGCCGTCTCCGTGCGCGAGGCTCTCGGCCACCGCCCCCGCGAAGCCCCAGGCCGCCGCCCCCGCGCAGGCGCTGAGCGCGAGGATCGCGGCGAGGGAGGTCCAGACCACGGACGCCTCGCGGCGGGCGTCCTGCTCCTCGCGGACCGCGAGGAAGCGGGTCAGGGCGCGGCCGATCCCGAGATCGAGGATGCCGACCGCGTTGATGAACACCCACGCGAGCGACAGCACCCCGAAGCGCGCCGGCCCGAGCCCGCCGGCGACGACGCGGATGCAGAACACCGCGACGAGCGCCGGCGCGAGCGCGCCGACGAGGTTGAGCGCGACGCCGCGCCGGATGGCGCGCGCCCCGATGGTGCGCGATCCGGGCGCGCCGTCCGCGATCTGCGAAGGAGGGCTCGTCAAGCGCGGTACGGGGGGAAGAAGCCTGCGTTCGGAGCCCATGTCCCCGCGGCGTGCGCCGCGCGGCGCGCGGTGAGCTCCCGCGCCGCCGCGCCGTCGTGCGTCCAGCAGGCGACGCGGAACGTGACCTCGCCGGCCTTCGTCCACCCGCGCTTGTACCGGTACACGCCGTCCCCGGGCTGGTATCCGCCGCCGAGCACGTAGCGGCGGAGCCCCGCGGCCTGCGCCCACCGGGCCACGTGGTGCTTGACGAGGTAGTTGGGCCCGGCGTCGAACGCCTCGGTCAGCGTGCCGCCCAGGAAGTAGTACGCGTGATCGGCCGAGCGCAGGACCAGATCCGACGAGACGACCCGGTCGCCGTCGAGGGCGTGGAAGAACACGTACTGGCCGGGGAGGCGATCCCGGATCGCCTCGAAGAACGGACGGGGGAAGTAGTACCAGTCGCCGGCGGCGTGCCGGTTCATCGTGTGCTCGTAGACCGCGACGAACCCGTCCAGGCGGCGCCCCTCGGCGTCCTCCTCCACGCGCAGCCCGGAGCGCTCGGCCACCCGGATCCAGCGGCGCACGCGGGTGTCGTAGCCGCGCCACAGGGCTTCTTCGTCCCCGGCCAGGGGGATCGCGATGTTCGGGGCGCGGTCCTCGACCCCGCCCGGCAGCGGCGCGAGCTGCTCGGGGAAGAGCGAGAGGCGCACGAAGCTGGTGACCACCTGGAGGTCCGCGCACCACTCGGCGTGCCGCCGCCAGAACGCGGCCGCGTCGGGGACGCCCCACGCGTAGGGGCCGCCGTAGCCGTACGGGCTGATCGCGTCCCAGCGGCGCTCCCCGGGCGACGCCCAGGGCTCGGCGGCGAGCGGCCGGAGGAGGAGCGGGAACAGGATGCCGCCCCCTTCGTCCTCCCCGGCGACGCAGAAGATCCGGTCGCATGGGCGCGCGAAGAGCCGGGCGTACTCGGGGTGGGCCGACACCTCGCGGCCCGGCCACCGGCGCCAGAGGTCGAGCCACGCGGCGCGCCCGGCCGGGGTCGCGGCGTCGAGCACCGAGAAGCGAGCGGGCGCGCGGCCGGGGGCCGCGGCGAGACCGGCGGAGGACGGGGTCATGCCGAGGCGGCCTCCGCCGCCGCGGGCGCGATCGCGGGGCGCGCGATCGCAGGGCGGGCGCGGCGGGCGACCCGGCGGATCACGTCGACGACCCGGTCCTGATCCGCGAGGGAGAGCGAGCTCGAGCTGGGGAGGCAGATCCCGCGCTCGTACAGATCCTCCGCGACCTCGCCGCCGTAGCGCACGCAGTCGCGGTACAGCGGCTGGAGGTGCATGGGCTTCCAGACCGGCCGGGCCTCGATGTCCTGCGCGGCCAGCGCCCGGAGGAGATCGTCGCGGTCCGCGCCGAGGGCGTCCTCGTCGACGCAGAACGCGGAGAGCCAGTGCGTGTGAACCCCGTACGCCGCCTCGGGCATCGGGACGAGGCCCGGGGCGTCGGCGAACGCCGCCCGGTACCGCGCCTCGACGGCCCGGCGCTGCCGGACGCGATCGTCGAGGACCTCGAGCTGTCCCCGGCCGATCGCCGCGAGCACGTTCGAGAGCCGGTAGTTGTAGCCGAGCTCGACGTGGTGATACTCGGCGCGAGGCTCCCGGGCCTGGGTGGCCCAGTGGCGCGCGCGGGCGATCCACTCCGGGTCCTGCGCGGCGATCATCCCGCCCCCGGACGTGGTGATGATCTTGTTCCCGTTGAACGAGAAGGCCGAGACCGCTCCCAGCGTCCCCGCCGGGCGGCCGCGGTACTCCGCCCCGAGCGCCTCGGCCGCGTCCTCCAGCACCGGGATCGCGGCCCGGCGGCAGACGGCGAGGATGGGGTCCATGTCCGCGACCTGGCCGTAGAGGTGGACCACCACCGCCGCCCGCGGTCGCTTCCCCCGCGCCAGCCGGTCCTCCACCGCCTCGGCGAGCCGGGCCGGGCTCATCGTCCAGGTGTCGGCGTCGCTGTCCACGAGCACGGGGGTCGCGCCGAGGTAGCGGATCGGGTTCACGCTCGCCGCGAAGGTGAGGTCGGAGACCAGCACCTCGTCCCCCGGCCCGACGCCCAGGAGGCGCAGACCCAGGTGGATGGCGGCGGTCCCGCTCGCGACCGCCGCGCAGGGCAGGCCCACGCGCTCCGTGAAGGCACGCTCGAAGGCGTCGAGCTGCGGACCGACGCTGGAGATCCAGTTGGAGGCGAACGCCTCCTGGACGTACCGGGCCTCCGCCCCGCTCATGTGAGGAACCGAAAGGTACACCCGCCCCATGCGACGTCTCCCCTCCGTCACCGCGCGCGCCGGGGCGGTGACCTGGCGAAAGGTGGGGGCCGCGCCCGCCTCGCGTGCACTGCCTCGGTGGGCCGCCCGCAGTCCGGCCGCGCGGCGGCCCCCCGGAGGTGCCGGCGCCTCCCGTTCGAGGGGAGTGCCGAGGGGGCTCCCCCGTGCCCAGAGTTGGGAGCCAAGGCGGCGCCCGCCGCGGAGATCCGCATGCCCAGCCTGCTCATCGCCACCACCGTCCCCGCGTCGTTCCCGTTCTTCCTGCCCTTCGCCGACCACTTCCGGGCCGCGGGCTGGCGGGTGGACGCGCTCACCGGCACGCTCGACGGGTTCGACTGGCGCGACCGGTTCGACGCGGTCCACGCGGTCGACTGGTCGCGCGACCCGCTCGCGCTCGGCCGGGTCGCGCGGGCGGCCGCGCGCGTCCGGGACGTCGTCCAGCGCGGAGGCTACGACATCGTCCACGTCCACACCCCGGTCGCCGCGTTCGTGACGCGGTGGGCGCTCCGGGAGCTGCGCGCGCACGGGCCGCAGGTCGTCTACACCGCCCACGGGTTCCACTTCCACCGCGGCGGGACTGTGCCGCGCAACGCCGCCTTCCTCGCCCTGGAGAAGCTCGCGGGGCGCTGGACCGACTGGCTCGTCGTGATCAACCGCGAAGACGAGGCCGCAGCGCGCCGGTTCCGGATCGTCCCGCCGGAGCGCATCCGCTCCACGCCCGGGATCGGGGTGGACCTGCGCCGGTACGGCCCCGGCGCGGTCGGCGACGAGGAGGTGCGCCGGCTGCGCGCAGAGCTGGGCGTGGGGGACGCTCCGCTGATCCTGATGGTCGGCGAGCTCGTCCCCGGGAAGCGGCCGGTCGATCTCGTCCAGGCGCTCGCGGCCCTCGCGGCGACGCCGACGCGGGCGAGGGCGCACCTGCTCTTCGCCGGCCGGGGCCCGCTCGGCGCCGCGGTGATGCGCGAGGCGCACCTGCGCGGCCTGTCGCGCCGCGTGCACCTGCTGGGGATGCGCTCGGACGTGCCACGTCTGCTGCGCGCGGCGCACGTGCTGGCGCTGCCCTCGGATCGGGAGGGCCTCCCGCGGTGCGTCCTGGAGGCGATGGCGATGGGGCTTCCGGTCGTCGGGACGCGCGTGCGCGGCACGACCGAGCTCCTCGAGGGCGGCTGCGGGAGGCTCGTGAGCGTCGGCGACGTGGCGGGTCTCGCCGCGGCGATCCGGGAGGTCCTCGAGTCGCCGGCCGCTGCCGCGGAGCTGGCCGCGCGGGCCCGCGGGCGCGTGGCCGCGTACGACCTGCGGACGGTGATCCGCCTGCACGAGGACCTCTACGCCGAGGCGCTCGCGCTGCGCGGTCGCACGCCGTCCATGCGTGTGCCGCCCCATCGGACGACGCCGTCGGTGGCGCCGGCGCGCTCCGCCTCCTCCGGCTGACGCAGATCTCGCGGGCCGCCGGGAGGAATCCGCGTCGTATCGGGGGGTTGAGCGGCGGCCTTCTTTGGCACCGTCGACGGGCCGCGATCCCTCGTGTACAGGTGCGTCTGCACTCCGCGTCCCGTCGTTCGCGGGCGGCCGATCGGCCCGCCCCGCGGCTTCATCGGCGTTCACCCGGGGTGGCGGCCCGACGGCCGGAAGGTCTGCGGCATCAAGAGAACGCCGTGGCGCGGCGCCGGCGATTCGCCGTCCCACGCAGCGCCCGGCGCACGCACGCGTGGAGGCAGTCATGAACACCAGGATCTCGCTCGCCTGCTCGGCCCTGATCGGCCTCGCCCTCGCCGGTGGCTGCGGGTCGGAGCCGGAGGCGCCGGCGGGTGACGCCGCTGCCCCGGCCGCCCTGACCTTCTCCGCTGCTCCGATCGTCGGCGTGCAGTCGCAGCGGTGCGTGGACATCAGCGGGCAGTCCACGGCCAACGGGGCGCAGGCGCAGCTCTGGGACTGCAACGGCGGGACCAACCAGTCGTGGACCTTCGACGCAAGCCAGCGGCTCGTGGTCTACGGGAGCAAGTGCCTCCAGCCCTCGGGCGGCGCCACCGCCGCCGGGACCGCGGCCGTGATCGGGGACTGCGCGGACCAGGCCGGCCAGCGCTGGAACGTCAACGCGGACGGCACCATCACCAACGCGCAGTCCGGGCTCTGCCTGGACGCCAACGGCGCGGGGACCGCGAACGGGACCCGGCTCATCCTCTGGACCTGCGGGACGGGCGCGAACCAGCGGTGGACCGTGTCGGGCGCGGTGAGCGACGCGGCGGTGTCCCTGAACGCGGGCGGCGCGGCCTCCGGGGCGTTCGCCGCCGACGCGGGGTTCACGGGCGGGAGCACGTACGCGACGACCGCGGCGATCGACACGTCGCTCGTGCCCGCGCCCGCGCCCCCGGCGGCGGTGTTCCAGACCGAGCGGTACGGCGAGTTCACGTACACGGTCGGGAGCCGGACGCCGGGCTCGGCGCAGACGGTGACGCTGTACTTCGCGGAGAGCTACTGGACGGCGGCCGGGCAGCGCACGTTCAACGTGGCGATCAACGGGGCGACGGTGCTGACGGCGTTCGACATCTTCGCGGCGGCGGGCGGAGCGCGCAGGGCGATCGCCCGCTCCTTCGAGACGGCGGCCAGCGCCAGCGGCCAGGTGGTGATCCAGTTCGCCCGCGCGGGCGGCCCGGACAACCCGAAGGTCTCCGGGATCACGGTCACCGCCGGCGGCACGCCGCCGCCGCCGCCGCCGCCGCCGCCCCCGCCGCCGCCCGCCGGGCAGATCCAGGGCGTCAACTGGGCCGACCAGCGCGACAACTTCGTCAACGGCGTCCTCTACGTGTCCGGGCTGGGCGCCTCGGACACCTACGCCTCGGCGTCCACGGTCGCCTCCCGCGTGGTGGGGCAGCTCTACGCGATCTCGGGCGCCAACACCGTCCGCCTGCCGATCAACGAGCCGACGATCAGCAGCTACTGGTCCACCTACACCGGGGCGATCGACGCCGCGCTCACCCAGGGAAGGGTGATCCTCGCCTACTGGGCCTACACCGGCGGCAGGCCGCAGAACATGACCGCGTTCTACGCCATGTGGGACCGGGTCGTGGCCCGGTACGGCGGCGACGCCAACGCGTACTTCGAGGTCATCAACGAGCCGCACGGCTACGGCGCAGCCGACCTGACCAACCTGTACAACGAGTGGCTCAACCGCTACCCGAGCGTGCCGCGCGGCCGGGTGATCCTCGACGGCGCCGGCCTCGCCCAGGACGCCACCTCGGTCGGCCGCGACGCGCGCCTGAACGGGACGCTGATCGCGGTCCACGACTACTCGTTCTTCGCGGGCTACGAGAGCGAGAACGAGTGGGCGAACCACATCGGCGGCTACATCGGCGCGTACGCCAGCCGCGTGGTCGTGACCGAGTGGGGCGGTCCGATGGGCCCAGGCTCGAAGGACGGCGTCTCCTACGACACCATCGACTACAGCATCCCCAGCGGATCGTTCTTCGCCGACTACGTCCGCGGGGTCAGCAGCAAGCTGCGGTCCCTCGGCGTCGGGAGCGTGTACTGGCCGGGCCTGCGTGACGGCGACTGGTACAGCCTGGCCCGGAAGACCGGCACGGGCGCGAACATCAACCTGACCCTGGTGAACCCCTCCGGCCTGGGTCGCATCCAGTACGCGTGGGGCATCGGGAGCGGGGGCGGGACGTACGTGCGCATCCGCAACACGGCCACCGGGCTCTACCTGGACGGCATGGGCAGCACCAGCAGCGGCGCCGACGCGGGGCAGTCGAGCGCGGCGACCAGCACCAGCACCCAGTGGGTGATCGAGAACCTCGACAACGGCGTCAAGATCCGCAACCGCGCGACCGGCCTCTACCTCGACGGCGCCGGGCGCACCGCCAACGGCGCCAACGTCGGGCAGTGGAGCGCCTCCACCAGCGCGGCGCAGCAGTGGTCGGTGCTCACGGACGCCAACTCCGTGCTCGTCCGCAACCGCGCGACCAACCTGTACCTCGACGGCATGGGTCGCACGGCGAGCGGCTCCCTGGCGGGGCAGTACGCAGGCTCCGCGAGCGCGAACCAGCGGTGGAGGATCGTGGCCGCGGAGTGAGCGGGTCCAGGCGCCCGCGGAACGCTCCCCTGGCGTGCTCGTCCGGCATCTTCTACGATGGCCCGAGCCGGCCTCGACGCCGGCCACGAACCCGGAGGGAGATCGACGATGCGGGAATGGCTCGTGCGGTGGACGGCCGTGGCGATGTTCGGCGTGGCGGCGGCGTGCGCCTCGAAGCAGCAGGTGGACCCCGCGAAGGAGGCCGAGGCCCGAGACACAGCGGTGGGCAGGCTCCCGGTCACCAAGCCCAAGGAGCAGCCCTTCCCCGTGATCATCGGCAGGTCGCCCGTGCGGATCGACGGAGACCTCTCCGACTGGCCGGCGATGCCGGTGGCGCGGGTGGCGAACGCCGACGGCACGCACGCCTGCAACTACCGGCTCTTCGTGGACGGCACCCGCGTCTACGCGGCGTTCGAGGTCACCGACGCCACGCCGGTCGTGAACACCGCGGGCCCGGGCCGGAACTGGCAGGGGGACGCGGTCGAGTTCTTCCTCGGCACGCACCCGGACCGGCGCGACGAGCTCAAGGAGGGGGACGTGCAGATCGTCATCAGCTACAACCCCCAGGCGCCGGTCGTCTGGAACTACTTCAGCCACAGGCCCCTGACGGACGCGGCCGTGGTGGTGAAGGACGCGCCGGGCGGCTGGCGCGTCGAGGCGAGCTTCGCGCTGGCCGAGCTCGGGCTCGCGCCGCCGGCGCCCGCGCCGGGCGCGCCGGTGTGGGTGGACTTCGCCCTCGACAACGCGGACACGCTCGGCCGTTCGCTCCAGCTCACGTGGCACGGGGACTCGGAGATCTACAAGACCCCCAAGCTGTGGAAGAAGACGGAGTTCGCCGCGCAGCCCTGATCGGCCGGCGCGCGGCGATCTCAGAAGTCGTCGATCCGTGTCCCGCTCCGCCCGGCGACGCCCTCGGCGCCGCCGGCGCGCAGCCGGGCCTGCTCCTCCGGGGTGACGTAGACCTCGTCCCAGAACCGCAGCGCGTGGCCGGGCCGCACCCCCGGCGCCGCCAGCTCCTCCTCGAGCACGAGGTCGCGCAGGCAGAGCTCCGCCTCGTTGAAGCCGAAGCCGGCGCGCATCACCGCCGAGCTGGAGAAGCGCGGGTTGATCTCGAAGATCCGCGGGCCGTCCGCGGTCTTCCGGAGCTGCACGTTGATCGGCCCGACCAGCGCGAACGCGTCGGCGGCGCGGCGCGAGACCGCGTCGATCTCGGCGTCCCGGACCACCTCGGCCTTGTAGGTGAGCCCCGCCGCGAGCGTCCGCCGGAAGACGATGGTGCCCACCGTGCCGCGTCGCGGGCTCCGGTACACGCCCACGCTGTACTCCTGGTCGTCCGGCCGGAGGTACTCCTGGACGACCGCGTCCGGCACGAGCCGCAGCGCCGCGCGGAGCGTCGCCTCGTCGGGCACGATGTGCAGCCCCCGCGACCCCGACCCGTGGCGCGGCTTCACGACGAGCGGGAAGGGGTGGCGGGCGAGCAGGGCGCCGAGCCCCTCGGCGTCGCTCCCGAGCGCGGTGTCCGGCACCGGGAGGTCGCGGGCGCGCAGCGCGCCCGTGAACGTCCACTTGTCCATGAGCGTCGCGAGCGTGTCCGGCGCGTTCACGACCACCCGCGCGCCGGTGCGCCGCTCGAGCGCCGCGCGGTGGGGCGCGACGTGGACGAGCTCGGCCTCGGAGCCGAGGCAGACGAGGTGCACCCGCTCGCGAACGCAGAGCTCCTCCAGCCGGCGCAGGTACCCCGGTCCGTCCGCGGTCGCGCGCGGCAGGGTGTAGGCCACGTCCGCGCGATGGAGGCCCACCGAGCCCGGGTCGGCGTCGGTCGCCACGATCCGCGGCGCGAGCGCCGACTGCCGGAGCGCCTTGAAGATGCTGACGCCCGGGGGAGCGCCCACCCCGGTGACGAGGGCCGTCAGGGCCCCGTGCGCGTGCGTTCCCATCCCGTTCCCTCCCCGAGGCGCCCGGGCAGGCTCGCCCCGCGCCGGCTCAGCACCACCCCGAACGTCCGCCACACGATCCGCAGGTCGCGGCCGAGGGTCCAGCCGTCGAGGTACTCGAGGTCGAGCGCGATCCGCTCCGACCAGGGCAACACGTTGCGCCCGTTCACCTGCGCCCACCCGGTGATCCCCGGCCGGACGGCGAGCCGCCGCCGCTGCGCCGGCGTGTAGCGCTCGACGTGGTGGGGCAGGTCGGGCCGCGGCCCGACGAAGCTCATGTCGCCGCGGAGCACGTTCCAGAGCTGCGGGAGCTCGTCGAGGCTCGTCCTGCGGAGGATGCGGCCGGCGGGCGTGACCCGCGGGTCGTCGGCGTAGCAGTACGTCCCGAGCGACGAGCGCGGCGCGTCCTGGACCATCGTCCGGAACTTGAGGATCGTGAAGCTCCGGCCGCCCTTCCCGACCCGCCGCTGCCGGAAGAGGATCTCACCGGGCGAGCTGGCCTTCACCACGGCCGCCACCGCGAGGAGCAGCGGAGAGAGGCCCAGGAGCAGCGCCGCCGCGAACGTCACGTCCAGCGCTCGCTTCACCGCGAGCGGGAGGCGCGGGAGGGACGGAGAGGGCGGGGAGGTCATGGAGGATCCTCGGTTCGGAGGTGAGCGGAGGGCCGTCCGCGTGGAGGCGGGCGCGGAGGGCGCGGTACGCGGCGTCGAGGCCGGGCAGGCGGCCGGCGTTCGCGTGGTAGAGCTCCAGGAGCCGGCGCTTGAGCGGGTGCTCCCGCGCCGGCGGGCGGGGCGCGCCCCGGATGCGGCGGGGCGAGGCGCCGTGCACGAACGCGGCGCCGCCGTACTCGACGCAGGTCCGGCCGATCTCGGCGGTGCGGTGCGCGTCGCTGCCCGCGACCGAGGGGAGGCCGGAGCGCAGCGCGAGGTCGTGGCTCCGCGCGTTGTTCTCGAAGGTGTCGCGCCCGTTGAAGGCCTCGAGGAGGTCCGTCCGCGCGAGCACGTCCCGTACGAAGGCGTCCGACCGGCGGCGCTCCGCCCGGAAGATCCCGCTCCCGCGCCGGAAGGGGTGGGGGAGGAGCACCTGGGCGCCCTGCGCGCGGAGGGCGTCGAGGAGGTGCGGGATCCGCCGCTCCGCGATCATGTCTCGCAGCCCCATCCCGATGACGTGCGTGCCGTCGTCGCAGGTGAACTCGCACCCGACGACGACGTGGAGGGCGGGCGGCGCCGCCGCGGCCAGCGCCACGGCGCCCTCGATGGTGTCGTGGTCCGTCACCACGACCATCCCGAGCCCCGCGGCGAGCGCGCGCTCGAGCACCTCGGCGGCGCTCGATCGCGCATCGTGCGACGCCCAGGTGTGGAGGTGATAATCGACGCGCAAGGCAGCGCCCCCCGGCTGCCAGGCACGATGGTCATCGCCCGGCGGCGCGGCGCCCGTGCCACGAGGGGCTGCTCACTCGGGAGGGCAGGGGGCCCTCACTGCGCCCTGGCGATCGCCCGCGCCAGGTCCTCCTTCGTCATCCTGGACGCGCCACGGATCCCGAGGCGCCGCGCCCGGGTCTGGAGCTCCTGCTTCGTGTGCCCGAACAGGTCCACGCCGCCGAAGGTCTCGCCCTTTCCTTCCCGCTTCTCCTTGGTCGAGCGGGTGGAGCGCGGGTCCGACGGCCCCTTCCGCTTCTTGGGCGCCCAGCGGTCCTCGACCTTCTCGAACGTCCGCTTGAGCGAAGCCATGGCGGTCCGGTGGGCCCGCTCGCCCTCGCCGTACTGCTCGACCGCGCGGTCGTGCGTCTTCTTCCACGTGCGCTGCGCCTTGGCCGGGGAGCGCCGCAGCGTCCCCGGGAGCTCGTCCTGTGGCATCGACGTCCTCCTGCGCGAAAGGTCGTCACGCGCGCCGGAGCCCGCAAAGGGAGCATCACCCGCCTGGGCGCGACGACCCCGGCGCTCGCCGCGGCGGGGGCAGGCGGCCCAGGAGCTCGTAGTGGACGTCCCTGCCGTAGACGTTCGAGCCGGGGAGGGCGAGGCGGGCGAGGATCGTCTTGTAGAGCTCCGTCTTCGCCGCGTGCCTGCCGTGGGGGCGCGGATGCCAGTCGAGGACCGCGAGCTCGCGGTCGCGCACGAGCACGGCATCCAGGCGCAGCTTGCCGATGGGGGTGTCGCGGCCAACCGCGATCCACCGCCCGATCCTCCCAGCGGCGAGATCGGCGGCGATGGGCTCGACGAGGGCGGCCGTCCCGTGCGGATCGTGGGCGGCGGCGACCCGCACCGCGAGCTCGCGCGCGTTCGCGCGCACGAAGTCCTGCACCTTCTGCTCGAGGAAGGCCGTGTCGAGGGTCCTGCCGCCGGCGAGCTGGGCCGCCAGCGTCCCCATCGTCGGCTCGGTCAGGAGACGCGGGTCGAGCGTGGCGAGCTCCTCCATCGCCCGGTGGAGCGCACCGCCGGCGATCGGCCCGACGGCGAGGGCGCGCCGCATGGCCTCCTGGAGTCGCTCCTGCCGCGCGGCCTGCGCTCCCGGCGTCGCGTCGGGCCTGGACGCCTCGGCCCTCCGGGCGAGCTCGTCGATGGCGCCGAAGAGGTTCGGCGGAGGTCTGCCCCGACGCTCCGCGCGCCTGTCGCCGGCGAGCGCCAGGGCCGCGTTGAGCTCGGGGACGAGGCGCGCCTGCAGCGCGGTGAGGAGCTGCCGGAACTCGGCGTCGTCCGGCAACCCCGTGCGAACCCGGGTCTCCGGGATGCCACCGCGCGCCCGCTCGGTGGCGAGCCGGCGTCGGTCCTCGTCCGCGAGGCGCACCCGCTCGAGCTCCGCGTGGCGCACGTCCTCGTCGCGGCGGATGCGCTCGGCCGCGAGCCGCCTGTCCTCCTCTCCGCGACGGACCCGCTCGACCGCGGATCGCGCTTCCTCGACGCGCCGGTCGTCGTCGGTCCTCCTGATCCGCTCGGCGGCGAGCCGCTTGTCGTCCTCCTCGCGGCGGACCCGCTCGACGGCCACGCGAGCGTCCTCGATGCTCCGGGCCTCGTCGGTTCTCCGGATCCGCTCGACGGCGAGGCGTTTGTCATCCTTGTCCCGTCGCACACGCTCGACGGCGATGCGTGTGTCGTCCTCCTCGCGGCGCACGCGCTCGACCCCGACTCGCTTGTCGTCCTCCTCGCGGCGGACCCGCTCGACCGCCACGCGAGCGTCCTCGATGCTCCGGGCCTCGTCGGTTCTCCGGATCCGCTCGACGGCGATGCGCTTGTCGTCCTCGTCCCGGCGCACGCGCTCGACGGCGATCCGCTTGTCGTCCTCCTCGCGGCGCACGCGCTCGACGGCCACGCGAGCGTCCTCGATGCTCCGGGCCTCATCGGTTCTCCGGATCCGCTCGACGGCGATGCGTTTGTCGTCCTCGTCGCGTCGCACACGCTCGACGGCGATGCGCCTGTCGTCCTCGTCCCGTCGCACGCGCTCGACGGCGATGCGCCTGTCGTCCTCGTCCCGTCGCACACGCTCGACGGCGATCCGTTTGTCGTCCTCCTCGCGGCGGACCCGCTCGACGGCCACGCGAGCGTCCTCGATGCTCCGGGCCTCGTCGGTTCTCCGGATCCGCTCCACGGCGATGCGTTTGTCGTCCTCGTCGCGTCGCACACGCTCGACGGCGAGCCGTTTGTCGTCCTCCTCCCGGCGCACGCGCTCGACCCCGACTCGCTTGTCGTCCTCCTCGCGGCGGACCCGCTCGACCGCGATGCGCGCATCCTCGACGCGCCGGGCGTCGTCGGCGCTCCGGACCCGCTCGACGGCGATCCGCTTGTCGTCCTCTTCGCGACGGACCCGCTCGACCGCCACGCGCGCGTCGTCGATCCGCCGGGCGTCGTCTGTCCCGCGGATCCGCTCGACCGCGATCCGCTTGTCGTCCTCCTCGCGGCGGACCCGCTCGACGGCGATCCGCTCGGCGTTCTCGCGGCTGACGCGGAGGTCGTCCTGGCGCTGGGCGGCGATGGCCTCGGTGGCGCGCGCCTCGCTCACGCGGAGGTCGGCCTGGCGCTGCGCGTCGGCGGCCTCGGTGGCGCGCGCCTCGCTCACGCGGAGGTCGGCCTGGCGCTGCGCGTCGGCGGCCTCGCTGGAGCGTGCCTCGCTCACGCGGAGGTCCGCCTGGCGCTGCGCGTCGGCGGCCTCGCTGGCCCGCGCCTCGCTGACGCGGAGGTCCGCCTGGCGCTGCGCGTCGATGGCCTCCCGGGCGCGCGCCTCGCTCACGCGCTGCGCGGCGCGATCGTCCTCGTTCGTGCGCGCGGGCCGCTCCACCTGCTCGCGCGGCGCGGGCCGTGCGATCTCGACCGAGCGCCGCCCCTCGTCGAGGTCCCGCCCGCGGAGTCCCTCGCTGGCGACCCGGAGCTGATCCGTCTGCGCACGTTCCCCCTGCTGGCGCACGGCCTCGGCCATGTGCCTGGAGCGGTCCTCCTCCCTGCGCGCCTCCTCCCAGCGGTAGCGGTTGCTGTGCGGGTCCTCGCGCGGCGCGGTGCTGACGTCGCGGTACCGGACCTCGCGCTCCATCCCGGCGGCGCGGACCGCGTCGTCCGCGCGCCGTCGGGCCTCCAGGGCCCGCAGGTGGACCTCATGGCCCGCGTACTGCCGGGCCATCTCGAGCTCCTGGAGGCGCGCACGCCCCTGTGCTTCCTGGGTGATCCGGAGCTGCCGCTCGATCGCTGCGGCCTCCTGGACTCGACGGTTGTTCTCCTCGATCGCCTTCCGCGCCGCCTCTCTCGCCGCGTCGTCGTCCGCCATCGCGCCCTCCGCCCACTCACCCGAGGTGGACGCGGACGACGACGAGCTCGCCAGCGCCGCCGCTCCGCGTCGTCCCGGCCACGATCACCCGGCCGTCCTCCTGCACCGCGAGGCCGCTCGCGCCGTCCAGCTCGCCGCCGAGATCGACGAGGAGCACGCCGGCGTCGCCGAACGCCGCGTCGAGCCTGCCGTCGGGCAGGCAGCAGGCGAGGGCGAGCTGGTCGCGCCCGGTCTCGACGTCGGTGGCGTGGCCCGCGGCCAGGAGCCTGCCGTCGGGCAGGGGCGCGAGCGCGGCGGCGGCCCCGTGGAGCCGGCGCACCAGCACGATCCCGCCGCTGCCGAACCCTCGGTCGAGCTGGCCCGCCGCGTCGAGGCGCGCGAGGAGGAAGTGCCTCCAGGCGCCCTCCGGATCGGCGGCGACGCCGGCGAGGACGATCCTGCCGTCCGGCTGCAGCGCCACCGCGTGCGCGAGGTCGTTCGTCCGCTCGACGTCCACGAGGGCGCGGCCCGCCGTCCCGAACGACGGGTCGAGGCTGCCGTCCGGGAGGAGCCGCGCGACGGCGAGGTCCCAGCCGAACTCCTTCGCCGGGTGGCGCGCGAACCCCGCGACGACGAGCGCCCCATCCTGCTGGAGGCGCACCGCCCGCGCGCGGGCGAGGTCGCCCTGGAACGCCGCGGTGACGATCCCGCCGGCGCCGAAGGTCTCGTCGAGCCGCCCGTCCGGGCGGTGGCGCGTCAGCAGGAAGCGCTCCTTCCGCAGCCCCGGCCCCGAGGAAGCGTCGGCCGCGTAGCCCGCCGTGACGATCGTCCCGTCGGCCTGGATCGCGACGGCGTGCGCGACGGCGTCGCCCCCTGCGCCCGCGCCCGCGGTGACGAGGCCACCGCCGAAGCTCCCGTCCACGCGGCCGTCCGGGTGGAGCCGGACCAGCGCCGCGCGGCGAACTTCGCCGTCGAGGAGGGATCCCGCCACGACGATCGCACCGTCCGCCTGGAGGGCGACGGCGTGGGCCTCGCCGCTCGCGCCCTTGATCTCCACCACCTTGCGCCCCGCCGCGCCGAAGCGCGCGTCGAGGGCGCCGTCGCGCTCGAGCCGCGCCGCCGCGAGCTCGGTGGCGCCGGCCTCGGGGTCGCCCACCCGCCCGACCACGACGATGCGGCCGTCGGGCTGGAGCGCGACCGCGCGGCCCTCGGCGGGATCGGCGGCGAACGAGCAGAAGACGGCGCCTCCGGCTCCGAACGACGCGTCCAGCCAGCGACGGGGTGGGGCCTCGGGCGCGGCGGGGCCGTCGGTGGAAGGCCCGGCCGCCGCCGGAGCAGGCGCCGGCGCGCCGGAGGAAGCGTCGCGGAGGAGGCCCGCGAGCAGGAGGCCTCGGGCGCTCGTCCCCGCCGCGACGATCCGGTCTCCAGCGAGCGCGACCGACAGGAGCTCGTCCACGCCGTCGGAGACGTCGGTGATCGCCACACCGCCTGCGCCGAACTCCGGGTCGAGCCGGCCGCCGGGCAGGAACCGCGCCATCGCGATCGCGCGATCGACGTCGTAGGTGGGCATGCTCCCCACCCACCCCGTCGAGACGCGGCGCTGCGTGAGGGCGCCGGCGAGGAGGATCGCGCCGTCCTCCTGCACCGCCAGCGCCGCGCCGAAGGACGCGGGCCGCTCCCGCACGTCGGCCGGGCGTTCGAAGAGGCCGGTCACCACCCCGCCGTCTCCGAACCTCGGATCGAGCCGGCCCGCGGCGTCGAGCCGGAGCAGCACGTACTCGCGAGAGTCGAGGTACCCGGCGACGATGCAGGAGCCGTCGGCCTCGACGGCGAGGGCGCGCGGCTCGTTGCTGCCGGTGCCGAGCTCCAGGGCCGTCCGCCCCCCGTCGCCGAACCGCGGATCCGGCCGCCCGTCCGGCCCCACCCGCCAGACGACGAACCGCGTGCCCAGCCCCGCCGCCTCCCGGGAGAGCACCGTGAGCCGCCCGTCCCCGAGGCGCGCCAGCGCGATCCCCTCGCCGGCGCCTTCGCTCGGGAGCAGGGCGATCCCGCCCGCGCCGAGCGTGGGCGAGAGGTCGCCGTGGGCCGTGAGCCGCAGCACGCAGGCCTGCCCGTTGCCGGTCCGTGCGTCGCGGACGGAGCCGGTCACCACGATGCTCCCGTCCGGCTCGATCAGCACGCCGCGCGCCGCGCTCGCCATCCCGGCGTCGAGCTGCAGGAAGCCTCCGCCCCCGAACGAAGCGTCGAGCGCTCCGTCCGGCGTGAAGCGCGCCGCGAACAGATCGTCGAGACCGGTGTTGCGTTCGGGCGGCTGGCGCACGCTGCCGACGATCACGACGGCGCCGTCCGCCTGGAGCGCCACGCCGGAGGCTGCCCCGGCGAGCGGCGCGCCCGCGAGCTCGCCCCGGTCGATCCGGAGGCAACCGGTCCTCCCGAACGTCGGGTCGAGGGCTCCATCCGAGCCGTAGCGGGCGACGAGCGCGGAGCGCGTCCCGCGGTCGTTCGCGCAGCGACCCGCGACGACGAGGGCGCCGCCCGCCCCGACCGCGAGGGCGCTCGCCTCTCCCTCGGGCACGCCGCTGACGACGACCCCGCGGCGGCCGAACCGCGGGTCGAGCCCGCCCGCGGGGACCGCGTCCCCGTCCCCCTCGGCGAACACGGTCGTGCGGACCGACGGCGGGGTGGCGGGGATGACGTTCAGGGCGACGATCCGCGGCGGGGGCAGCGCGCGCCAGACCCCCGCGGCGAAGGCGCCCGGCGGGAGAGGCGCGGCGGCGCCGCCTGCGGCCGTGGAGGCCAGGAGCTGGGCGGCGATCCGGTCGTGCCTCGCCGCGAGCTCGGGGCCGAGCATGTTCCCGACGAGCTCGTGCGCCTGCACGAGCTGCGGCGCCAGGGGCTCCGGATCGTCCCGGCTGGCGAGCGAGACGAGCTGCCAGACGAGGTGCGCGTTCGCGAGGAGCCCGATCACACCTGCCTCGCCGGGCAGGCCGGGCGTCGAGAGGAAGGCCTCCGCCGCGACGTCGACCAGGCGGGAGGCCCGCGCTCCGTCCACGGGGTCTCCCGCCGCCGCCTGGAGCGCCGCGAGCACGGGCGGCACGCCCTCGACGTACCCGCGGACCACCGCCGCGAGCTGGCGAGCGTCGCCGCCGGGAACGAGCCCGGCGAGCCGGGACCAGAGCGCGCCGGTCCGGTCCTCCTCGGTCGCCGCCTCGGCGACGCGCGCCCGGACCCGCTCCAGGCGCTGGAGGTCCGCCGCTCGGGTCGCCATGTTCGCCTCCGGTCGGGCGGCGCGCTGCGGTGCCGCGGCCGCGGATCACTCGAACCGTGAAGGCGTGTACGTAGGGCGCCGGGCCCTGCCGGGCGCTGCCCGCAGGGGGCTCCCGAGCGTCATCGGCGGTGGAGCGAACGTTTGCCTGCGCCGACGGCGCGGTTCGCGCGGTGCGTCGCGAGGCTGCGCGCGCCGCGCCCCGCGATCACCGCTGTGACCAGGCGTCGGGCCGGAGCATGGGGAGGGCGAAGGTCTGGTTCGGCTCCAGCGGGAGCCTCCCGGTGCGCGCCTCCGCAGCCGCGGGCCGGCGCTGCGGGAGGAAGGCGGCCCAGATCTCGGGCGGCACGGACTCTTCGCGCAGGGTCGTGAGATGGCGCTGCGCGAGCAGCGACCAGAGCGCCCGCTCCCGCGCCGCCCACTGGGCGAGATCGGTGCCCAGGAGGGCGCCGACGGTGGCGCCGGCGCCGACCCGGGCGAGCACCGCGAGCTCCAGGGGGCTGGCGCGGCCTCCGAACAGCGGCGGCGGCCCCAGGTAGACGGTCGTGGACAGCGGGAGCCGCACGGGCCAGCGCGGCGCGTCGCGGAGGCCGAGGAACCGGAGGAGCTCCGCGAACCACGTCGCGCCGTCGGCGTGGGCGATCGGGTCGTAGGAGATGCCGGCGCGGGAGCGCCCGCCGGCCACCGCCGCCCAGGCCACGTGCCCCGTGGCCACGAGCCGGCGCGCGATCCCCGCGTGGCCGAGCGCGAGCTGGACGCTCTCCCCCGGCTGCAGGGGGCGCGGGGTGAGGAGGCGGCAGCCCTGCGGGCCGACGTCCTCGGTGACGGCGGTGAAGCGGCCTGCCGCGGTGACGACCTCGGCGTGGCAGGTTGCCTGCGCGCGGAGCGCGCGCCGCGGATCCTGGATGAACTCCCCTGGTCGCATGACGTGTGGCCTCGGTCCAGCGTTGCCCCGGAGCCGGAGAGTGCAGCGCGCGTGCCTGACGACCTCGACGGATCCACGCGGAGAAGGGCCGCGTTCGGCGCGCTCCGCGCCGGAGGCGGCGCGACACCGGGGTGAGCAGGGACCCGCAGCGGCAGCACGGTGCGCCGTCCGTCGCGCGCCCTCAGCCCTGCGCACGACGCGCTCGGCCGGGGTCGTCGCGGAGCGGGGCGACGTTGTCCATGGTGCACGGCAGCAGGACGACGAACCGCGAGCCTCCGCCCGGGCGGCTCTCCACGTCGATGGTGCCGCCGTGGGCCTCGACGTTCTGGCGCACGATCCACAGCCCGAGCCCGAAGCCGCCGAAGTTCCGGGCGGAGACGGCCCGCTCGTACTTTCCGAAGATCCGGTCGCGGTCCTCCGCCGGGATGCCTGGACCGCGATCCGCGACGGTGAGGCGCGCCCACGCTCCGTCCCGGGAGACCGCGACCTCCACCGGCTCGCCGCTGCCGAACTTGAGGCCGTTCGAGACGAGGTTCTCGATGATCTGCCGGACCCGGGCGGCGTCCCAGCGCCCCTCGACTGGTTCGTCGACCTGGACGACGACGCGGGCCCCCGCGTCGAGCTCTGCGGCGGTGGTCGCCACGAGGCCGGCGAGCTCGCAGGGCGCGCGCTCGAGGCGCAGGTCGTCGGGGGTGCGCTGGACGTCGAGGAGCACGTCCACGAGCTTCGTGAGGCGCTCCGCGTGCCGCTCGGCCCGCCCGAGGCTCCGGCGCAGGAGCGCGACCTCCTCGTCGGGCGCGCGCGCGCGGGCTCGCGCGGCGCCGTGCAGGGTGAGGGTGAGCGCTGCGAGCGGGGTCCGGAGCTCGTGCGCCGCGACCGTGATGAACTCCTCGCGCGCGGCGAGCGCGTCGCGAAGCTCGCGCACGAGCGCCTCGTTCGCGAGCGCCAGCCCCGCGAACCCGGCCAGGCACTCCAGGTGCCGGAGCTCGCGCGCGGTCGCGCGGTGTGTGCGCGCCCAGTACGCCCCGAGGGCCGCGACGGGCTCCTCGACGCCGATCGGCACCATGGCGAGGCTCTTCACGAACGTGGGGCGGTACGCGTCGTGGGGGATCCGCGGATCGGCGTAGATGTCCTCCACCGCGACCGTCTGCCGGTGGAGCATCGCCCAGCCGGAGATGCACGCGCCGATCGGGAAGCGGCACCCTTTCCACAGCGGCCCGATCGCCTCCTCGTCCGCGTAGTGGACGAGGTCGCCTTCGCGCAGGACGAAGGTGACGCCGTCCGCCCCGGTGAGGTCCCGCGCCGCCCGGCGCGAGGTCTCCATCACCTGCGCCAGCGCGCGGGCGGCGGCGAGGTCGAGGGCTGCCGCGAGCAGCCGCTCGGTCGAGTCCAGATCGGCGTCGGTCACGCGGACCTCTTCCACGGTTGGAGCGGGCAGGATCCATCAGAACCAGGCGCGGCGACAAGCAGCACCCCGTGGTGGACCGCCCCGTCGGGTGCACGCACCTGCGCCGATGCCCGGGGCGCGCCGCGCCGGTGTGCGAGGCGCTCCGGCCGGGATCATGCAGTGCCGTCCTGCGCCCACGGAGAATCGCGGCGGGGCACCACCCGCCGCGGCTGACCCTGGCGCTTTGCCAGGCCGCACTGGCAAGAAGCCACGACGCACGAGGTGACGATGGTTCGCGTGCTCCTCCCCCTGCTCGCCGTCCTGGGCGCCCTCGCCTGGGGTGCGACGGCGCTCGTCAACGATACGACCCGGAGCTGGTTCATGCGCGATGTCTCGGCGCGGGCCCGGCTCGCGGCGAGCGGCGCGCGGGAGAGCCTGGTCGCCCACGTGAAGGCCAACGAGCGGCGCCGCTTCTCCGCCCTGCTCGACGAGCTCAGCCGCGACGATCGGGCCATGGCCGCGACGCTCTGCTCGCCGCAGATGCGGACGCTCGCGCGCACCGACACGCTCCCCGCCTCGTACGCGTGCGAGCAGATCGCGGAGCGCAGGCCCGGCGCGTTCGGGCCGGAGCAGGTGGAGCCGCTCGAGGTGTTCCAGGACCTCGGCGACGGGCTCGTGCACCTCTCGATCACCCCGCTCCGGGACGAGGAGCGGAGCGTCGCGAACCTCGTCGTCGTGCACGACCTGAGCTTCGTCGCGCGCCGCGAGGCCTCGATGCGCCGGTTCACGATGATCGTGTTCGTCGTCGTGTCCGTCCTCGCGTCGCTGGCGGCGCTGTTCATGCGGCGCCTGAGCTGGACGAGCTGGACGGAGGAGATGCGCCGGCTCATCTCGCTCGGCCGCCCGAGCGGGTGGACGCGGAGCCGCGTCGCGCCGCGCTTCACGCCGCTCCTCTCCGACATCCGCGACGCCCTCGCCGAGGCGTCGAGCGACCGGGGCGCCGGGGGCAAGTGGACGCCCGAGCGGCTCCAGCAGCTCCTGCGCGAGGCCCTGCACGGCGACAGCGTCATCGTGGTCGCGAACCGGGAGCCGTACGTGCACCAGCGCGCGAAGGACGGCTCCATCTCGGTGCTGCGGCCTGCGAGCGGCCTCGTCACCGCGCTCGAGCCGGTGCTGCGGGCGTGCTCCGGCGTCTGGATCGCGCACGGGAGCGGCAGCGCGGATCGGGCGGTGGTGAACCGCAGGAACAACGTGCTCGTGCCGCCGGGCGAGGAGTCCTACGCGCTGCGCCGCGTGTGGCTGAGCGAGGAGGAGGAGCGCGGCTACTACTATGGCTTCTCGAACGAGGGGCTCTGGCCGCTCTGCCACCAGGTGTACACCCGGCCCGCGTTCCGGGCCGCGGACTGGCGCCAGTACGACGCCGTCAACGAGAAGTTCGCGGAGGCCGTCGGGGACGAGGCGGAGGGGGCGGATCCCATCGTCCTCATCCAGGACTACCACTTCGCGCTCGCCCCCGCGCACGTGCGCCGGCGCCTCCCGCGGGCGACGGTGATCACCTTCTGGCACATCCCGTGGCCCCACGCGGAGCGGCTCGGGGTCTGCCCCTGGGCGCAGGAGCTCCTCGACGGGCTCCTCGGGTCGAGCATCGTCGGGTTCCACACGCAGCAGCATTGCAACAACTTCCTCGAGGGCGTCGATCGGTTCCTGGAGGCCCGCATCGATCGCGAGCGGATGTCGGTCGTGTACCGCGGGCACGAGTGCCTGGTCCGGCCCTACCCGATCTCGATCGAGTGGCCGAACGGCGTGGCGCAGGCGGCGCCGCCGGTCGCCGAGTGCCGGCGCGCGGTCTTCGCCGAGCTCGGGCTCGCCCCCGACGCGCGGCTCGGGATCGGCGTGGACCGCCTCGACTACACCAAGGGGATCGAGGAGCGGCTGCTCGCGGTGGAGCGGGCGCTCGAGCGGTTCCCGCAGCTCCAGGGCAAGTTCACCTTCGCGCAGCTCGCCGCCCCGAGCCGCACGCTCATCCCGGAGTACCGCCACCTGAACGAGCAGGTCGAGGCCCTCGCGCACCGGATCAACGAGCGGTTCGCGCGCGGGACCTGGCGGCCGGTGGTGCTCCTCCGGGCGCACCACGACGCGGCGGCGGTGTTCCGGTACATGCGGGCCGCAGACCTGTGCTACGTGAGCTCGCTCCACGACGGGATGAACCTCGTCGCGAAGGAGTACGTCGCCGCCCGCGACGACGAGCGCGGCGTGCTCCTCCTCAGCCGGTTCACCGGCGCCGCGCGCGAGCTCGCCGAGGCGCTGCTCGTGAACCCGTACGACCTCGAGGAGGCGAGCGCCGCGCTGCTGACGGCGCTCGAGATGCCGGCCGCCGAGCAGGCGGAGCGGATGCGCGCGCTCCGCGCGCAGGTGAGCGAGTTCAACGTGTACCGGTGGGCGGGGCGGATGCTCTCCGAGGCGGGCAAGCTGCGCGCCCGCGATCGGCTGAGCAGCCGGCTCGCGCTGGGAATCCACGCCGTGGACGAGGTGAGCGCGTGAAGAGCATCCTGGATCCGACGTGGGAGGCGAGGCTGGACGAGCTGGCGCGGGAGGACGTGCTCCTCGCGTTCGACTTCGACGGCACCCTCGCGCCGATCGTGCCCGATCCAGCCGCGGCCTGCATGCGCGACGCCACCTGTGGGCTGCTCCGGGTGGCGGCGCTCCTCTATCCGACCGCGGTCGTCTCCGGCCGGTCGCGCGCGGACCTGGCCCCGCGGGTGGCCCGCGTGCCGCTCGTCGCGACCATCGGGAGCCACGGCGCCGAGGCCGGGTTCGGTCCGATCGACCTCGAGCTGCGCCGCCGGGTGGCGGCCTGGCGCGAGGCCGTCCGGGAGCCGGTCGAGGCGCTCCGCGGCGTCCGGGTGGAGGACAGCGGCTTCTCGCTCTCCGTGCACTACCGCCACGCGCCCTGCCGCGCCTCCGCGCGCCGGGCGATCACGGCCGCGCTCTCGGCGCTGCCGGACGTCCGCCTCGTGCCCGGCCGCGCGGTCGTGACCGCGGCGCCCGCGGAGGCGCCCGACAAGGGGAGGGCGCTCGAGGCGCTGCTGGCGCGGACCGGCCGGACCATGGCGGTGTTCGTCGGCGACGATCGCACCGACGAGGACGCGTTCCGGGCCCCGTCCGTCGCGCTCGGCGTCCGCGTGGGCAGGACGGCGCGGACCGCGGCGCGGGCGTATCTCCCCGATCAGGCCGGGATCGACGAGCTCCTGAGACGCCTCATCCGGGCCCGGCGGAGGGCGCAGGGGCTCGCGGGCGATCTCGAGGGCCTCGAGCGCCTCCTCGCGGTACGGTGAGGGGATGATGAACCGCGGGACATGGATCGCCATCGCGGCCGCCGCCGCGGTCACGGCCGTCGTCGGGGTGCTCGCCCTCCAGGCGGCCCGGCGCGACCAGGCCGCCCTGGTGGCCGCGTTCGGGGACGAGCACCTGTCCCGGCTCCGGATCGCGATCCGCGAGATCGAGTCGGAGCTGGCGTCGATGGGCCAGCACCTCGAGTTCGCCGCCCGGCTCGTCAGCACGCCGGAGTCGCCGCGCGGAGAGCGGCGCGAGCTGGAGGCGCTCCTCGCCGTGGTGCCCTCGTACGTCCTCATCGCCGTCTACGAGGGGCGCGCCGACCCGCGGAGCATCTCGAACGAACGGATCGTCGTCGGCACGGCGCAGGGCAAGCAGCTGGCGGGGCGGACGGCGCTCCGGCGGGCGCTCGCCGCGACCGCGCAGAAGGCGGTGGAGCGCCAGGGCATGGCCATCTCCGAGCCGCTCGGCGACGCCTCGGCCTCGTGGCTCCGCGCCTTCGCCATCCCCTTCGCCCGCGACGGGGCCGCGGGCGGAGCGCTGGTGGTCCTCGTGGACCAGCGGACCTGGTTCGAGCGGCTCCGCGTCGTCGCCCCCGGCGACGCGTCGAAGCTCGTGCTGTACGGGCCGCACGGCCGATCGACTCCGCTCACCGACTCCGCGATCGTCGCCGCCCTCGACGACGGCCGGCCCCCGCCCACGCTCGCGGCCGTCCTCGAGCGCATGCGCGTGGGCCACAGCGGGACGCTCGTCGTCCCGGGCGCGGAGGCGGACGCGCTCGGGATGGGGACGGCCGAGGCCGTCGCGGTGTTCGCGCCGATCCGGACGCAGGACGCCGGGCACTGGTCGGCGGCGCTCCTCGACTCCACCGCGCCGCTCGAGGCGCAGGAGCGCGCGATCCTCCAGCGGACGATCGTGCTCGCCCTGACCTTCGCGGCGGCCTTCGGCGCCCTGGCCGTGTACCTCGTGCTGAACGCGCGCCGGACGATCGCCGTGCGGGAGCGGCTCCGCAACGCGGAGCAGGTCGCCCACCTGCGCGCGCAGGCGGAGAAGATCCTGGAGAACGCCCCCGTGGGCGTGCTCGCCCTCGACGAGCGGGACGGCATCTCCGGCGCGAACCGCGCCGCGCGCGAGAAGCTCCCTGCCGCAGGGCCCGGGCGCACGCTGGAGGAGGCGTTGCCCGAGGCGACGGCGGAGACGCTCCAGGCGCTCCGCGCGCTCGTCCGGGACGCCCGCGCGGCGGGCGCGGTGCGGCGCATCCTCGAGCCGCCCCTCACGCTCGGGCCGTCCGGGACCTTCTTCACCGTCCACGCGGTGCCGCTCGACCACCCCACCGCCGACCTGAGCCTGCTCGTCGTCCTCGAGGACGTGACCGAGCTGCGCGCGCTCTCCTCGCAGCTCCTCCGGGCGGAGAAGCTCGCCACCGTCGGCGGGATCGCCGCGGGGATCGCGCACGAGGTGGGCACGCCCCTGGGCGTGATGCGGGGGCGCGCCGAGCTGCTCGTGCAGCGGCTCGGGCCGGGGCACCCGCAAGGCGAGAGCGCGCGGGTGATCGTGGAGGAGATCGATCGGATCTCCCGCACCATCCGCGAGCTCCTCGACTTCTCGCGGACCTCCCGTGAGGTGGGCGGGGCGGTCGTCCTCGCGGAGGTGGCCCAGGAGGTGGCGGACCTGCTCTCGTTCGAGGCGCGGAAGCGGAAGCTCTCGGTCGGCGTGGAGGTCCCCGCGGCGCTCCCCGCGCTCGCCGCGAACCGTGACCAGCTCAAGCAGGTGCTCGTGAACCTGGTGCTGAACGCGCTGCACGCGAGCGCGCCGGGGGGGCGGGTGACGATCCGCGCCGAGGCGCGGTCCGGGGGCGTGTGCGTCCTCGACGTGGTGGACCAGGGCGCCGGCATCCCGGCGGACCTCCGCCACCGCGTGTTCGACCCCTTCTACACGACCAAGAAGCGGGGGAAGGGCACCGGCCTGGGGCTCGCGGTGGCCCTGCAGATCGTCCGGAACCACGGCGGCGAGATCGACCTCGAGAGCGCGGTCGGGCGCGGGACGCGGGTGCGGGTCACCTGGCCGCTCGCGGCCACGGGAAAGGAGCGGGGCGATGAGCGGCCAGAAGGGCGCGCGCATCTTGGTGGTCGATGACCACGCGGAGATGTCGCGCTTGCTCGCCGATCAGCTCGAGGACGCGGGCTTCGTGGTGGAGTGCGCCGGCGGCGGGCGGGACGCCCTCGCCCGCGTCCGCGCCGAGGTGCCGGATCTCGTGATCACCGACCTCCGGATGGAGGAGGTGGACGGGTTCGACGTCCTGGCGGGCGTGCGCGAGGTGGACCCGGAGCTCCCCGTGATCGTCATGACCGCGTTCGGCGCGATCGACACCGCGGTCGAGGCGATCAAGCGCGGCGCGTACCACTACCTGACGAAGCCGTTCCAGCTCGGCGAGGTCCTCGTCTTCGTGCAGCGCGCGCTGGAGGACCGGCGGGTGCGCAGCGCCAACGAGGTCCTCCGCCGCGCGGTCGAGCTCTCGCGGGCCGGGGAGATGGTCGGCGCGAGCGCGCCGATGCGGGCGCTCGGCGAGATGGTCGGGCGCGTCGCCGCGTCGGCGGCGCCCGTCCTCATCACGGGCGAGAGCGGGACGGGGAAGGAGCTCGTCGCCCGCGCCCTGCACGCCGGGAGCGTCCGCCGGGAGCAGCCGTTCGTGGCGGTGAACTGCACGGCGATCCCGGAGGCGCTGCTCGAGAGCGAGCTGTTCGGCCACACGCGCGGCGCGTTCTCCGGGGCGACGGCGGCGCGCCGCGGGCTCTTCGCCGAGTCCGACGGCGGCACCCTGTTCCTCGACGAGATCGGCGACATGTCGCCGGCGCTCCAGGCGAAGATGCTGCGGGTCCTGCAGGACGGCGAGGTCCGGGCCGTCGGCTCCGACGCGGTCCGGCGCGTGGACGTCCGCGTCGTCGCCGCGACGAACCAGGACCTCGAGAAGCGCGTGGCGGAGGGCCAGTTCCGGTCCGACCTGTTCTTCCGGCTCAACGTGGTCTCGATCACCGTCCCGCCCCTCCGCGACCGGCGGGACGACATCCCGCCGCTGGTCGAGACCTTCGTCGCGCAGGCGCGGCGGCGCAACCCCGCCGCGCGGGCCCGGCGGCTCTCGGGCGACGTCCTCGCGCGCCTGCAGGCGTACCACTGGCCGGGCAACGTCCGGGAGCTCGAGAACCTGATCGAGCGCCTGGTCATCCTGTGCGTGGCCGAGGAGGTCGGGCTCGAGGAGCTCGAGCGGTTCGCGCCCCGGCTCGCGTCGGGCCCGTTCCCGCTCGACGCCGCCATGGACCGCGTGGTGCGGCTCCGCGAGCTCGAGGACCTGTACATCGCCTGGGCGGTCCAGCGCTGCGGCGGGAACAAGACCCGGGCGGCGGAGCTCCTGGGGATCGACGTCTCGACCATCCATCGCAGGGAGCGCGACCGCGCCGCGTCGTGAGCCGCGCGCCAGAGAGTTCGGGGACGGACCGAGGAGGACGTGGTGCTGACATGGAAGGACCTGGACGCGCTGGAGCGCTGCGCGGAGCCGCTCGACGCTCCGCCGGAGGGCAGCGGGCGGGACGGCGACCGGATCGCCTCCTTCGAGCACATGGCCGCGCCGTATCGCCGGCTCCTGCGGAGCGCCCGCGAGCTCGTCGCCGCGGGGCGGAGCATCGGCCCGGAGCTGGAGGAGGAGCTCCGGCAGGGGTCGCGCGCGCTCGCCGGGCTGCGGCGGAAGCTCGGGTTCGCAGGGGCTGGGCGCTGATCGCGCGTCCGCCCCGGACGCGCGGAGCGCTTGCCGGAACGCACCGCCCGTGCGAGGGTTCGCCGTCGCGCCTTCCCCCGTGTGACGAGGAGACCCCCATGTCGAAGAGATCCCTCCGCGTGCTGGTGACAACGTTCGCATTCTCGAGCGCGCTCCTGCTCGCGAGCGCGGCCCAGGCGGCGACGACGCGCGTCATGCCGCTCGGCGACTCCATCACCGGCTCGCCCGGTTGCTGGCGCGCGTTGCTCTGGAGCAGGCTCCAGGCCGCCGGCATCACCGAGGTCGACATGGTCGGCACGCTGCCGGCCCAGGGCTGCGGCGCTCCTCATGACGGTGACAACGAGGGCCACGGCGGGATCCTCGCCACCAACATGGCGAGCGCGAACCAGCTCCCGCCGTGGCTCGCGGCCACGACCCCCGACGTCGTGATGATGCACCTCGGCACCAACGACGTCTGGAGCGCCCGGACGAACCAGCAGCTCCTCGGCGCGTTCACGACGCTGGTGAACCAGATGCGGGCGCAGAACCCGTACATGAAGATCCTGGTGGCGCAGATCATCCCGATGGACGCGCGCGCCTGCGCCGCGTGCGCGCAGCGCGTGATCGACCTCAACGCCGCGATCCCCGCCTGGGCGGCCGGGCTGAGCACGCCTCAGTCGCCCATCACCGTCGTCGATCAGTGGACCGGCTTCGACACCGTCACCGACACGGGCGACGGCGTGCACCCGAACGACGCCGGCAACCGGAAGATCGCGGAGCGCTGGTACCCGGCGCTGGTCGCCGCGTCGACCGGCGCGCCGACGCCCAGCTTCACCCTCTCGGCGAGCCCCGCGTCGCAGACCCTCGCGCTCGCCGTGAACGCGGGGGGGAGCGTCAGCAGCACGATCACCGCGACCCCGGTCGCGGGGTTCACGGGCGACGTCACCCTGGGCGCGAGCACCCCCGCGGGCGCGAGCATCGGCTTCAGCTCGAACCCCATGAGCGGGACCAGCGTCATGACGATCACGGTGCCCGCCAACATGGCGGCGGGCACGTACGCCGTGACGGTCACCGGCGCGAGCGGGGCCCTGACGCGCACCACCACCGTGACCCTGACGGTCGAGCGGATCGTCCAGGACGACTACGCCCTCTCGCTCACGCCGGCGAGCCTCTCGCTGCCGCAGGGGACCAGCCGGACGGTGTCCGTCGGGATCTCCCGGAGGCAGGGGTTCACGGGATCGGTGCCGCTCGCCACGAGCGGCCTGCCCGCGGGCGTCACCGCCAGCTTCAGCCCGAACCCGGCGACGGGCGCCACGAGCACGCTGACCCTCACTGCGTCGGGCGGCGCGGCCCCCGGGACGGCCAGCGTGAACGTCGCCGGGACCGGCGGCGCGGCGGGCCGGGCGGCGACGCTGGCCCTCACGGTGAGCGCGACGGCCTCGACCTTCACGCTGAGCGCCTCGCCCGCGACCGTCACGGCCGCCCAGGGCGGGAGCGGGGGCACGACCATCGCCATCGCGCGCACGAACTACACGGGCGCGATCGGCTTCTCCGCGAGCGGGTTGCCCCCCGGCGTCTCCGCGGCGTTCAGCCCCGTCTCCACCACCGCGAACGCCAGCACGCTCACCCTGGTCGCCTCCGGCGCGGCCGAGCCCGGCCCGGCCACGGTCACGATCACCGGGACCGGGGCGGAGGGCAGCCCGAGCCGCACGGTCACGGTGAGCCTCACGGTCACCGCGGGCGGCGGGTCCGAGACCGCGCCGTGCGCGGACGCGATCCCCTTCACCGGCAACACCGGCAACTTCAACACGACCGGCGCGGTGTGCTTCCGGACCGCGGCCGCGGTCCATGGCTGGGGCTGCTACAACATGGACGGCCGCACGGTCCGGGTGAACGGCGTCGCGGTCGCATGCGGGGCGGCGCTGCCCACGCCGTGGCCGGACGGGTCCACGTACTTCGCGGCGACCGCCGGCACCTATCCATGGGCAGGCATCTACGCATGGTGACGAGAGGCTGACGGCGGAGCGGCGAGCGCAGCGCGCCCGCCGCTCCCGAGCCGCGTGCCCGGCGGTACGGCTCGAGAGGGCCGAGGTGGAGGGCGCCTCGCGGCACCTCCCGGGGCCTGAGACGTTCGACACCGCTGCGGACCCCGGGGACGAACCCTCAATGCGGGGGCGTGGCGCGAGAGGGTTCCGGCGGTGGCGCGTCCACCGGGCGGAGCCCGCGCGCCCCCGCGTCCTCGACCGTGGTCCCTGGCGCGAGCGGCACCTCGCGGACGTGCGCGCTTCGCGCGATGGCGTGCGCCGCGACCGGCGAGGTGAGGAGGAAGAAGCCGGCGATGAGGACCGCGCGGATCGTCACGGCCCCGTCGCGATGGGCGAGCGCCACGCCGCACATGACCAGGAGGACGCCGACGGTCGTCGCCTTGGTGGCCGCCTGCATCCGCGTGAAGAGGTCCGGCATCCGCGCCACCCCGAGCGCCGCGACGAACATGAAGGCCGCGCCGGCGAGGACGGCCGCGGAGGCGAGCGCGGTCGTCACGCACGCCTCCGCGCGATGAAGGTTGCGAAGGCCACGGTGCCGAGGAACGCGACCAGCGCCAGGACGGTCGCGACGCGGAGCGAGGGGCGCGAGCCGGTGGCGATGGCCTGGAGACCGATCGCGCCCACGGTGAGCGCCGACATGAGGTCGAGCGCGACGACACGATCCGCCGAGCTCGGCCCGCGGACGAGGCGGAAGAAGGCCAGCAGGAACGCGCCGCCGACGAGGGCGCCAGCGGCGTGGACGACCGCGGGCGGGAGGAGCGGGGTCATCGGGCCAGCTCCAGGATCCGGCGCTCGAACCCATGCTTGATCTCGTGGCGGACACGGTCGGCGTCGGCGGCGAACATCGCGTGGACGAGGAGCGTCCTGCGGTCGGTCGAGACGTCGAGGGCGAGGGTGCCGGGCGTGAGCGTGATGAGGATCGCGAGGAGCGTGATCTGACCTTCGGTCCGGACGTCCAGGGGCACGGCCACGATCGCGGGCCGCATGCGGGGGCGCGGCGTCAGCACGTCGCGCGCCACCCGCAGGGCGCTCACGAACACCTCCTTGAAGAAGTAGGCGGCGAACCGCAGGGCGGGGCCGGTCTTGCGGACCCGCGCGCGCTCGGTGGTCGAGAGGCGGAGCGCGACGTGGGCGAGGACGAGCCCGAGCACGAGGTTGCCGGCGGTGTATCGCTCGGTGAGCGCGGTCCAGATCCACGCGAGGAGCGCGTGCCAGAGCACGAGCGTCATGGAGGGCCTCCCAGGACGGCTGCGACGTACGCGCGCGGGTCGAGGAGTTGCTCCGCCGCGCGCTGCGAGAGCGCGAAGAGGAGGCTCGGGACGAGGCTGATGAGCAGGGTGAGCGCTGCGAGGGCGGCGCTCGGGGCCAACCGCAGGACGAGCGCGCCGCGCGCCAGCGGTGCCGTGGGGACTCCTCCCGGGTTCGCCTTGGCGAAGACCTCGTTCCAGATCTTGGTCATGGAGTACAGCGTGAGGAGGCTCACGATCAGCGCCACCGTCACGACGACCCAGCGCCCCTCCTCGAGGCCGGCGCGCACGAGGAGCAGCTTCGCGTGGAAGCCGGAGAGCGGCGGGATGCCGGCGAGCGAGAGCGCCGGGACGAGGAACAGCACCGAGAGCAGGGGCCTGTGCGCCCAGAGCCCGCCGGCGCGGGCCAGCTCCTCCGTCCCGCTGACGCGGCCGATCACGCCCCCGAGCAGGAACAGGTTGGTCTTCACCAGGATGTGGTGCGCCACGTAGAAGATCGCCCCCGCGAGCGCGAGGGGCACGAACAGGCCGAGGCCGAGCAGCATGTAGCCGATCTGGCTCACGATGTGGAACGCCAGGATCCGGCGCACGTGCGACTGGGACGCGGCCCCGAGCACGCCGCTCACCATGGTGGCGGTGGCGACGCCGACGATGAGCCCGTGGGTGAAGGACACGTCCTGGCGGAAGAGGAGCGTGAAGACCCTGATGAGCGCGTAGACGCCCACCTTCGTGAGGAGCCCCGCGAACAGCGCCGACACCGCCGCGGGAGGCGTGTGGTACGACGCCGGCAGCCAGAAGAAGACCGGGAAGACCGCCGCCTTGATGCCGAACGCCGCGAAGAAGAGGAGGGCCGCGGTCGTGACGAGCCCGGGATCGTCCGCCTGGGCGAGCCGGACCGAGAGGTCGGCCAGGTTGAGCGTCCCGGTGAGGCCGTAGAGGATCCCGGCGCCCGCGAGGAAGAGCGCGGACGAGATCAGGTTGAGGGCCACGTAGTGCAGGCCGCCCTTGACCTGCTCCCGGCGCCCTCCGAGCGTCAGGAGGACGAAGGATGCGATGAGCAGCACCTCGAACCAGACGTACAGGTTGAAGAGGTCTCCCGTGAGGAACGCGCCGCACACGCCGGCGAGGAGCACGTGCACGAGCGGGTGGTAGCCGAAGGCCTTCCGCGGGCGGTCCACGTCCTCGACGGACGAGACGAGGACCGCCACCCCGATGATCCCCGCGAGCAGGGCCATGAGCGCGCCGAGGCCGTCCGCCACGAGCGTGATGCCGAACGGCGCGGGCCAGCTGCCCACCTGGAGGGAGAGGATCCCGTCGCGATGCACCGCCGCGACCAGCGCGACCGTACCCGCGAGCAGGCCCACCCCCCCGGCGAGTGAGAGCACGGTCTGCGTGCGCCGGCTCCGCCAGGCCACGAAGGAGAGCGCCGCGGTGGTGAGCGGGATCAGGATGGGGAGGGCGACGAGGAGGTTCATGGCTCGGGTGCATCGAAGCGGTCGACGTCGTCGGTGCCCGTCTCCTGGTGGGCCCGGTGGAGGAGGGCGATGGCGAAGGCGAGCACGCCGAAGCTGATGACGATCGCCGTGAGGACCAGCGCCTGTGGCAGCGGATCGGCGGAACCCCCCGGGGCGGCGCCCGCGCCCACGACCGGGGGCCGGCCGCGCACCACGCCCGCCGCGGAGAAGACGAGCAGGTTGGCGGCGTGCGAGAGCAGCGCGATCCCGACGAGCAGCTTCACGACGCTCCGGCGGAGCATCATGTAGACGCCGCTCGCGTAGAGCACGCCGACCACGAGGGCGAGCCAAGGTTCGGACATCAGGCCTCCGCCTCCGACAGGCTGAAGATGCCGTTGAGCGCCGTCCCGAGCACCACGAGGAACACCCCCGTGTCGAAGAGCACGGGCGTCCCGAGTGCCTTCAGCGGGCTGCCCGCCGGCAGCTCGATCCAGAGGCCGGTCATCGGCGGCGCCCCTGCCAGCGTGCTCGTCCAGACGGCGGCGAGCGCGACGACGAGCCCCAGGCCGGCGAGCGTCCGGGGATCGAGCCGCAGCGCGCGGCGCGCGGAGGCCACGCCGAACGCGATGGTGTGGAGCGTGAGGGCGCCGGACGCGACGAGGCCGCCCACGAACCCGCCGCCCGGCTCGTCGTGTCCGGCGAGGAGCAGGTAGATCGCCAGCAGGAGGAGGAGCGGCTCGATCGCGCGCGCTGCGGCCTGGACGATGATCGAGCTCCCGCCCTGCGGGCCCTTCGCCGTGGTGGTCATGCGTCGTACCTCGGCCGGAGCTTCAGGAGCGCGACGATCCCGAAGCCGGCGATGGCGAGCACCGTCACCTCACCGAGGGTGTCGAGGCCGCGGAAGTCCACGAGGATCGTGTTCACCACGTTCTTCCCGTGGGCCTGGGGTGCCGACTGCGCGAGGTGGTAGTCCGAGACCGGGTCCGGCGGCGGAGTGCGGGTGGTGGTGAGCACGAGGAGGGACATGAGCGCGCCGACGGCGCAGGCGACGACGACGTCGCGGATCCTCGAGGTCCACGACGAGAGCCGGGTGAAGTGGGGCAGGTGACGGAACGCGAGGAGCAGCACCATGACCGTCACCGTCTCGATGGCGATCTGGGTCATCGCCAGGTCGGGCGCCCCGAAGAGCAGGAACAGCAGACCGATGGAGTAGCCCACGGCTCCCAGCGCGACGATCGAGGCGATCCGCGAGCGCGCACGCACCGCCGCCAGGGCGGCGGCCATCGCGAGGCCTCCGAGGAGCAGCTCCGGCGGACGTGGCGCGCCGACGCGCCATGGGGGCGCGATGCCGCCGCGGAGGAACCCCGCCGCGAGCAGGACGGCGGCCACGGCGAAGGTGATCGCGAGGTACCGCCGGAGCGAGCCCGTCTGCAAGCCCCGGGTATGGAGCTTCGCGACCACCTCGAGGCCGCGGAGCACACGCCGGAAGAGCTCCGGGGACGCGGCGGAGACCGCGCCCCCGAGCGCACCCCGGAGGCGGGGGCGGCAGAGGACGAGCCCGAGCGCGAGGGCGATCGTGCCCGCCGAGAGCGCCGCGCCCGCCCAGCCGTGGAACAGCGCGAGCGCCTCCACGCTCCCGGGCCGGACGTCTGCGGCTGCGGCCGCGACCACCCGGTCGGCCGCCCACGGGGCCACCCCGAGCGCCAGCCCGAGCACGGCGAGCGCGAGCGGCGGCGCCCAGAGCGCCGGGGAGACCGCGTGCGCCTGCGTGGCCGGGACCCCTCGGCGCGCACGGAAGGGAAGCCACCCCGCGACGACGGCGCTGACGCCCAGGAGCGCGCTGCCGATCACGAGCGCGCCGAGGACGATCGGCCGCGCGGCCTCGAGGAGCCCGCCGTACGCGGCCTCCTTGGCGACGTACCCGAAGGTCGCGGGGACGCCCGCCATCGACAGCGCGGCGAGCGCCGCTGCGGCCGCGACGAGCGGCTGCGCGCTCCGCAGGCCCGAGAGCTCGTCCGTGTTGCGCGTCCCGGTGGCGTGGTCCACGGTGCCGGCGACGAGGAACAGGGCGCCCTTGTACAGCGCATGGGCGACGAGGTACGCGAGCGCCGCGTGGACGGCCGCAGGCGAGCCGACGCCCACGAGGACGAAGATGAGCCCGAGCCCGCTCACGGTGGAGTAGGCCAGGACCCGCTTCAGATCCACCTCCAGGATCGCCTTCCCGGCGCCGAAGAGCAGCGACGCAACCCCGGCGACGAGCAACCCCCACCGGAACGGCGCGGCGGCGGCCAGGACCGGGAGGAGGCGGAGCGCGAGGTAGATCCCCGCCTTGACCATGGTCGCCGCGTGGAGGTAGGCGCTCACGGGGGTGGGCGCCTCCATCGCCCGCGGCAGCCATCCCTGGAACGGCACCTGCGCCGACTTCGTGAGGATGCCCAGCAGGAAGAGGGCGGCGATCCAGGGGAGCCGGGGGTCCTGCGCGAGCGCCGGCGCGGCGGCGACGATCTCCGCCAGGCGGGTGGTGCCCGCAGCGAGCGAGAGCAGCACGGCGCCTGCGAGCAGCGCGAGCCCTCCGCCCGCCGTGACGAGGAGCGCGTGCCAGGAGGCCATGCGCGCCTCGGCGCGATCGTGGTGGAACTGGATGAGGAGCCACGACGTCACGCTCGTCAGCTCCCAGAAGACGTAGAGGAGGATCACGTCGTCGGCGAGCACGAGGCCGAGCATCGAGGCGGCGAAGGCGAGGAGGATCGCCATCCCGCGCCCGCGCTCGGGTTCCTGCGCCAGGTATGCCCAGCCGTACGCGACGACGAGGGCGCCGATCGAGGTGATGAGCAGCGCGAACACGAGGCCCAGACCGTCCAGGCGAAAGCTGAGCGTGAGGCCCACCGCGGGCAGCCATGGGAGAGAGACCGGCGCGCCTGCGGGCCCCGCGGCGGCGGCGACGAGGAGCACGCCGACCGCTGCGACGGCGCTCCCCAGGAGCACCCCGCCCCCCCGCGGCAGTGCGCGTGCGATCGCGGGCGCGAGCAGCGCCAGCAGCGCAACGAGGAGGATCGCGACCGGCGACGCCATGGGGGTCCTCGGGGAGCACGTGACACGCGCGCGCACGGGGACGCGTACGGCGCGTCCTGAACGATGACGTTCGCGGATCCGCCTCGCAAGGGCCCGCGACCGATCGTGCGCGCACTCGCAGGAAATGCGTGCTGCTCCTGCTGCCGTGCAGCCGCAGCGGCAGCAGCATGCACGCGGCGTGTGCCGTGGCGAGTCTTGCGGACGACACCACGGAGGCGAACGCGCATGAGCTCGGTCTCCACCCACCCCACGCCGCCAACGCTGGTCGGAGGGCCGTTCCAGCGCGTCCTGGCAGCCTCCTCGCTCGACGAGGCCGGGCGGTGGGCGGTTCAGCGCGCGGCGCTGCTTCCGCTCGCGCCGGGCGCCCGGCTGGAGCTGGTGCACGTCTCGCCGCCCTGGCGGGGCGATCCGCCCGCCCGGACTGGCTCGGAGACGCGCCGTGTCCTGGAGGAGGAGCTCGCGGAGGCGGGAGACAGGGCGCGGAGCGCGGGGCAGCGGCAGCTCGAGCTCGTCGCCCGGATCGTCCAGGGGTGGCCGGCGCGCGAGATCGTCCGCGCCGCCTGGCGCGCGCGCGCCGAGATCGTCGTGGTCGGGCCACCCGCGACCCGCTTCGATGGATCTTCGCGGGGGACGATCGCCCGTCTCCTGCGCTGGCTCGGGCTCCCGGTCCTCGTGGTCCGGCGCGAGCCCTCTCGCGAGTACCGGCGCGCGCTCTGCGCGGTGGACCGGACGATCACCGCCCCCGATACGGTGGATCTCGCGTCACGACTCGCCCCGTCGCAACCCCTGACGCTGTTCCACGCCTACCACGTCCCGTTCGAGTCATGGCTCGGCGCGGGTCCGGAGCCCGAGACCGAAGCGCTGGGCTACCTCTGGGAGCTCGCGCGTGAGCTCGCGCCGGCGGCGCGGATCGGCATGACGTTCGCTCTCCCCGGCGACCGTTGCGTGCAGATCCCGCGCGCTGCGGCGATGGTCGGCGCAGATCTCGTGGTGCTGGGCACGCGGGGGCGCGCCGGGTTCGCGCGCTCGCTCTCGGCGAGCGCCGCGCAGTGGGTCCTGGAGTGCGCGCCGGTGGACGTGGCCATCGCCCCGCGCCGCGCCCTGGCGCTCACCCGAGCGTGAGCGAACCGGAGGGGGCATGGCTGCATGTTCGCAGCTCGACTGCCTGGATCCTGACGGCGCGGGTCCCTAGGACAATGCCGGCCAGTTGGATTTCCGGGGACTCGAACATGCGGACGCGCCTCAGGGAGCCGAGCTTGCGCGCCGTCCTGACCGGAGGCGTCGCCGGGCTGGCGCTCGTCACCCTGGTCGTCGCCGCTGCCCTGGTCTTCATCTCGACGCAGATGTTCCGGGTGTCCGCTCGCCTCCACGAGTCCACCGCCGCGGCGCACGATCTCGATCGAGCCGCAGGTGCGCTCCTCTTGCACGCCCGGGCGTCCGATGAGGTCGTGCGTGCCGATCTCCGCGCGGACGTGCTGGAGCTCCTCGAGCGGCGCGCTTCCATGCCGGAGGGGGCGGACGCTCGCAGGGCGGTGGCCGCGTACTTCGGGCAGGAGCCGTCCGAGCCGCGCGCGGCGGACGCGCTGACGCCCGCCTACGGTCAAGTTCGCGAACTCGGCGAGCGGTGGGTGCAGCGCGGGGCGGAGCGCGCGGCGGAGCTCCGCCGCTGGGATCGCCTGGGCGACACGATGGGGATCACCGCGGCTGCGGTCCTGCTCTCCGCGGTCGTGCTCCTTCTCTGGTGGCTCCACGTGCGCGCGCTCCGTCCGCTCTCGTCGCTGGCGGCGGCCGTCGAGCGGTTCGGCACGGGCGACGCGGAGGCGCGCGCCGATCCGTCCGGGCCGAAGGAACTCGCCGCAATGGGGCGGCGCTTCAACGCCATGGCCGACGCGCTCGCGCACCGGCGCGAGCAGCAACTGTCGTTCCTGGCCGGCGTGGCACACGACCTGCGTACGCCCCTCTCCACCCTCCAGTTCGCGCTCTCCACGGCGGAGCGCCGCGACGCCGACACGAAGGCGCTCGGTGCCACGCTGGCGGTCGCTGCACGCCAGGTGAGCCGCATCGACGGGATGCTGTCTGATCTGCTCGAGGTGGTCCGCTCGGATCACGGGATGATGCGCGTCAAGAGGGACCTCGTCGAGGTACGGCGCCTCTGCGAGGGGGTCGTCGGTCTCTTCGCAGGCGAGGCGCGGAGGTCGAACCGCGTCGGTGGCCGAGACGAGCGATGTGGTATATCCGCGGCCGTGCGGTGTCGGCGAACGCGCTCTTCGTTCCGACCAGGGTGCGGCCGTCCGCCCACTTGCCGGTCCACTCGCCAGAAGAGCAGAAACGTTCGCAGCCGCAACCAGTTGGCCCCGTAGCTCAGTCGGATAGAGCGGCGGTTTCCTAAACCGCAGGTCGCGTGTTCGAGTCACGCCGGGGTCGCTTCGTTCGTCGAGTGTCGACTTCCTGGAGGAGGCGGCTCCCGTTTGCCTCAGGCTCCGGCGGAGGCGTCCGCCGCCTCGAGGCGGACGCCTCGCCGCCGCGCCTCACGCCGGAACACCCAGTTGCCCACGTGGCGGTACAGCCAGGTCGGGATGCGGGGTCGCCGCGCGAGCTCCTGGGCCTCGGGCGGGACCGCCTCGCCGCGGGAGACCGCGTCCGCGATCTGGTCGAGCGCCCGCGCGAGGAGCGGGCCGATCCCCCCGCGGGACAGGACGACGCCGCCCCCGCCGATCCCGACGCCGCCGATCCATTCCAGCCCCGCCTCCGCCGCGAAGCACCGGACGATCGCGAGGGCGGTGTCGTTCTGGGAGGCTTCCGGGAACCCGCAGTTCAGCACGGCGAGCAGCCGGGTCCGACGCCCGGCGGCGCCGATCGCGGGGGCGAGGACCTCCAGGGCACGCATCACCGGCGCGGGCAGGCTGTCGACGTACAGCGGCGAGAGGAGCGCGGCCACGTCTGCCTCGCGCAGGGCGGCCAGCGGCCGCCGGAGCTCGGGGTCGGTTTGCAGCGCGCGGTGGAGGTCGACGGTCGAGACCTCGACCCCGCGCGCCGTGAGCGCGTCGCCGAGGCAGCGGGCCAGCGCCACCGAGACGCTCGCCCCACCGCGCGGGCTCCCGACGAGCAGCACGGCCCGGCGCGGGGCGATACCCGCGAGCGGCCGCGCGCCGAGGTCGAGCGGTGCGCGGCCGGATCGAGGCGCGGACGCCGCGAGGTGCTCCAGCCGCCGCTCCACCCACGCGCGAACGTCGGGGAGGTCCCGCGGCGTCACGACTCCCACGGCGTAGCGCGGGGAGGACAGGTTCAGGGCGTTCCGCTCCGCGAGGCGTTCGAACGCGCGCGCCGCGTCGTCGTCCGCGCAGGCCGCCAGGCCGATCACGAGGAGCTCCGTGCGGTGCGGGGAGCGGAGCGGGTGGTGTGTCTCGCCGTGCACCGGGATCATGAGCGGCAGCGCCACCGGGATGCAGTGATCGACGATCGCCTTCAGCCGGGAGCTGAAGCCGCCGAAGGTGACGCGGGTCAGGTAGACGAGGAGCTCCGTCCGGGCGATCAGCCCCGGGAACGCGCGGTGAGGCCCGGGCTGGACGCAGCGGCCGGGAGTGACCGTCCAGCACCCGAAGTCCCCCCTGCACGGCGGGACCTCCAGCGTGGAGAGGTCGACTCTCTCGACAGAGCCGCCGCGTGCCCTCAGCGCGGCGTCCAGTGAAGCGCGCAGGGCATCGGCGAGCGCGTCGTGCGCGTCCGCTGCGTCGCAGATCACGGCTCTCATGGCGGTCCCCCGCCCCGAACGATCGCGCAGCCTGCCGGGGATGGGATGGGGCCTGGTGGGGAGGCCCGTTGCTGGTGAGGGCGAGGCGGACGCGGCGCTGCGGGCGGCGCCTCCGCTGGCGATCGGCCGCCGGCTCTCCGCGCTTTCGCCCGGCCAGCAGGGGAGGGCGCTCGGGTGCTCCCTCGCGACAAGCGACCGGAAGGGGCGGGCGAAAACCCTCCGGAACCCGGCAGCATGCAGCGGCCCGGCATCGCCGCTCTCCGGCGTTCGCCCGGCTCTCGACACTGGACCACGTGTCGCATGCCCGTGCGTCACCGCGCACAGGCGCTGCCAGGGACCTCCGCTCGTGCTACCTTGGCTCCGCCGCTCGAGCTCGAAGCCGCTGCCACCCGCGTCCGGACGATGCGGCCTCGGGGGCGCCGGAGGGACGAAGGTGGAGAAGCTGTCGCTGCAGGCGCCGGGTCGCCTTTCGGTCATCCTCGTCGAGGGGCTGCGCGGGCATCATCCGCTCTTCGAGCCCGACGAGATCCGCGCCGCCTTCGAGATCCCCGACCGCCCGCTGGACGCCGTCTCCGCCGACGAGGTCGGCCAGGCGCTGCTCGCCATCGCGCGCGAACCCGCCCACACGGCGCGCGGCACCATCGACGCCCTCTCGTCGCCGTCCCGGTCGGCGCTCATCCGCGTCTACTTCCGCCTCCTCGAGCGCGCCGCAGAGGAGCGCCGCAGCGCGCACTGATGCCGGTCCCCGCCGCGCTCGCCCGGGCCACGTTCCCGGCGCCGGTGCTCGACGTGCTCCGCACGCTCGCGGGCGCGGGGCACCGCTCCTGGCTCGTCGGCGGCGCCGTCCGCGATCTGCTCCTCCACCGCCCCCGCACCGCGACCGACTTCGACGTGGCGACGCCGGCCCGGCCGGAGGAGGTGACGCGCCTCTTCCGCAAGGTCATCCCGACGGGGATCGAGCACGGCACGGTCACGGTGCTCGCCCGCGGCGAGCTGGTCGAGGTGACGACCTTCCGCGGCGAGGGCGCGTACCTCGACGGCCGCCGGCCGGCCTCGGTCACCTTCCTCCAGGACCTCGAGGCCGATCTCGCGCGGCGCGACTTCACGATGAACGCGCTCGCGTTCGATCCGCTCGGCCCGGAGTTCCGGGACCCGTTCGGCGGCCGCGACGACCTGCGCCGCCGGCGCGTCCGCGCGGTCGGGGATCCGGCCGCGCGGTTCAGCGAGGACGGGCTCCGTCCCATGCGCGCCGTCCGGTTCGTCGCGCAGCTCGGCTTCGAGCTCGATCCCGCCACGCGCGCCGCGATCCCCGGCGCGCTCGAGGTCGTGCGGAGGGTCGCCGCGGAGCGGATCACGGACGAGCTCTCGAAGCTCGTCGTGGCGCGCCACGCGCCCGCCGCGCTGCGGCTCCTGCACACCACGGAGCTGCTGGGGGTGGTCCTGCCGGCGCTCGCCTCGCTCCCGGAGCGCGAGCGCGTCCACGCCGAGGCGGTCGCCGGGGAGGCGCCCCCCGAGCTCGCCGTCCGCCTCGCGGCGCTCCTGCACCCGCTCGGTGCCGACGGCGCGGGCGCCGCCCTCGCCGGGCTCCGGCTCTCTCGGCAGGTGAGCGACGCCGCGACGGCGCTGGTCCGCTTCTTCCCGTGCCTGCGCGCGGAGGGCGCGGGCCTGCCCGCGCCCGAGCCGGTCGCGCTGCGCCGCTGGCTCTCGCGCGTGGAGCCCCAGCGGGTGGACACGCTCCTGTCGCTGGCTGCGGCGGAAGCGCACGTGACCCCTCCGCCCTCGCGCGTGGGCGCGGGCGCGGAGGTGGCGCGGCTCCGCAAACGTGTGGCCGCCGTGCTGCGCGAGGCGCCTCCGCTCTCGATCCGCGAGCTCGCGCTCGACGGGCGCGAGGTGGCCGCCGCGCTCGGCACCGCACCGGGGCCGCGCGTCGGCGAAGCGCTCCGGCACCTGCTCGACCGGGTGCTGCAGGATCCCCGGGAGAACGAGCCGGAGCGACTTCGCGCCGCGCTCCGCGACTGGGCGGCGCAGCAGGCGAGGAGCATATAATCCCCGGGTTTCCCATGCCTCCTCGGGTGCTCTTCATCCAGGACGACGACCGGACCCGCCGGCGGGCGCGCGAGCTGCTCGAGGCCGCGGGCTTCACCGTCGAGGTGACGGGCTCCGGGCTGGACGCGATCGGGCGGGCGCAGCGGACGCGGCCCGACCTCGTCCTCACCGACGTGCACGCCTCGGATCTCGAGGGAGCCGAGCTCGCGGCGCGGCTCCGCCAGGAGAAGGCGCTCGCGGGCGTGCCCATCGTCGCCATGGGGGGCTCCGTCGAGGAGCGCGGGGCCGTGCTCGCCGCCGGGGCGGACGGCTTCCTCCCGCGCGCGCTCGACGAGGCGCTCCCGGAGCGGCTCCGCGAGTACCTGCAGGGCGAGCGCGAGCGGCTCGCGCCGGAGCGGGAGCTCGAGGCGCTCCGGGCGCTGCTCGGGACGATGGCGGTCCGGCTCGAGGGTGCGCTGGCCGGCCAGCGCGGCGCGGTCGAGAAGCTGGTGGACACCGACCGCCTGAAGAGCGCCTTCATCCACAACCTCGCGCACGAGCTCGCGACGCCGGTGACCCCGCTCGCGGGCTACCTGCGCATCCTGCAGTCGGAGAAGGCCGGCGCGCTCGGGCCGCAGCAGCGCAAGATCGTGGACGCGATGACCCAGGCCGTGGGCCGGCTCACGCGGATCCTCGACAACCTCGCCGACTTCGCCTCGCTCCAGGCCGGGCACGCGCCGCTGCTCGAGGCGCCGCTCGATCCGGACAAGCTCGCCGACGAGGTCGCCGCGGAGCAGCACGCGGCCGTCCGCGACGCCCGGCTCCACGTCCAGATCGTGAAGTCCGGCGCGCCGCCGCTGCTCGCGGACGCGCGCAAGGTGCGCCAGGCGCTCGCGAACCTGGTGTCCAACGCGGTGAAGTTCTCGCCGCACGGCGGCGAGGTGCTGATCGAGGTCGTCCGCGAGCCTGGCCGCCTGCGCTACGCCGTGTACGATCAGGGCCCGGGCGTGGCCGCCGAGGAGCAGGAGCAGATCTTCGAGCCGCTCCACCACGCAGCCTCGCGCTACGGCGAGGAGGCGCGTCCGCCGGGGTCGGGCCTCGGTCTCCCGGTGGTCCGCCGGATCGCCGAGGCGCACGGCGGCAAGGTCTGGGTCGAGAGCCCGCCGCGCACGCAGCCGGCGTCGGCGACGCACCAGTACACCGGCTCCAAGTTCGTCCTCGAGATCGCGGTGCGGCCGGCCGAGCAGCCGGCGGCCGAGCCCCGCACGGGCACGGCGCCCTGAGCGCCGGGCGGGGCGCAGGCTCCCCTCCCCACGGTTGATCAAACCTGCCCCGCGGGGCTACATCGGGGCGTGCGCGTCCTGGTGGCCATGTCCGGCGGGGTGGACAGCGCGGCTGCGGCCGCGCTGCTCAAGGCCCAGGGGCACGAGGTGTTCGGGGTCACGCTCCGGGTGGCCGACTACTCGGACCACGCGCGCGGCCGCTCGTGCTGCGCGCCCGACGACGTGGAGGACGCCCGCGCAGCCGCCCGGAGGCTCGGCATCCCGTACTACGTCGCGAACGTCGAGGCCCGGTTCCGCGCGCGCGTCATCGACCGGTTCGTGGACGACTACGTGCAGGGGCGCACGCCCAACCCGTGCGTCGCCTGCAACACCGAGGTGAAGTTCGACTGGCTCCTGGCGCGCGCGCGCGCGCTCGCGGCGAAGCTCGCCACCGGCCACTACGCGCGGGTGGAGCGGCGGGGCGAAGGGTTCGCGCTCCGGACGGCGGCGGACCCGGCCAAGGACCAGAGCTACTTCCTCTACGGCCTCGGGCAGGACGCGCTCCGCGACGTCGTCTTCCCGGTGGGCGAGCTCTCGAAGCCCGCGGTGCGGGCGGCCGCGGAGGCGGCGGGGCTCGCCAACGCGCGCAAGCCGGACTCGCAGGAGATCTGCTTCGTGACGGACGGGGACGCGGCGCGGTTCGTCGCGCTGCGTGCGCCGGAGCGCGTGCGGCCCGGGGAGGTGGTCTCGACGGGGGGCGAGGTGCTCGGGCGTCACGCCGGGGTCCACGGGTTCACGGTGGGGCAACGGCGCGGGCTGGGCGTCGCCGCGCCCACGCCGCGGTACGTGGTCCGGATCGACCCGGCGCGGGCGCAGGTGGTCGTCGGCACCGCGGCCGAGGCGTCGCGGAGCCGGTTCACGGTGCGGGAGGTCACCTGGGTCGCCGGCCGGCCGCCGGGCGCGCTGGTGCGGGCGCGCGTGAAGGTGCGCCACAGGCACGAGGGCGAGCAGGGCGAGGTCGCGCCGCGCGGGGAGGGCAGGGCCGAGGTGTCGCTGGATGCACCCGTGCGCGGCGTGGCGCCCGGGCAGGCGGCCGTGTTCTATCGCGGGGACGAGGTCCTGGGTGGCGGACGGATCGAGTGGGCGGATCACGTGGAGTGACGAGCGGGGCTGCTCGGGAGAGCGCATGAGAGTCGATCGACGTGGAGTCCGGCGGGCGTGGCGCGTGGGGCTGGTCGCGGCGGCGGCCGCCGCCGCCGGGTGCGCGGGGATCTCGCCGCCGCCCCAGGGGGTCCCGTCCGGCCGGGAGGGCTGGCTCCGCTACGAGGTCGCCGGCCTCCGCGTGGAGGCGCCCGCGGCGTGGGCCCCCTCGGGCGACGCGCGGCGGCTCCGGCTCGAGCGCGAGGAGGGCGGGGCGCGGCTGGAGGTCTCGAGCCCCGAGGAACCGTTCGCGAGCGAGGCCGCGTGCATCGAGGACGCGGCCGCCCTGATGAAGCGCGGCGAGGAGGGGCTGGAGCGGACGCGCGCGCACCCGACCAAGTTCGCGGGCCGGCGCGCGCTGAGCCTCGAGGGGGATCGGAGCGGCTGGCACGTCTGGGCCTGGGCGGCGTGCGATGGAGGGGTCCAGTACCGCGTCTTCCTGACCGCGCGCACCCCGGCGCCGCCCGACGTCGTCGAGACCATCCGGGCGCTCGTGAGCGGCGCGCGGATCGGGGGCGAGGTCTGACCGCGGACGCCTCGCGCAAACGCCCGCTTTCCCGCGGGGATGGAGCCTCGCGCGCGCAGGCTCGCGAGCGCCGCTGCGCTGCTTGACGCACCCTCCGCGGCGGCGCTAGGGTCGCGCGATCCTCCACAGGACGCGAGCCTCCATGACCAAGGCCGATCTGATCGAGAAGGTGCAGGCGACCCACAGCGACCTCTCGAAGCGCCAGGTCGCCCTGCTCGTGGAGACCGTGTTCGACCACCTCGCCCGGAGCATCCGCAAGGACAAGCGCTTCTCGATGCCGGGCTTCGGGACGTTCGTGGTCAAGCGGCGCGCGGGGCGCGTCGGGCGGAACCCGAAGACGGGCGCCGAGATCCAGATCGCGCCCACGAAGACGGTGGGCTTCAAGCCGGCGCCCGAGCTCAAGAAGGCGCTCCAGGGGTGAACCGATGGCGGCTGCGCTGAGCCTGGCCGAGTGGTTGAAGAACTTCCGCGCGATGCACGAGCGCGCCCGCGCGGGCACGCTCTCGAAGCCCGAGTGGGAGGCCTACCGCGCCGCGCGCGACGAGCTGGCGCGCGCGCTGCTCCAGGCGCAGCGCCTCACGGTGAAGCCGGGAGAGACGCCCCGCCAGTCGCTGCGGGTCGCGCGGGCGCTCCAGGTGGACCTCGACCTCATCACCTCGAACGTCCGCGCCATCACCATCGATCTCTCGATCGGCGGGTTCGCCTGCCTCATCGCGAAGGCGCCGCCCGCCGGCGACGAGTACTCCTTCGCGCTCCGCATCCCCGCCGCAGAGCCGCTCGCGGGCAAGGTCCGCGTGGTCGACGTGAAGCCGCAGCAGGGCAACGTCCGCGTCTCCTTCGCCTTCTCCGGGCTCTCCCCCGAGGACCGCGAGCGGGTCGAGCTGTTCGTGTTCGACACCGTGTTGAGCCAGATGGTGTCGTGACCGGGGCGATCGCCACCCCGTGCGCGAGGCCGCGCCCGAGCCCGGGGACGACCCGGGCCCGGACGCGCCGCGTTCAGCTCTTCTTCTTGATGAGATCGAGGTCGACGTCGAGCTGGAAGGTCCAGAGAAAGTCGTTGCCGTAGAGCTCGTCGTCGAGGAGCCACACGGGGCCGGTGAGCAGGGACACCGACGGCGAGAAGTAGAGCGCCACCCCGCCGCCCACCGCGCCGAACCAGTTCTGCCCCGTGGCGATGTCCGCCGCGAGGGCGACCTTCTGCAGGCCCGGGAGGTCGAGGACGAAGTCCGGGCTGACGTAGCTCGCCATCACCCCGAACCGCTTCTCGCCGTCGGAGCCCGTCCAGAGCGCCTCCGACCCGAGCCCGTAGTAGAGCCCGCCCGCGATCGTGCCGAAGGGGAAGGCCTTGCCGACGGAGCCGTGGAGCAGGTGGTAGTCGGAGACGTCCTCCTCGAACCCGACGCCCATGATCCCGACCGAGACGCCCGGCTGCCACTTTCCGTACGCCCCCTCGGCGAGCGTGAGCTTCGCGTTGAGCTGGAACGTGTCCGCGAGCGTCCCGGGCAGGAACACGTCGAACCCGACCTCTCCCAGGATCGTGTCGCCGGGGATCACGCCCATGGTCAGGCCGTAGTCGTTCGGTAGCCAGGCCTCCTCCGCCACGTACGTGTCCATGCTGAAGTGCGGCACGAGGAACGGCTGCGTATACGTCGTCGCCGGGGTCCAGAAGACCGTGGACGGCGTGGCGTGCGCGCGCTGCGCGCTCACGGAGATTGCGACGGCGGCGGCGGCTGCGAGTGCCCTCTTCATTTCGTTCGATCCTCCAGGCTGTCGATCGTGCTGCGTTCGGACCCTGCGCAGTGCAGCGGGCATGCCGCCGAGCGGCCCGCTCGATCGCTGCCGAAAAAGGCTCCGGCGCAGCCCGCTGCCCCGCGTGTGGGCAGCCGGCTGCGCCGGGCACGTGCAGCGGGAGCGCGCGTCAGCTCGCGGACGGGCGCGCGATCGCCGCCGGGGTGGGAGCGGGCCGCGGCGCGGAGACGGACGCGCCCGGCGCGGAGTCGAGGTCGGCGGTGATGTATCCGCGCTCGCCCGCCTCGACCTCGTCCAGGCCCGTCCACTCGTCCTGCTCCTCGGCGCGGAGCGGGGTGATCGCGTTCACGATCTTGTAGAGCACGAACGACACGAGGCCGGAGAAGGCGAGGGTGGTGAGGACGCCCAGGGACTGCTTCGCGACGAGGAGCAGGCTGCCGTCCGCGCCGGCGGAGTTGACGGCGGTGGACGCGAGGGCGCCGGTGAGCAGGGCGCCCAGCGTGGCGGCGACGCCGTGCACGGCGAAGACGTCGAGGGCGTCGTCGAGCCCGAGGCGCGGGCGGAGGCGGACGGCCGCGAAGGACGCGCCCGCGGCGAGCACGCCGATGAGGAGGCTGGACGCCGGGGTGACGAACCCGGCGGCCGGGGTGATCGCCACCATGCCCGCGACCGCGCCCGAGGCGAGGCCCACGCCGGACATCCTGTCGTGGAGGAAGAGCTCGACGAGGCCCCAGGTGATCGCCGCCGCGGCGGGCGCGAGGAACGTGTTCGCGAACGCGGTGCCGGCGAGGCCGTTCGCGGCGAGGGCGCTGCCGCCGTTGAAGCCGAGCCACCCGAACCAGAGCAGGCCCATGCCGAGGATCGCGAAGGGCACGTTGTGCGGCAGCACGGTCGGCGTGCGCAGGCCGCGGCGCTTGCCGAGGAGGATCGCGCCCACGAGCGCGGCGGCCGCGGCGTTGATGTGGACGACGGTGCCGCCCGCGAAGTCGAGGACCCCGAGGCCGCGGAGCCAGCCGCCCGGCGCCCAGACCCAGTGCGCGACCGGCGCGTACACGAAGACGCACCAGAGGGCGATGAAGAGGAGGTACGCCTTGATCCGGACGCGCTCGACCAGGGCGCCGGAGATGAGCGCCGGCGTGATCACCGCGAACATGCCCTGGAACAGCATGAACGCGCTGTGCGGGATGGTGCCGGCGAGGCTCGCCTCGGGGGCGTCGCCGACGCCGTGGAGGCCGAGCCAGGAGAAGCCGCCGACGACCGCGTCGAGGCTGCCGCCTGGCGCGAACGCGAGGCTGTAGGTGACGAGCGCCCAGAGGACGCCGGCCACGCCCATGACCGCGATCGAGAGGTTCATCGTGTGCACGACGTTCTTCGAGCGGACCAGGCCGCCGTAGAAGAACGCCAGGCCCGGAGTCATGAGCATCACGAGGCCCGCGCTCACGAGCACGAGGGCGGTGTCGCCCGCGTTGATGCCGTCGGCGGCGAACGCGGCAGCCGGCGCGAGGGCGGCCAGCGCGAAGAAGGTCTTTTTCACAGATGTCCCTCCACGGAACGGGGAAAGGTTCTCCCCCGGACGCAGTGCAGCCCGTGTGCCGGGCAGCAGCGGCCCGAAAACGGGGCGATCGTGCGGCCTCGCGAGGGACGGCTGCGCGCGCGGGAGGCAGCGGGATGCCTCGGCCCCGGGCACCTCAGCGCCGCTTGCTGGGCGCCGACCTCTTCGTGGTGCGGGGCGTCGCCTTCCGGGTCGGCGCCTTCTTCGCGCTCGACTTGGCCGCCGAGGCCTTCGATCGGGTGCCCCCGGCCTTGGCCTTCGAGGCCGCCTTCGCGGCGGGCTTCTTCGCCGGCGTCGCCGTCTGCGGGCGCCGCTTCGCGTGCACGGCGGCCTTCGGCGCCGGAGGCGGGGACGCGACCTGGGGCGGGGGAGGGGGAGGGGCGGGCTCGGGCGCGCGCGGGTGGAGCTCCTTGGGATCGTCGTCGCTCGCGCTCTCGAGGACCGCGGGCGGGCCGAGCACCGCGCGGTACGTGCCGCGGTTCCCGGCCTCGGCGCGCGCGGCGCCCATGAACCAGTCGAGCGTCTTCTCGTCCAGGTCGAGGCCGACGTCGCTCCGCACGACCTCGACCGCGTCGCCGTCGCGCAGCCGCAGGGCCGCGAGGTGCAGCGCGGCCCTGCCGCGCTCGGGGAGCGGAGTGGCGCCGGCCGAGGCGAGGAGCCGCCCGAGGGCGTCGCGGGCCTCCGCCTCGGGCGCCTGGCCGGCGAGGGCGAGCTTGGCGAGCCCGTACGCCGCGCGCGGGTGCGCCGGCGACGCGGCGAGCGCGGCCTCGTACGAGG
>JAEYZK010000283.1 GCA_023428085.1 Pseudomonadota bacterium
CGGCGCGCTCGCGCGGGCGCGGGCGCTCGTCCGGGCGGTGCCGGGCGCGGCGCGGGCGCTGGAGGAGGTCGAGGCGGCCCTGCGGATCGCGCGGCGCCGCGGCGTCGCCGAGATCGCGATCGACCTGGGAGAGGCGCGCGGGCTCGGGTACTACACGGGCCTCACCGTCGCGGGGTACGCGCCGGGGGCGGGGAGCCGCGTCGCCGGGGGTGGGCGCTACGACGGGCTGCTCGAGCGGTTCGGCCGGCCGGACCCCGCCATCGGCTTCGCCATCGACCTCGAGTTCGCCACCCAGGCGCTCGAGCGGGCAAACGGCCGCGGGCGGCCCGCACGCCCCGGCGGGGCAGGGCCGAGGCGACGGGCGCGCTAGCCGGCGGCGGCCGGCGCGTGCGACTGAACGCACCGGAGCCAGCGCGGCACCATGTGGTGTATCGTGGACCACCTGTGCGCCTTCGGCGCGCCCGCCCACGGCGGGTGCGCGGGTCCTTCCGCGGACGTGCCGCGGACGCCCGGAGTCCTCCCGGCCAGCCGCACGGGGAGTCAATAGATGCCGAACGTCGTGGTCGTCGGGGCCCAGTGGGGCGACGAGGGCAAGGGCAAGATCGTCGACCTGCTCACGCAGTACGCGGACGTCGTGGTCCGCTTCCAGGGCGGGAACAACGCCGGCCACACGCTCGTGGTGGAAGGCGAGAAGACCGTCCTGCATCTCATCCCCTCCGGCATCCTCCACCCGGGCAAGGCCTGCGTCATCGGCAACGGCGTGGTCGTCGATCCCGAGGTGCTGATCCTCGAGATCGACCGCCTCAAGCAGAAGGGCTTCCTGGCGGACGACGGCCAGCTCGTGATCTCGCTGGACGCGCACGTGATCATGCCCTGGCACAAGGCGATCGACCTCGCCCGCGAGAAGGCGATGGGCGAGGGCAAGATCGGCACGACCGGGCGCGGCATCGGGCCGACGTACGAGGACAAGGTGGCCCGCCGCGGCCTGCGGGTCCGCGATCTGCTCGACGAGCAGCGGCTGCGCCGCAAGGTGCAGGAGCGGGTGGCGTCGGCGCGCGAGGAGCTCGCGCGCCTCGGCGCGGCGTCCGACCTCGACCCCGCCGCGCTCGCGCTGCGGGCGGCCGAGCAGGGCCGGCGCATCGCGCGGTACGCGGCCGACGTCTCGCTCTGGCTGCACCGGGCCATGAAGGCCGGGAAGTCGCTGCTGTTCGAGGGCGCGCAGGGGACGCTGCTCGACGTGGACCACGGCACGTACCCGTTCGTCACGAGCTCCAACACCGTCGCCGGGAACGCCGTGATCGGCTGCGGCCTGGGGCCGCGCGCGGTGGACTACGTGCTCGGCATCTCCAAGGCGTACTCGACGCGCGTCGGCGGCGGCCCGTACCCGACGGAGCTGCACGACGCGACCGGCGAGCGGCTCCGGAAGCTCGGCAACGAGTTCGGCGCCACGACCGGCCGCCCGCGCCGGACCGGCTGGCTCGACGCCGTCGCGCTCCGCTACGCCGCCCGCGTCAACGGCCTCGACGGCCTGGCGCTCACGAAGCTCGACGTCCTGACCGGCTTCGAGACCGTGCGGATCGCGGTCGGGTACCGCCACGAGGGGAAGATGCTCGAGGAGCTGCCCGGGGATCCCGAGGTGCTCGAGCGCTGCGAGCCGGTCTACGAGGATCTCCCGGGCTGGAGCGAGAAGGTCGAGGGGCTCCGCACCTGGGACGACCTGCCCCGGGCCGCGCGCGCGTACATCCAGCGCGTGCAGGATCTCGCGGGGGTCAAGGTCGTCGGGCTCTCGGTCGGGGCGGATCGGGGGGAGACCATTCTCGTGGAGAATCCGTTCAGGAGGTGAGGGGAGGGGGCGGGGTTGCTTGGGGGGAGCCGGGGTCGGGACGGCTTCCCTCGAGGACTGGTCGGGTAGGGGAACGGGTACGGGATCGGGACCGGGACCGGATACGGATTCGGGCAACGCTCTGGCGGCTCCGTACCCGCCTCCGTACGCGTGCCCGTGCGCGTCCCCGTGAACGTCTCCGATCCCGGTCCCGATCCCGGATCCGTTCCCGCCCCCGGTCTCTCTGCACTCCGCTCCACCACCTGGCCTCCCTCACCCACACGACGCCACAGCAGCAAGCGCAACCGCCGCCGCGGCAAGCAGCCCCGCCGCCACCAGCCGCCGGGCCCCATCCCCATCCCGCCGCACCGCCCCGCGGTCCGCGCGCGTCCTTTCCTCCCGCTCCTGCCCCGCGCGGCCCTGCGAACCGGGCAAGCCCGGCGCCTCGTACGCGATCTCCGTCTCGCCGACCGTGAGCAGATCTCCCGCCTGCAGGAGCACGGGCGCCCGCTCGACGGGAACGCCGTTCACCCGCAGGCGATTCTTCGCGCCGAGATCCTCGGCGGTGACCCCAGCGCCGCTCACCTGGACCCGCGCGTGGCGGCGGGAGGCGGCCGCGTCGAGGAGGCGGAGACCTGCGCCCCGTCCGCGCCCGAGCACGAGGCCCGCGCCGACCGCGGCGCGCTCGCCGGCCTGGGGCCCGGTGAGGACGACGAGGTGCGGACCGTACGGTGCGTCCGGATCGCGGCGCGCCCCGCGGAGCAGCGCGGCTGCGGCAACGCGCGTGTGCTCGGCGTGCGCGGCCGCCGGGAGCGAGAGGGCGACGTCCCGGAAGCGGGCGCGCTCTCCGGCGCGGAGCAGGCGCCGTCCCCCGGGGGCGACGGGGCGGAGGCCCACCTTGAGCCCCGGCGCCTCGGGCGCGAGCACCAGGCCCGCGGGACGCGGGATGAGCCGGACGGCGGCGGCCGGGAGCCCCGGCACGGCGATCCCGTCCGCCTGCGAGCCGCCCAGGGTCAACGGTCCGCCGAGCACCGGTCGGAGCGGCGCGGGCGCGCCGGGCGGGAGGATCTCGAGGATCACGCGCACGAGCCGATCCAAGCCCGGTGCCAGCGGCAAGCCCGCGAGAATGCACGGATCCACGCCGCGCCGCCGTCCGCGCCGCGCACCGCCGGGCGCTCCTCGGACCTCTCCGCGGTCTCCCGTGGTCCGAGCCCGCGCCCGGCTTCGCCGGACGACGACGAGCGGCCGCGCGCCTACGGGACGAGGTCCCCGTGCTCGGGCCGGATGTCCCATCGGCTCTCCGCCTCGGAGCGCTCCGCAGGATCGCCCGTGAACTTCAGGTAGCCGTTCATCTCCAGCGTGTCCACGAGCTCCTCCGCCTCGAGCTCGGAGACGGCGAGCTCGTGCACGAGGACGTCGCGGAAGTAGCTCCTGCCCCGCAGGTAGCCGACCGGGGGCTCGTTCGGCGGGATGTGATTCCGGAGCCGCTCCGCCACCTCCGCGAGGTCGAAGTCGTCGATGGCCACGGGCCAAAGTTATGGGGCTTCCACGAGCGTGGCCACGGGGTCGAGCACGACCTCGGCAGGGACCTTGCGGAACCGCACGCCGTCGGACAGGAGCCGGACCGCGCCGCCGTCGGTGCGCTCCACCTGCGCGCCGGCGGCGGACCAGCGGGCGACGACGTCGGCCGCCGGGAAGCCGAACCGGTTGTCGGGGCCGGCGCTCACGACCGCGAACCGCGGCGCCACCGCGGCGACGAACGCCGGCGACGAGGAGGTCCGGCTGCCGTGGTGCGGGACCTTGACGACGTCCGCTCGGAGCCCGCCCGCGCGGACCGCGGCGTCCTCGCCCGCCGCCTCGACGTCCCCGGCGAAGAGGATCGCCGTCCGGCCGAGCTCGACCCGCAGCACGAGCGAGGCGTCGTTCTCGCCGAGCCCGGCGCGCGGCCCGCCCACCGCCCGGAACCGGACGCCGGCCCGCTCCCAGGCCTCCCCCGGCGCGAGCGGCGCCGGCCGCAGGCGCGCCACCACCGCCGCCGCCGCGCCGTCTCCAGGCGCGCCGTTGCCGAACGCCCGCTCGACCGGGAAGGCGTCGAGGACCGCGCCCAGCCCGAGCGCGTGGTCGGGGTGCGGGTGCGAGAGGAACACCGCCGCGAGGCGCCGGATCCCGAGATCGCGGAGCAAGGGCACCACGTCCCGTTCGCCCGGGTCCGCGCCGCCGCCGACCGCGCCGCCGCCGTCCACGAGCACGGCCGCGCCGTCCGGCAGCCGGAGCAGGGCCGCGTCCCCCTGTCCGACGCCGAGGAAGATCACCTCCAGGCCGCCGCGGGCGCGCGCCGCCTCGGCCCGGAGCCAGGGTGGGGCCACGAGGCAGGCCGCCGCCGCCGCCGCCGCGGCCCACCGGCGTCTCCCGCGGAGCCGCGTGGCGAGCAGGGCGAGGCTCACGCACGCCACCGCGCCGAGGAGCCCGGGGGAGCCCAGGCCGAGGGTGCTCCAGCGCGGCGCGGCCGCGGCGTCGGAGATCGCCCGCAGGGCGCGGGCGAGCGGCCACGCGGCCCAGAGGAACGGGGCCGCCGCGGTCGGGTGGAGCGCCGCGGCGACCCCGGCCATCGCACCCAGGGCCGTGAGCCCGGCGCCGAGCGGGAGCGCGGCGACGTTCGCGGGGAGCCCGAGGAGCGGGAGCTGGCGGAAGTGGAACGCGAGGACCGGGGCGGTCGCGAGCGAGGCGGCGACGGTGGCGCAGGCGCCCTGGAGGAGCGGCTCGCCGAGGCGGCGGCGCCAGGTGCCCGGGGCGGCGGCGAGCGGGACGGCGCGGCGCAGCGGCCCCGCCCAGAGGACGAGGCCGGCGACCGCCGCGAACGAGAGCTGGAAGGAGGGATCGAGCGCCGCGGCGGGCTCGAGCGCGAGCAGGACCAGGGCCGCGAAGGCGAGGGAGTTGGCGGCGTCGTGCTCGCGCCGGAGGAACACCCCGCCGAGGCCGACGGCGGCCGCGACCGCGGCCCGGAGCACGGGCGGGCTCCCGCCGGTGGCGAGGGCGTAGATCGCGGTCGCCGGGAGGCAGATCGCGGCGGCGACCGCTCCGGGGTCGGTCCGCGCGGCCAGCCAGCTCCAGCGGAGGAGCGCAGCGCGGAGCAGCCTCCACAGCCCGAACACCACGACGACGAGGTGGTAGCCCGACACCGCGAGCACGTGCGCGAGGCCGCTCCGCGCGAAGGAGCGGCGGGTGGGCTCGTCGAGCCCCGCGCGGTCCCCGGCGCCGATCGCGCGGAGGAGCGCCGCCTCGGAGCGGGGCAGGAGCCGCTCGCAGGCCGCGGCGAAGCGGGCGCGCGCCTGCTCGAG
>JAEYZK010000345.1 GCA_023428085.1 Pseudomonadota bacterium
CGCTCCGGGTCGGCGTGCCGGCCGGGCTCCACATGTGCGCCGAGGTCAACTTCTTCGCGGTCCTCGGCTCGACCGTCGGCGGGCGCCTCGGGACGATCCCGCTCGCCGCGCACCAGGTGGCGCTCCAGCTCGCGAGCCTCACGTTCACCTGGATCGTCGGCATCGGCAACGCGGGCGCGGTGCGGGTCGGCCTCGCCGTCGGCGCGCGCGATCGCGCCGGCGCGCGCCGGGCAGGCGTCGCCGCGCTCGTCGGCGCGGCGGCGTTCATGTCCGCCGCGGCGCTCGCCTTCCTGATCTTCCCGCGCCCGATCGCGGGGCTCATGACCGACGACCCGGCGGTGCTGGCCGCGGCCGTCCCGCTCCTGCGCATCGCCGCCGCGTTCCAGCTCTTCGACGGCCTGCAGGGCGTCGCCGCGGGCATCCTGCGCGGCGCGGGCGACACGCGCTTCACCTTCGCGGTCAACATGATCGCATACTGGGCCGTCGGCCTCCCCGTCGTGCTGGTCCTCGCCTTCGGGCTGGGCTGGGGCATCGCCGGACAGTGGACCGGGTTCGTGGTGAGCCTCGCGATCGTCGCCGCGCTGCTCGTCCCCCGGTTCTTCCGCCTGTCGGCGCGCGACATCCGGCCGCTCGGCGCCGCCCGTGCGTGACCCCGGCCGGGCGGCCCGGACGCGCCGCCCCGGCGCGGTCGCCCCCGCGCTCGCGCCCCTCGGCTATCGTGCGCCGGTGCTCACGGTGCCCCAGCCGTTCGAGGACCTCGGCCACGTCGCCGACGTGGGCGTGCGCGTCCGCGGGGCGACGGCGCACGAGGCGCTCGGGCGCCTGGCGCTGGCGCTCGGGACCCTGCTCGCGGGCGGCGCCCCGGTCGCGCCCGCGGAGGAGGAGCTCCTCGCGGTGGAGGGCGGGCCGGGGCTCGCCGGGACGGCGGTGGCCCTGCTGCGCGAGCTCCTGTACCAGTTCACGGCGCGGCGGGTGGTGGTGGCGGCGATCGAGGTCCTCCAGGTGGACGAGGTCGCCGCCGAGGCGCGGGTGCGGTGGGCGGCCTGGGATCCCGACGTCCACGGCGAGGGGCTGGACATCAAGGCCGTGACCTGGCACCTCGCGATGCTCGAGCACGTGGAAGGCGAGTGGATCGGGCAGGCGGTGTTCGATATCTGAACTCCCCACCCTGCTGCTTGCAGAGAGGGGAAGGCGCATGAGCCTCCGCCGCATCGAAGGCGACCTGTGGGAGCTGCCGCGCGAGGGCCGGATGAAGGTCCCGGGGCGGATCTACTCCGCCGGGCCGCCTGCCCCGGACGACCCGTCGCTCGAGCAGGTGCGCAACGTGGCCCACCTCCCGGGCATCCTGCGGTTCTCGCTCGCGATGCCCGACATCCACTGGGGGTACGGGTTCCCCATCGGCGGCGTGGCGGCGGTGGATCTCGACGACGGCGCGGTCTCGCCGGGCGGCGTGGGGTACGACATCAACTGCGGCGTGCGCGTGCTCACGACGGCGCTGCCCGCGGCGGAGCTCCGTCCGCGGCTGCGCGAGGCGGCGGCGCAGATCTACCGCGACGTGCCGGCGGGCGTGGGGGCCAGCCACGCGATCCCGCGGCTCGACGACGACGCGCTCGACGAGGTCCTCTCGCAGGGGGCGCGGTGGGCGGTCCGGCGCGGGTTCGCCGCGGCGTCGGACGACGCGGAGCGGTGCGAGGAGGGCGGGTGCCTCCGCGGGGCCGACCCCGCGGCGGTGAGCGCGCGGGCGCGCGCGCGCGGCGCGGACCAGCTCGGCACGCTCGGCTCCGGCAACCACTTCCTCGAGCTCGACGAGGTCGCCGAGGTCCACGACGCCGGGGCGGCGGAGGCGTTCGGCCTCTCCCCGGGGCAGGTCGTCGTGCAGATCCACTCGGGGTCGCGGGGCCTCGGGTACCAGGTCTGCGACGAGACCCTCGCCGCCCTCACCCCGCGGTTCGCGTCGTTCGGAGCGGACTACGCGGCCGTGCCGGATCGCCAGCTCGCCTGCGCCCCGGTGCAAAGCCCCGAGGGCCGGGAGTACCTCGCCGCCATGCAGGCCGCGGCCAACTTCGCCTGGGCCAACCGGCAGGTGATGACCGGCCTCGCCGCCCGCGCCCTCCAGCGCGCGCTCGGCCTCTCCGACCGCGACCTGGGCGCCCGCGTGCTCTACGACGTCTGCCACAACGTCGCGAAGGTCGAGGAGCACGAGGTGGACGGTGCGCGGCGCGAGGTGCTCGTGCACCGCAAGGGCGCCACCCGCGCGTTCGGCCCGGGCGATCCGCGCGTGCCCGCGCCGTACCGCGCCGTCGGCCAGCCGGTGCTCATCCCCGGCGACATGGGTCGCCACTCGTGGATCCTCGCCGGCACGGCGCGCGCGATGCGCGACACGTTCGGCAGCTCGTGCCACGGCGCGGGCCGGGTCCTCTCGCGCGGCGAGGCGCTGCGGCGCGCGAAGGGGCGCTCCATCGCGCGGGAGCTCGAGGCGCGCGGCATCGAGGTCCTCGCGCGCGGGAAGAAGACCCTCGCCGAGGAGATGAGCGAGGCCTACAAGGACGTCTCCCGGGTCGTCGCCGTGATGGCGGGGGCGGGCATCTCGCGCCCGGTGGCGCGGCTCGTGCCGATGGCGGTCATCAAGGGGTGACCCCCGTGAACGAGCCCGCGCCCGCGCCCGACGAACGAGCGGCAGCCCCAAGGGAACCGGCGATCTCGCTCGGGTACCACACCAAACCCGCGCTCCCCGCCCGCTCCCGGAGATCTACCTTTCGCCTCATGGAAGGAAGGACGCCGGTGGAGCTCGTCGTCCTCGAGGGAGGCCGCAGCCGGGACGCGTCCGGCGGAGGATCCCGCTCGAGCGCCGACCTCCGCGTGGTGCGCGGCGCCCCGGCGAACGACCTCCAGGCGGCGATCGAGGAGACGGTCGCCGCGGCCCGCAAGGTGCGCCGCGAGATCGAGGAGCGGATCGCGCACGCGCTCGACGACCTCCTGCGCCCGCGTGCCCCGGAGCCCGGTCCCGGTTAGACCCGGACCATGACGGAACCCCTCCCCGGCGCGGAGCCGATCCCGGATCCGCTGGCGCGGCGGCTCGTCGCGGCCGCCGAGGAGGCGGCCCGGGCGGGCGCGCCCCGGACGCACCACCTCGACGGAGGGCGCCCGCGGTTCACGAACCGGCTCGCCCTCGAGCGGAGCCCGTACCTCCTCCAGCACGCGCACAACCCGGTGAGCTGGTGGCCGTGGGGCGACGAGGCCTTCGCGTTCGCCCGGCGGACCGGCCGGCCCGTCTTCCTGTCCGTGGGCTACTCGACGTGTCACTGGTGCCACGTGATGGAGGCCGAGTCGTTCGAGGACCTGGAGATCGCGCGGGTCCTCAACGAGCGGTACGTGCCGATCAAGGTCGATCGCGAGGAGCGGCCGGACGTGGACGCGATCTACATGACCGCGGTCCAGCTCCTCACCGGCGGCGGCGGCTGGCCGATGAGCGTCTGGCTCACCGCCGACCGCGAGCCGTTCTTCGGCGGGACCTACTTCCCCCCGCGCGCCGGCGCCCGGGGGGCGACGCGCGGCTTCCTCGAGATCCTCGAGGAGGTGGCCGACCTCTGGGGGCAGGACCGCGTCCGCGTGGCCCAGGCGACGGAGTCGCTCACCGGGGCGGTGCGGACCGCGATGGCCTCCGCGCCCGCGCCCGCCGACGCGCCGCCGGGGCCCGCGCCGATCCTCCAGGCCGTCGCGCAGGTGTCGCGGGAGTTCGACGAGCGGCACGGCGGCCTGCGCAGGGCGCCGAAGTTCCCGAGCAGCCTCCCCATCCGCCTGCTGCTCCGCCACCACCGGCGGACGGGCGACGCGCGGTCGCTCGAGATGGCGACGCGCACCCTCGGGAAGATGGCGGCCGGCGGCATCCACGATCAGCTCGGCGGCGGGTTCCACCGCTACTCGACGGACGCGGAGTGGCTCGTCCCGCACTTCGAGAAGATGCTCTACGACAACGCGCAGCTCGCGGTCGCCTACGTCGAGGGCTGGCAGGTCACCCGGCGGCGCGACCTCGCCCGCGTCGCGCGGCAGACGCTCGAGTACCTGGTGCGCGAGCTGGTCCTGCCGGAGGGGGGCCTCTCCTCCGCGACCGACGCCGACTCGGAGGGCGAGGAGGGCCGGTTCTTCACCTGGACCGCGCGGGAGCTCGAGGACGCGCTCGGTCCGGACGCGGCGGCGTTCATGGAGTTCCACGGCGCGACCGCGGAGGGGAACTTCGCGGAGGAGGCGGGCTCCGCCCGCAACATCCTCTGGATCCCCGCCCCCGACGAGGACCGCTGGGAGTCGTTCGCGCCGCAGCGCCGCGGGCTGCTCGAGCTGCGGGCGGGGCGCGTCGCGCCGCTCCGCGACGACAAGGTGATCGCGAGCTGGAACGGGCTCGCGATCTCGGCCCTGGCGTTCGGCGGCCGGGTGCTCGGCGAGCGCCGCTTCGTGGACGCGGCGGCGCGCGCGGCCGACTTCGTCCTCGGCCGGATGGTGAAGGACGGCCGGCTCCACCGCGTGTGGCGGGCGGGCGAGGCGGGCGTGCCCGGCTTCCTCGACGATCACGCGTTCCTCGCCCAGGGCTTCCTCGACCTGTTCGAGGCGACGTTCGACCCGCGCTGGCTCGCCGCCGCCGTCGATCTCTCCGACCGGCTCGAGCGGCTCTTCGGCGATCCGGAGCGCGGCGGCTGGTTCACGACCGCCGCCGACCACGAGGGGCTCCTCGTCCGCGAGAAGCCCACGCACGACGGCGCGGAGCCCTCGGGCGCGTCGGTGGCGGTCTCGAACGCGATCCGGCTCGAGGCGTTCACCGCCGATCCGCGGTGGCGGGCGCGCGCCGAGGGCGCCCTGCGGGTCCACCGCCGCACGCTCGAGGAGCAGCCCCTGGCCCTCTCGGAGATGCTCTCCGCGCTCGACGCCGCGTCCGACTCCTCCCGGGAGATCGTGCTCGTCTGGCCGGAGGGCGGGCCGATGCCCGAGCCGTTCCTCGAGGTGCTCCGGACCACCTACCTCCCCAACCGTGCGCTCGCCGGGGCGGAGGAGGGGGCCGCGCTGGATCGGCTGGCGGCGGTGGCCCCCATCGCGGCCGGCAAGGTCGCGATCGGCGGCCAGCCGACCGCCTACGTGTGCCAGCGCGGGGCCTGCCAGCTCCCGGCCATCTCGCCGGACAAGCTGGCGAGCCAGATTGCCACCGCGAAGGGCTACGCAAAGTAGCTGATTTTCCCCGCGCAACCGCCGGGGTGCACCCGGGCGTACGCTCGCCCGCCGCTCACCCGCGCCCACAGGCCCATCGGGCACACGGCCGCACAGGTGCAAAGTCAAGGAAAACGAATAACGATTGGGTCAGACTGTTCTCAATCACGGCCGCCGCGTACGGGCGGCCCAGTCGAGGCGGTTGCGCCGGGACACTCCCTCTCCAGGCGCACTCTCTTCGGCTCGCCGGAAACGGGCCCTGCCGACTCCCTCACGGCAGGGCCCGGATCCGGCCCTTCTCGCGGAGCGTGCCGCCCCGCCCCGCCGGCGAAGCCGTCGGGCCTCCCTCCCGTTAGTCGCGTCGTTCCCGATCCACCACCGCGAACGGCCGCTCGCCCTTGAAGACGCGGAAGAGCAGGTAGAGCGCGGGGAAGAGCAGCACCGCGCCCGCGCCGAGCGCCCAGAGCACCGGCACGAGCGTCGCCCGCGGCGCGGCGGCGGCCTGGAGGGTGAGCTCGGGCGCGACGACGTACGGGTACTGCGAGGCGCCCCACCCGAGGACGATCAGCGCGACCTGCGCCGCCGCGGCGGCGCGGGCGAGCCGGACCCGGTCGCGCACCAGCGCGACGAACGCGGTGACCGCGGCGACCGCGGTCGCGAGGTGGAGCGGGATCGTGAAGCCGCGCCGCGTGAGGCCGGCGTAGACGGCGGGCGCCGCCCCGCGCGAGAGGATCAGCACCGCGAGCGCGCAGGCGAAGACCGCGACCCCGGCGCCGATCGCGCGGCGCCGGAAGTCCCGGCGGAGCTCGCCCTCGGCCTCCACCGCGAGGTAGCACGCGGCGAGGAACGCGAACAGCGCGGCGGCGAAGAGGCCGACGGCGACGGTGAACGGCGAGAGCCAGGCGAGCGAGTCGGCGCGCTGGACCGCGCCCGGCCCCGCCCGCCCCGAGGCGACCGCGCCGAGCACGATCCCGAGGAGCACCGGGGTGACCACGGACGAGATGGAGAACGCGAGCCCCCACCGCTCCTGCACCTCGTCGTCCGGGTGATCGTAGGTCCGGAACGTGAAGGCCGCGCCGCGCAGCACGATGCCGATGAGGAGGAGCGTGAGCGGCAGGAAGAGCGCCGTCGAGATCGACGCGAACGCGGCGGGGAAGCCGGTGAAGAGGAGCACGACCACCAGGATCAGCCAGACGTGGTTCGCCTCCCACACCGGGCCGATCGCGTGCTCGATGATCGTCCGCTGCGCGCGGCGCCGCGGGCCCGCGGCGAGGAGGTCCCAGATGCCCCCGCCGTAGTCGGCGCCGCCGAGCAGCGCGTAGAGGACGAGGGCGGCGAGCATCACCCCGCCGAGCAGCACCTCCGGCGTCACGGCGACACCTCCGTCCCGGCCGACGGGGCCGGGTGATCGTGCGGCCCGTGCGCGATCTGCCGGCGCAGGAGGACCACCACCATGACCGCGAGGAAGAGGTACAGGACGCCGAACGCGACGAACGGGGCGGTGAGGTTCTTCACCGGCGTCACCGCGTCGGCGACGCGCATGACGCCCTGGATCGCGAACGGCTGCCGGCCCCACTCGGTCACGAGCCACCCGGCCTCGAGCGCGAGGAAGCCGGCGGGGCCGAGCGCGACGAGCGCCCCGAGGAGGCGGCGGCCGGGCTCCCTCCGGCGGACGCGGACGTACGCCCAGGCGAGCCCGGCCAGCGCGAGGAGGCTCCCGAGGCCGACCATCGCCTGGAACGCGAGGTGCGTGAGCATCACGTTGGGCCAGTCCTCCCGCGGGAACGCCTCGAGCCCCTTCACCTCGGCGTCCGGATCGTGGAACGCGAGCAGGGAGAGGCCGTTCGGGATCTCGAGCGCCCACCGGGTCGTGCGCGCCTCCACGTCGGGCAGGCCGCCGACCTTGAGCGGCGCGCCGCGCTCGGTCCGGAACTGCGCCTCCATCGCGGCGAGCTTCTTCGGCTGCGTCTCGGCCACCTTGCGCGCCGAGAGGTCGCCCGAGAGCGGCTGCAGGAGCGCGGCGACGGCGCCGACGCCCATCACGATCCGCAGCGCGGCCGCGTGAAACGCCGTGTCGCGCCTCCGCAGCAGGTACCACGCGTGGATGCTCGCCACCGCGAACGCCGTCGCGACGTAGCAGGAGAGGAGCACGTGCAGGACCTGCTGCCACCAGCCGGGCGGGAACATGGCGACGAACGGGCGGACGTCCTGGGCCGCTCCCGCGGCGTCGGGCGTGAACCCCGCGGGCACGTTCATCCAGGCGTTGGCGAGCGTCACGAAGAACGCCGAGGCGGCGCCGCTCACCGCGACCACCCACCCGGCCGCGAGGTGGAGCCGCGGCGAGACGCGCCCCCAGCCGTAGAGGTAGATGCCGAGGAAGATGGCCTCGGCGAAGAACGCGAACCCCTCGAGCGAGAAGGGCATGCCGATGATCGGCCCGGCGAACGCCATGAACCGCGGCCAGAGGAGCCCGAGCTCGAACGAGATCACCGTGCCGGACACCGCGCCGACGGCGAAGAGGATCGCGGTCCCCTTCGCCCAGCGCCGCGCGAGCTCCCGGTACACCTCGGAGCCGGTCCGCAGCGCGCGCCCCTCGGCGAGCACCATGAAGAGCGGCATCGCCACGCCGACGGCGGCGAAGACGATGTGGAACGCGAGCGAGACGCCGAAGAGCGAGCGGGCAGCGAGGAGGTCGGACACGGCGCGAATCATGCTGCGGCGGGTGTTCCCGCCGGGATGCCTGGATGGGGCTGCGAAGAAACGCCGGGCGCGGCGGCGCGCTCGCTCACGGATCGCCCCGCAGCAGGCGGACGACCTCGCCTGGCACGTTGGTGATGAGGGCGGAGACGCCGAGCGCGGCCAGCCGCCTCACCTCGGCCGGCGCGTCCACCGTCCAGACGTTCACGTCGAGCCGGGCCCGGCGCCAGCGGCGCGCGCGGGCCGGGGTGACGAGCCCTGCCTGCGGGTGGACGGCCGTGGCGCCCAGCCGGACGACGGCCGCGGCCGCGCGGATGGGCCAGAGCGACCGGCGCTCGAACAGGAATCCCCGGGGCACCTCCGGCGCCGCCGCCCGGAACGCCGCGAGCAGCCGCGCGTCGAACGACGAGACCACGACCCGGCCCGCCGCGCCTGCCCGCCGGATCACCTCCGCCGCCGCGGAGGCCAGGCGGAGGTCGGCGCCCTGTCCCTTGAGCTCCACGTTGACCACCGCCCCGGGGAGCTCCTCCAGCGCCTCCGCGAGGAGCGGGATCCGCTCCCCCCGGAACCGCGCTCCCTTCCACGCGCCGGCGTCGAGGGCGCGGAGCGCGGCGAACGGCGCGTCGGCCACCCGCAGGGCCGCCCCCGCGGTGCGGCGCGCGTCCTCGTCGTGGATCACCACCACCTCGCCGGTGGCGCAGCGCCGGACGTCGAGCTCGACGCCGTCGGCGCCCACCTCCCGCGCGCGCCGGAACGCGGCCAGGGTGTTCTCCGGCGCCTCGGCGCTGGCGCCGCGGTGGCCGAGGACGAGGGGGCGGCCGGGGGACGTCGGGAGCGGCAACGGGACCTCCGGGGGACGGCGCCACCGCGCCGCGGGCCGAAGGGCCTGGCGGGGGGCGCAGCGCGCCGCTATCCTAGCGCGCGGACGCTGCCGGAGCGGGAAGTCATGACCGAGATCGTCGTCATCGCCGTGGTGATCGTGCTCGTGCTCGGGGCGGTGAAGATCCCGGCGCTGGGCGACGCCATCGGCCGCCGGCTGCGCGGCCCCGCCCGCACGCCGCCGCCGGACGCAGAGGCCTAGGGCGCTCCGCCCTTCACCCCCGCCGCGCCTGCGCCAGCCGCGCCGCGAGCGCGCGCACGAGCGGGTGGATCGCGCCGTCCCGGCCCAGGTCCGCGAGGTCGGCCTCGCCGAGGAACGCGAGCAGCTTCAGGGCCACCGCCGGCGCCGTGTACGGGTTCCGCGCCACCGCGAGGGCCACCCCCGGCTGCGTCCGCCAGCGCGGCGACTCGGCGAGGAGGCGGAGCGTCTCCGGCCGGCACGGGCGGCGCGCCGCGATCCGGATCGCGAACGGCTCGGTCAGCTGCGGGTTCTTGAGGAGCTCGCGGACCACCTCCGGCGCGCCCTCGGCCGCGAGGCGCGCGAGGAGATCCGGGTCGCGCTGCGCGCGCGCGAGCGCCTTCTTGTGCCCGAGCGAGAGGTGGGCCAGGCGGCCGTCCGCCTCGCGCGGCGCCGTCCAGGGCTTGAGCGGCGGCGGCGCGAGGAAGAGGCTCGTCACCTCGGTGAGGCCATGGGCGGCCGCCGCCTGGTAGACGGCGGCGCCGGCGTCATAGGCGAGCCCGGGATCGAGCAGCCCCTGGCCGACGGCGAGCAGGGCCACGCGCGCCGCCGGCGCGGGATCCCGCGCGAGCGCCGCCAGCGCGCGCGCGGTGCCCTCGGGGTCGCCCTCGGCGATCGCCCGCGCCGCCGCCCGGGCGCGGATCGGGCCCTCGGGGAACCCTTGAAGGCGATGCGCGAGCGCCCGCGCGGCCGCCGTCGCGACCATCTCCCGCCCATCGTCGCCCGTGGCACGGCTCACGGGGATCCAGGGCCCGCCTGGAGCCGAACGCTCGCGCCGGAGAGCTCGGCCGGCGCGTCCCCGAGCACGATCACGAACGCGAGCCGCTCCCCGGCGGCGACCTTGCGCGGCGCGCGCTTGCCCAGCTCGCGCGCGAGCGCCTCCAGGCTCGCCCGGTCGGCCGCCTTCCAGACCTGCTCCGGGGTCGGCGTCACGCCCGCCAGGACCTCCCCGCGCGCGAGCACCTCCTCCTGGCGCACGAGCTCCGCGGCGACCTTCACGCCGCCCGCCGGCGCCGGCGACCGGCAGATCACCACGCCGCGCACGAACAGGACCGACCCGCCGGTCGCCTGCGGGTACGCCCCGGTCCGCACCTCCGTCACCTCGAACGGCGCCGCGGGCGCGGCGCCCCCGCCGAAGGCCTGGAGGAGGCGGGCCGGCCGCAACACCCCGGGCCCGAGCGGCTCGTCCCCGCGCAGCACGGCGCGGATGCCGAGCGCGCTCACGACGAGCGCCACGAGGGCGAGCGCGTTGACCGCCGCGCCCCGGACGCCGCTCCGCGCGGCGAGCGCGGGGTGCGCGGCGGCAGGTGGCGCGGGGTTCGTCTCGTCGGGCCGCTGCCGCGGCGGCCGGCAACGGGATCATCGTCGGG
>JAEYZK010000387.1 GCA_023428085.1 Pseudomonadota bacterium
GTCGGCTCCTACGCCGTCCAGTTCCACTGGTCGGACGGCCACTCCACCGGGATCTACTCCTGGGAGACCCTCCGGAGCGCCAGCGGGCTCTGAACCCGAGGCGCCCCGTCACGGTCCGCGCGCACCCGCCCTGGTGCGGCCAGCGCCGGGCACCCGGCCTCTGCTAGGATCCGCGCTCCTCGCGGGAGGCGGCATGACGGTGCAGCACGGGGTCGAGCGACGTGCGCAGGCGTACGCCGACACCGGGGAGCTGCTGCTCGCGCGCGGCCCCGCAGCCCGCCGGGCCCGCCTGGGCCGGAAGCTCCGCCACTGGTCCTGGGGCGCCCTCCCGGTGCTGTTCGTGGCGCTGCACGCGCTGAGCGCGCTGCGCGTCCCGGGCACGTACGGAACGCCCACCCTGATCCTCGCGCTCAACCTCGTCTTCCTGGTCTGCGTCTCCGTCCTCGTCTCCGTGCTCGTCACGCGCAGCTTCCTCGAGCGCGGCGAGCGCGGGCTCCTGCTCCTCGCCGGCGGGACGTCGATCCTCACCCTGACCGTCGTCGCCTCCAGCACCATCGGAGCGGGGAGGCCGAACCTCGCCGTCACGATCTACAACCTCGGGATCCTCTTCACCGCCGCCGCCCACGCGCTCGTCGCCACGTCGCTCGGCTGGGCCGCGCGGCTCGTGTGGGGCCGCCGCCGCGCGGTGATCTGGACCGGCGCCGCGGCGTTGCTCCTCGTCGCCGCCATCACGGCGCTCGCGTGGGCGGGGGCGCTGCCGACCTTCTTCGTGGACGGGCGCGGCGGCACGCCGATCCGCCAGGCGGTGCTCGGGTCGGCGATCGCCGCGTTCGGCGTCGCGGCCGCCGGGCTCGCGCGCGGCAGCAGCCGCTCCCCGTTCCGGCACTGGTACGCGCTGGGGATGGCGCTGCTCGCGCTCGGCCTCTACGGCGTGCTCCTCCAGGGCACCTTCAGCAGCGTGCTCGGATGGATGGGCCGCGCGACGCAGTACCTCGGGGCGCTGGCCCTGCTCGCGGCGGCGCTCTCCTCGGTCCAGGAGAACCAGTCGTGGGCGCTGCCGCTGGGGGCGCTCCTCCGGCAGACCGAGGAGCGGTACCGGATCCTGTTCGAGAACATGAGCGAGGGGTTCCTGCTGGGCGAGGCCGACCCCGCGGATCCCGATCGCTCGTACCGCCTCGTGGACATGAACCCGGCGGCCGAGCACCTGCTCGGGCTCACCCGCGGTCGTACGCTGGGGCAGCGGCTCCGGGATCTCGTCCCCGGGTCCGCGAGCGACGTCGTCGAGCGCTGCAGGGCGGTGGTGGACACCGGCGTGCCGGCGCGGTTCGCGCTCGCGTCCCGCGACGGCGCGCGCCACCTGGCGGTGATCGCCTTCGTCCCGGAGCCGAACCGCCTCGCCCTCCTGTTCTCGGACGACTCCGAGCGCCACCGCGCCGAGCAGGCGCTCTCCGATGCGCACGCGCGCCTCGAGGAGGTGGACCGCAACAAGAGCCGGTTCCTGGCGGTGCTCTCCCACGAGCTGCGAAACCCGCTCGCCCCGATCCGGAACTCCGTCTACGTCCTGGGGCGCAGCGACGGCGCGAGCGAGCAGGCGCGCCGCGCGAAGGAGATCCTCGCCCGCCAGGTGGACCACCTCGCGACGCTCGTGGACGAGCTGCTCGACGTCACGCGGATCTCCAGCGGGCGCATCGAGCTCCACCGGACGGAGCTCGACCTCGCGGCGCTCGTCCGGAGCGCGGTGGAGGACCGGCGCGCCTCGATCGAGGCGCGCCGCCTCGCGCTCCAGGTGGACGTCCCCGCCGCGCCGGTGCCCGCGCACGGCGACCCGACGCGGCTCTCGCAGGTGGTCGGGAACCTGCTCCAGAACGCCGCCAAGTTCACGCCGGCGGGCGGGACCGTGACGCTCACCCTCACCGCGGACCGGGAGGCCGCCGAGCTCCGCGTGCGGGACACCGGCGTCGGGATCGCGCCGGAGCTCCTGACCCGCATCTTCGAGCCGTTCGCGCAGGGCCCGCAGACGCTGGCGCGGTCCGAGGGCGGCCTCGGCCTCGGGCTGTCGCTGGTGAAGGCGCTCGTGGAGCTGCACGGCGGCGCGGTGGAGGCCCGGAGCGCGGGGCCCGGGACCGGCGCCGAGGTGATCGTGCGGCTGCCGCGGCCGCCCGCGCGGACGTGAACGGCGCGCCGGGCTACACGGGGCTGCGCGCGGGGGCCTCCACGGGGACGTGCCCGTTCACTTGCGGGATGTGGCCGTTCCGGGAGCCGCCGAACCGGACGCCCACGGGGTTGCCGTCGCCGCCGCGCAGCGCGTGCACGAGCAGGCGCACCGTCGACGGATCGGCGTGGCCCGTGACCGTCTCGCGCACGAGCACGTCCACGGCGCCGCGCGCGTCGTAGGGGCTCGAGCGGTACGGGCGCGGCTGGGTGAGGGCGCAGAACGCGCTCGCGATCGCGATCACCTCGATCGACCGCGCCGGCGCGCCGGAGAGGCCCGGGTACCCCTGCCCACACCGCCAGTGATGGCTCCGCGCCGCGGCGAGCGCGGGGTGGTGGCCCAGCACCGTCGCGAGGTGGTACGCGCCGAGCAGCGGGTGGGCCGCGATGCGGTGGACCTGCTCCAGCGAGAGCCGGTCGCGGCTCGCCAGGAGGCGCGCCGGGAGCTGGCGCATGCCGAGGTCGTGGAGGAGCGCGGCGGCGGCGAGCTCGGTCAGGGTGCGGCTCGAGCCGGCCGCGGTCCGCAGGATCCGGACGGCCACCGCCGTCGTCAGGACGGCGTGGCGGTAGAGCTCCGGCCGCTCCGCGCGCAGGTCGAGCAGCTCCTCGACGAGCGGCTCCGGCAGCTCCACCGCGAGCACGGTGCGCTCGACCGCCTCGCGCGCCCCCTGGCGCCCGAACAACGGCGCGTAGGCAGGGGTGGCGAACGGCACCTCGAGATCACGCGCCAGGGGCGTCTCCGAGAGCCGCGCGCGCGGGTGCTGCGGCGCTCCCTCGGCAGCCTCCTCGATCGTCTCCGGGGAGATGACGGCGCCGCGCGGCGCGATCACGGCCCCGCGGCAATCGACCAGATCCTCTTGCAGTGTCAGCCGGTCGAACACGCCCGGACCACGCTAGCAGGACTCCCGGTGAGAAGGGAGGTGCCCCCCGATCCAGGCCCGGTACGCCCGAGCAGGAAACGTGCGCCGTGGGCGGACGCGGTGCGAGGCGCGCCTGCCTCTCCGGGGGAAGGGGGACCGGGGGGGGCGGCGCCCACCCGCCGCGCCCGGGGCTCAGCGGCGGCGGCCCCGCGCGAGGGCGCGGTCCATCTCCCGCTTCGATTCGCGCTCCGCGATCGCGTCGCGGCGGTCCTCGTGCGCGCGCCCCTTGCCGAGGCCCAGCTCGACCTTGGCCCAGCCCTGCTTGAAGTAGAGCCGGAGCGGCACGAGCGTGTAGCCGCGCTGCTCGACCTTGCCGCGGATCCGATCGAGCTCGGCGCGGTTGAGGAGGAGCTTGCGGTCGCGCAGCGGCGGGTGCCCGAAGTGGACGGCCTGCTTGTACTCGCCGATGCGACAGTTGACGAGGAAGAGCTCGTCGCCCCGGGGGACGGCGTACGCGTCCGACAGGTTGACGTTCCCCTCCCGGAGCGACTTCACCTCGCTGCCGGTGAGGGCGAGCCCCGCCTCCCACGCGTCCTCGATGGTGTAGTCGAACCGCGCCCGCTTGTTCTGGGCGATGAGCTTCGTGGAGTCGTCGGCCCTGGCGGGCTTCCCCTTCATGGCAGCCTGCCGTTGTCGATGAGCCGCGTCGTCCCGACGAACGCGGCGAGGAGCATGACGCTGCCGGGCGCGGCGACCTCGACGGGCGCGAGCGTCTCGGGGTGGACGATCTCGACGTAGTCCACCCGGGCGTCGGCCGCCTCGAGCCGCGCGCGCGCGCGGGCCCGGAGCGCGGCCGCGTCG
>JAEYZK010000423.1 GCA_023428085.1 Pseudomonadota bacterium
GCGGTGGGCGGCGCGGGCGGCTTCCCGTCCGCGCCCTCCGGAGGCGGCGCCGGCTGGGCGGGCGGCGCCGCGGGGGCCGCGGGGCCGCCGAAGAGCTCGTCCTCGGACGGGCGATCCTGGGCGGAGGCGGTGAGGCCGAGCGACGCAGCCAGGAGCGCAGGCAGGAGCTTCGTCATCGGGGTCCCCTCGCGCCGCTCACCTGCTCTTCGACTCCAGCCACGCCTTGGTGAAGATGTTCGGGTCGAGCGCCCGGAGATCGATCTCCTGGATGAGGATGAGGGTCGAGTTGCCCTTCTCGATCTCGTCGAAGAAGCGCATCTCCTCGGGGTACCAGACGTCGCCCTTCTTCGACTCCGAGTAGATCTTCCGCCACTTCGGCGTGTAGCTCGTGCGCATCAGCTTGCCGGAGAGGGCGAAGTCCTGGCGCTTCAAGGTGTTGAGCGTCGCCTTGTCCACCCAGAGGTGGCGGACCGGGTAGGAGACGTCCACGCCCTGCTTCACCGTGAGCGCGAGGTGGTGGACCTCGAACCGCCCCAGCTTCTCGTCCCCGATCCACTTCGCCTCGTAGTCCTCCGCGAGCCGCGGCTCGGAGAGGTCGTCCCGCCGCGTGTCCGTCCCGCCGATCCGCTCGCGCTCCGTCCGCCGCTCCCAGCGGCCGGTGGACGGGTCGTAGCTCCAGAGGTTCTTCTCGATCCGGAGGTACCCCTTGCCCGCCTCCGACTTGGGCTTGGTGAACAGGAAGAGCTGCTTGTCGTCGAGGTCGCGCCGGTAGACGAGGAGCTCGTAGACCGTGTCGGTCTTCCCCCGCTCCTTCGCCTCCATGAAGCAGAGGGCCTTCCAGTCGCCGGAGTTGCGCTGGCGGTCGTCGAGGGTCTCGACGACCTTGCGGAGCTCGTCCGCCTCGAGGGCCCGGGCGGCGGGCGCCGGGACGGCGGCGAGGGCGGCGGCGAGGACGGCGAGGCGGAGCGCGGTTCGATGGCTCATGTCGTGTTCACCCGATGTGATGCATGGCCGTGACCGGCTTCAGGCGCGCGGCCCGGAGCGCGGGGAGGAGCGAGGCCAGGACGACGACGGCGGTGAGGCGGAGGACGTAGCCCGCGATGGCCCGGGCGTCGAACACGAAGGTGAGCCGCTCCTGGACGAGGAGCATCTGCATGGAGTCGGAGATCTGGATGCCGAGCGCGTTCAGCCCCAGCCCCACCAGCGCCGCCAGCAGCGCGCCGCCCACCGTCCCGAGGAGGCCGAGCAGCCCCATCTCCAGCACGAACAGCCAGAGGACCTTCGTCCGCTGCATCCCGATGGCGCGGAGGGTGCCGATCTCCCGGGTCCGCTCCCGGATCGCGATCACGAGCGTGTTGATGATCCCGATGATCACCACGACCATCAGGATGCCGACGAGGATGGCGGTGAGCACGCGGACGCCGCGCATGATCGGCTCGAAGTCGCCCAGCTCGTCGCGCCAGATCGTGACGTCGAGCTTCTGCCCGGTCCAGTCCTCGGCGGGCACCTTGAACATCATCTTCTTCCAGTACGGGTCCGCGTCGGGCGCCATCACCTGCCACCCCGCGTCGGCCAGCGCCCGGCGGAGGCGCGCGGCGACGGCCGCCGAGGCGCCCTGGTCCTTCAGGAACAGGTGGATCGCCCCGGTCGCGGTGGGCGCGAGCCCGTACAGGTCCCAGAGCGTCTGCTGCTCGAGGAAGCCGTAGAACATCGAGAGCACGCCGATGTTCCGGGCGACGACGACGACGCGCACGTCCACGGTGTTGTTGACCCCGCGCGACGTGGGCGCCGACAGCGTCAGCACGTCGCCCACCTTCACCTTGAGCCGCTCCGCCTGGCTCTGGAAGACGAGCATCGTCCCCGGCTGCGCGAGGTCCTCGAGGCGGCCGGCGAGCGGCACGATCACCTCGCCGAACTTCGGCTCGTCCTCGATGTCCACCCCGGTCAACACGAGGTCCATCGAGGCCGCCTCGGACACGACCTTGGCGTACCCGCGCCCCCGCGCGACGGCGTAGTCCAGCTCGGGCACCTGCGCCCGCGTCGCCGCGAGCACCGTCTCGTAGTCCGCGACGAGCGGCGCGGCGCTGCCGGAGGTGATCTTGTAGAACCCGCCCACGTTCACGTGGCCGGTCATGAGCGTGGTCGCGGACTCCATCATCGACCGCTCGATGCCGTTCGTCAGGCTCGAGAGCAGGACGAGGAGCCCGGTCACCGCCGCGAGCGCGCTCGCCAGGATCACGGTGCGGCGGGTGTGCCGCAGGAGGTTGCGGCCGGCCAGCACGAGGTCGTTCGCGAGCATGCTCACTCCTCCGTCGCCATCGCCTCGACGGGCGTGACGCGCATCGCCAGCAGGGCGGGGTAGAAGCCGGACAGCACGCTCACGACGAGGACGATCGCGAGCGACCAGGCGGTCTCGGCGGCGCTCAGGCTCGGGAGGAGCGCCGGTCCGGCGAAGAGGAAGTAGGTGAAGTCGTTGGAGGCGGGGATGCCGCCGGCGGAGCGGAGCCCCGAGAGCATCGCCACGCCGAGCCCGGTGCCGACGAGCCCGAACGCGATCCCGAGCGCCATCGCCTCGACGAGGAGCATCGCCAGCACGAACCGGCGCTGCGCCCCGATGGCCCGCAGCGTGCCGATCTCCTTCACGCGCTGGAGCACGGCCATGCCGATCGCGTTGTTCACGATGACGAGCGCCACGAGGAAGATGACCACCATCGCGACCGCGATCACGACCTGCAGCGTCTCCACGAAGTTCCCGACGATCCCGGAGGCCTTCTTCCAGGTGAGCACCCCGAGCCCGAGCTTCGCCTCGTCGGAGGCCCGCTGGACGGCGGCCAGCGTCTCGTCGAGCTCCTCCGGATCGCGCAGGACGAGCGCCGCGTTCAGCACCACCCCCCGCTCGATCTCCTCCTGCGCGTAGACCCGCGCCGCGAGCTCCTCCGGGCGGGCGGCCGCCTTCGCCCCCGCGAGCAGCGCCGCCTCGTCGATGGCCGACTGCTGCGCCGGCGCGGCGTCCGGCGTCCCGCCCGGCGGCCCGGCCTCGGCCTCCCCGAACAGCGCCGCCTCGGCGTCGTCGCGCGAGAGGTCCTGCACGTTCACGGAGGACTTGAGCTGCGCGATCTCCGCCGCCTTCTCCCGGGTGAGGAAGCCGTAGAGGTCGCGGAAGGACATGAGGTCCATCACCGACATCATGCCTGCGATGCCGGAGCGCTCGATGTCCTTGAACTTGACGAACCCGTACACCTTCACGTTGACCGCGTTGAAGTAGCCGCTCTTCGAGGGCGCCTTGATCGTGATCGTATCGCCGACGTTGATCGAGTAGAGGCGGACACGGGGGGCGATGACCTCGTAGAAGAGGCGGTACTTCTGGTCGAAGTCCTCGTCGGAGGTCCGGAAGAGCCGGCCGACGAGCGCCGGGAGGTCCTCGCCCGCGGGGGCGCGGAGCCCGGCGCGGAGGAGGCGCGTCACCTCCTCGGCGCGGAGCGGATCGAGCTGGAGCAGGATCTCGCGCGTGCCGATCGCGTTCTCCTTCACCCAGCGCTCGAGCTCCTCGTCGCCCGCGATCGTGCGGCGCCACCGCTCCCGGGCCTCCTTGATCCGATCGAGGCGCCGGGCGTTCTTGAGCTTCAGGTACTCCTCCGCGTACTGCTTGCCGACGAGGATCCCGCGCCGGCCGGGCGGGATCATCTCGCCCTCCGCGATCTCGGCGAGGGGGAACGCCTCGAAGAACTTCTGCGGGTCGGTGCCCACGTACCGCAGGAACGTGAACGCGTTGTCGAACGAGAGCTTCGCGATCCGGTTCTCGAGGAACTCGAGGCGCTCGTACCGCGCGCCGTCGAACCCCGCCCAGAACTCCGCGGAGTGCGCCCGGGTGAGGTCCTCCCACTCCTGCGCGCGCTCCTTCGCCTCGCGCCCGCCGAGGTCGGCGATGGAGCGGGCCTGCGAGAGCTCCTCGTGCAGGAGCGAGACCATGCGCTGGACGTGGCCCCGGTGGGCGGCGTAGCTCCGCGCGAGCGCCTCGCCGCGCTCGCCGGCCTCGAGGCGCCGGACGTCCTCCCGCAGCCGCTCGAGCGCGACGTCCACGGGGTTGCCCGTCGCCACCATCGCCTGGTCGATCCCCATCGGCACGACGTGGCGCACGTTCGGCACGGTCTCCAGCACCGCCTTCACCGCCGCGAAGTCCTCGATCGGCCGGAGCCGGGACTCCCCGCTCATGCCGCCGTACAGCTCGAGCTTGTCCTCGGAGTCGGCGGAGTAGACCTGCAGCTGGCCGCCGAGGCTGTTCTGGATCGAGGTGGACATCCCCCGGTTGATGGTCCCGACCACCGCGACGCACAGGACGAGCAGGCACGCGCCCAGCGCCACGACCCCGCCCACGAAGAACGACCGGACCCAGCTCGCCCGGAGGTTCCGGAGCGCGATCTGGAGGAGGATCCGGGTCTCGCCGGCCCGCGCCGCCGCCACGGCTACTTCCCCCCCGCCGCCGCCTGCCCGCCGAGCTCCTCGCGCGCGACGATCTGGCCGTCGGCGATCCGGACCACGGCGTTGGCGTGCGACATGACCCGCGGGTCGTGCGTCGAGAAGATGAACGTCGTCCCGTCGCGGCGGTTCATGTCCTTCATGAGGTCGATGATCGTGGCGCCCGTCTGCGAGTCGAGGTTCGCGGTGGGCTCGTCGGCGAGGACCAGCGCCGGCCGGCTCACGAGCGCCCGCGCGACGGCGACGCGCTGGCGCTGGCCGCCCGAGAGCTCGCTCGGCCGGTGCGTGCGGTACGCCCCGATGCCCACCGCCTCGAGGAGCCCCATCACCCGCGCCTCGCGCTCCCGTGCGCCGAGCGTGCCCTGGAGCAGCAGCGGGAACTCGACGTTCTGGAAGACGGAGAGCACCTGCACGAGGTTGAAGCTCTGGAAGATGAACCCGATGGTGTGCAGCCGGAGATCGGTGAGCTGCCGCTCCGAGAGGAGCCGCGTGTCCTTGCCCCCGACCATGACCGTGCCGCTCGTGGCCGTGTCCACGCAGCCGATCAGGTTCAGGAGCGTCGTCTTCCCGCTGCCCGAGGGGCCGGCGATCGAGAGGAACTCCCCGGGCTCGATGTCGAGCGACACGCCGCGGAGCGCCGGCACGATCGTCTTGCCGAGCTGGTAGTCCTTCGAGACGTTCTTCACCGAGACGATCGCCACGCGTTCCCCTCCGGGCGGCGCGACCGCGCCGCCGGTCTCGAGCCGCTGCTCCGCGCGCGCCCCGCCCGGCCGCGCCGCGCCGGCCGGGCCGCGTGCGCGGCGGCGCGCTCCCGATCGAACCGCTCCAGGAGCCCCGGGAGGTGCTCCCCCATGAACCGGTACTGGTGGTGCAGCTCCTCGAGGCGCCCGCGCGACCCGGGTGGTCGCCCGGCGAGGAGCGCGAGCCCGCGCGCCGTGAGCACGACCGTCTCCTCGAGGAGCTGCATGCGCGACTCCCAGAGCCGCCGCCACTGCCCGACGCGGATCCGGAAGACGTCGCGCCGCGCGCCGGGCAGGTGGACCTTCTCGACGAGGTCCGCCCGGACGAGGAGCCGCGTCATCGTGCTCATCGAGGCCTTGGAGCCCTGCACCGCCGCGGCGAGCTCCTCCATGCTCTGCTCGGGCGGCTCGCAGACGAGCAACCAGCCGTAGATCCGGCCGGCCATGCGCGGGAGCCCGTCGCGCTCCAGGATCATGGAGAGCCGCTCCACCCACTCGCGCAGCTCGGGCCCCGCCGCTCGCGTCACGCGTGCACCCTCTCGCCGGTCGGTGAGTTCAGTCAAGACTGAACTCACCGAACCGGATGGACTCCCCACTCCGGGCGCGGCCCTTCGCTGCGGGTGAGGCGGCGCGCCGCGCAGCCGCCCGCCTACTCGTCGTCCCGGGCGAGACCGACCGCGAAGCCCCCGGGCTCCTCCTGCACGGCGTGCACCGTCCAGGGCCGGCAGCAGACGGGGCAGTCCTCGACGTACGTCTGCGTCTCCCCGCCCCCGGGATCGACGAAGATCGTCACCCACTCGCCGCAGTACGGGCACTCGATCTCGATGTCCACGCGCCCCGAGCTTATAGTCCGGCGGTGGCCGCGAAGCATCGACCGTTCAACGACGCCTTCGGGAAGCTGAAGGGGCTGCAGGAGGCGCAGGAGCGCGCGGCGGCGGCTGCCCGGCAGAAGCAGGCCGCGCCGCCGCCGGTGGTCCCCGCGGCGCCGCAAGCGCGGACGGACCTCGAGCTCTGGGCGGAGGCGACGCGCGGCGTGCGCCCGGTCGATCCCGGCGGCGGCACCGTCCCCCCGCCCCCGCCCCCGGCCGCGGCGGGCGCCGTCTGGCACCCCGATCTCGAGGCGATCGACGCGCTCCGCGCGCTCATCACCGGCGACGCGCCCTTCGACGTCGCGGACTCCGACGAGTTCATCGAGGGCCGCGTCGCCGGGCTCGACCAGAACGTCGTGGCGAAGCTCCGCCGGGGCGAGTTCGCGGTGCAGGGGCACCTCGACCTGCACGGCATGACGCGCGAGGAGGCGAAGGGCGCGGTGGACGACTTCCTCCGCCGCTCGCGCCAGGCGGGGAAGCGCTGCGTGCTCCTCGTGCACGGCCGCGGCATGCACTCGAAGGATCAGCTCCCCGTGCTGAAGGAGGCGCTGCGGGTCTGGCTCGCCACGAACCGCTTCGGCCGCCACGTGCTCGCGTTCGCGACCGCCCGCCCGGCGGACGGCGGGGCGGGGGCGATCTACGTGCTCTTGCGGCGGGCGGGGCGGTGAGGGCGGCGGCGCGGCGTTACACCCGGGCGACGGCGCCGCGCGGCGGCGGCGTCCGCGGCCCCGATCGGAGAGGTGCCACACCATGCAGGCCCACATCGCCGTCGCGTCGGTGAACCTCGCCACCGGGTTCGGCGGCACGATGTTCGCCCATCTCAAGAAGTCCCTCCGGCCGGGGCAGGCCATCGTCGAGTGCTCGACGATCCACCAGCACGAGACGGAGCTGTCGCGGGGCCGACTGCTCGCCTTGCTCACCCAGGACCCGAAGCCCATCGCGCTCGTGGGGGTCTGCTTCCGCCCCGACCCGGCCACGGTCGCCGCCTACCGCGCGGCGGGGGTGCCGGTGGTCCTGATCGACGAGGAGGCGGAGGGCGCCTCGACGGTCGCCACGGACAACCTCGCGGGCGGCAGGCTGGCCGGCGAGCACCTGGCGCGCGCGGGCAGGAGATCGGTCGCGATCGTCGCGGGCAAGCTCTACGCCGAAGCGACCTACGTCTCGCAGCAGCGGCGCCGCGGCGCGGAGAAGGCGCTCGCGGAGCACGGGGTCCGGGTCGCGCCGGAGAACGTCTTCGAGGCGCCCTTCTACGCGCGGAAGGAAGGCGCGGCCATCATGGCGCAGCTCCTCGACGCGGGGCGGAGCATCGACGCGATCTTCTGCGCCGCCGGGGACGTCTGCGCGGCCGGGATGCTGGCCGTCGCGCGCGAGCGGCGGGTCGCGGTCCCCGGACAGCTCGCGATCGTGGGCTACGATGACAACCCGCAGGCGAGCATCTGCGAGCCGCCGCTCACCACGATCCGTCAGCCGATCGAGGAGATGGCGCACGAGGCGCTCCGGCTCGCGACCGCGAGGACCGCCGGGATCCTCTCCCGACCGGAGCGGGTCCTGCTTCCGCCGACGCTGGTGGTGCGCGCCTCCGCGTGAGGCGCCGGTCGGGCGGCGCCCCGTGCCGCGGCTCCCGCGCACACGCTGCCCAGGGCTACGCCGGCAGCTCCGCCGCGATCCGCTGCGCCGCGGCCACCGGATCCCTGCTCTCGCGCAGCGGCCGCCCGACGACGATCACGTCCGCGCCGTCCGCCACCGCCGCCGCGGGCGTCGCCACGCGCGCCTGATCGC
>JAEYZK010000002.1 GCA_023428085.1 Pseudomonadota bacterium
GGCCAGCACCGCGCCCCGCCAGCCGAGGCCGAGCGCCACGGAGGCGGCGAGCACCGCCGGCGCGAGCAGGTCGCCGAGGGTCCCGGCGAAGCCCCAGCGGGCGAGCACCGCCTCCCAGCGGCCGGGCTCCGCCGCGGCGAGCGCGGACTGGGCGAGGCCGCAGGCGAGCCCGCTCCCCGGGCCGTAGAGCGCGAGGGCGGCGAGGAGGACCGGGTAGCTCGGCGCGGCGGCGGCCGAAAGGAGCGACGTCGCCATGAGCGCCAGCCCGAGCGTCCGGAGGGTCCGCGCGCGGCGACCGTGCGCGAGCGCGAGGAGCGGCGGCTCGAGGACGAACCCGAGGACCTGGAACGCGAAGAGCGTCCAGCCGGCGGCGCCCAGCGGCGAGAGCGCGAACGTGCCGGCGAGCTCGGGCGCGCCCGCGGGGACGAGGCCGGTCGCGAGCTCGTCGGTGAAGGCGACCGCGACGAGCGCGAGCGTGAGCCTGCGGTGGACGGATCAGGGGGGAGAGGGTCCGCGGAGCATGCAGGGACCATGTCTGCCCGCCGGGCGGCGGTCACGTCCTCTGGGGGGGCGCGGGTCGTGCCGAACGGGGCTGCAGCTCCCGAACGGCAGTGCGCCCGTCCGGCCCCCCGGCGACGGGCGGGCGGGATGCGCATGTTGCGCCGGAGGTCTCATGTCCCTCCGACGCAACCTTTCGCTGTACGCGCTCGCCGCCGGCGGCGCCGCTTACCTGCTCGCCCGGAAGCTCCGGAGCCCGCAACGGCTCGCCGGAGGCGTCGCGCTCGTGACCGGCGGCTCGCGTGGGCTGGGCCTGCTCCTCGGCCGGGAGCTCGGCCGCCGGGGCATGCGGGTCGTCCTCTGCGCCCGCGACGAGGAGGAGCTGGAGCGCGCGCGGCAGCAGCTCGCCGCGGAGGGGATCGACGCGACCGTCCTCCCCTGCGACGTCACGGACCGGGAGGGGATGCGGACCCTCGTCGCGGACGTCGAGGAGAACCTCGGGCCGGTGGACCTCCTCGTGAACAACGCGGGGATCATCATGGTCGGCCCGGCCGAGACCATGGGGATCGAGGACTACCAGCGCGCGATGGACACGATGTTCTGGGGCGCGCTCCACGCCACCGACGCGGTGCTGCCCGGGATGCGCGCGCGCCGCCGCGGCGTCGTCGTGAACATCACCTCGATCGGCGCGGCCGTCGCCGTGCCGCACCTCGCGCCGTACACCGCCGCGAAGTTCGCGATGCGCGGCTGGTCCGAGGCGCTGGGCGCGGAGGCCTCGAAGTACGGCGTCCACGTCGTGACGGTCGTCCCGGGGCTCATGCGGACGGGGTCGTTCAAGCACGCGCTCGTGAAGGGCAAGCGGTACGCGGAGGCGAGCCTGTTCTCGGTGGCGGCCTCGCTGCCGCTCGTCACCGTGAGCGCCTCCAAGGCCGCCCGGCGGATCGTGCGCGCGGTGGAGAAGGGCGAGCGGTTCCTCGTGCTCGGCACGCCCGCGAAGCTCCTCCGGCTCGCCCACGCGCTCTTCCCGGGGCCGATCGTCGGCGTGCTCGCGCGGGCCAACCGGCTCCTGCCGGGCTCGCCGCTGGACGAGAAGGGGGACGCGCGGATGCCGTTGCCGGCGGAGATGTTCCGGCGCGGCCTCGCGCGCTCGGTCCTCACCGCCCTCGGCGAGCGGGCCGCGCGCAAGTACAACGAGGAGCCCGTGCCGAGCTCGAACGGCTAGCCCGGAGGGCTGCGCGCCGGGTCCGCGGACGAGCAAGGACCGGCGCGGCGCAGACGAAGGAGGACCGCTCGCCCCGAGCCTGTCGAAGGGCGAGCGGTCCCGATCGGCCGATCGCGCTACTGACCGTCGAGGTTCGCCCGCCAGCTCACCCCGGCCGAGACGATCCAGACGTTCGTGTCGTAGCTCCCCTGGAGCGCCTCGTCGCCGGTCGCCTCGAGCTCGTCGAGGTTCGCGTAGAACACCGCCGCGTTGAGCGCGAGGTTCTGGCGGAAGCCCCACGACGCGCCGAGCGACCCCGCCCAGGCGTTCGAGTCGGGGAGCGTGGGCGAGGCGTGCGCGCGGTCGATGCCCGAGATGTCCCGGAGGACGCCGGCGCGGAGCTTGAGGTTCTCGCGGAGCGTGTACTCGGCCCCGACCCGGAACACGTAGCCGTCGCCGTAGTTGCGCGGGACCTCGATCCGCGCGCCGCGATCGCCCTCGAACACGTCCGACCGGTAGACGGAGTAGTCGTTCCAGGTGAAGCCGAAGGTGAGGAGCCACGGCTCGCCGACGCGGTAGGCGAGGCCGAGGTTGAGCACGCTCGGGAACGTGAGCTCGTGCTCGACCCCCTGGTCGATGTTGGGGGTGGGGCTCCCGGGGAGCGTCCCGCCGGGCACGACGAACTTGCCGTCGCCCTCGAGGTTCATCTTCCCCTGGTACTTGTAGTCCGCGCCGATGGTGAGCGGGACGCCCGGCAGCGTGTACTCGGCGGAGAGGTCGAACGAGAGCGCGCCGCCGCGGGTGGAGAGCTCGCCGTAGCCGTCGGAGAACGGCTGGATGCCCTGCTTCAGGTACTCGGTGCCGTAGTAGTAGACGAGGCCGCCGCCGAGCCGGAGGTCCGGGATGAGCTCGTACCCGGCGGTGAGGTACGCGGCGTAGATCTTGCGATCCACGGTGATGATCCGGCCGCGGCCCTCCCAGTCGTCCTCCCAGAACACGTTGCCGCCGCCGGGGACGTTGAACCCGAAGCCGACGCCGAAGGGCCGCCCGCCGAGCTGGCGCCCGTAGGCGGCGAAGAGCGAGACCGGCGGGACCGGGCTCGACTTGGTCCGCTCGCTCTGGCCGGCGAGCGGGCCGCTCGAGGGTCCGTTCCACTCCGTGCGGAGGAAGAGCCCCGACACGGCGAGGTTCACGTCGATCCCCTCCACGCGCGAGAGCGCGGCGGGGTTCGCGTACGCGGCCGCCGCATCGACCTGCGCGGCCACGGCGGACCCGACCAGCGACAGGTCGCGGGGGTTCACGTTGGGGACGTCGTAGCCGTTCGCGAGGGCGACGGCCGGGGCGAGGAGCGCGGCGAGGATGAGCTTCTTCACGGCGTCACCTCCTCCTGGAGCGACGAGGGCGGAGTGAACACCTCGAACGTCTGGATGCTCGCGATCTCCTCGTGCGGGAAGACGAGATCCACGCCGGCGAAGGCGGCGGTCATGCCCGGCGTCGGGAGCGGCTGGCTCAGCGGCGGCGCAGGGATCGGCGGGAGCCAGCACCGTCCCTCCGGCGGGGTGACCCCGAGCGCCGCCAGGCAGACGGCCCCGATCTCCACGCGACTCCAGTCCATCCCGACCGCGAAGGTGCCGCGCAGGGTCTCGAGGCGCGCCATCTGCGCGTCGAAGTCCTCCGGCGAGACGCCGGCGGGACGCGGCGGCCGGTTCTCCGCTTGCGAGAGGTCGCGGTTCGGAGCCACGAGGGCGATCGGGCGATCTGCGTCGAGCGGCACGCGCTCGGTGTCGAACAGCGCGTGGACGCCGTTCGGCCCGCCGCGGACCGCGAAGACGTACCGGCCCGGCGCGAGGAGCGCGACCGGCCCCTCGTCGCCGACGGGGCGGAACACCATGAAGCCGGCGGCGTCGGAGGGACGGGCGAACTGGACCATGGCCACCGGGATCGGCGTGGGCGACGCGTCGCTCAACCGCACGAGCGCGACGGTGGTCTCGTCGATCGTCGCGGTGTCGATCCCGGTCGGCGCGGCGGCGGCGGCGTACTCCCCCTCGGCGTCGTCGAACGCCTGCGCCGTGACCGGCACGGCGATGCCCTGGAACGGAGCCCAGGCCGCGTGGGTGAGGTCGGGCGGCCAGCCGCCCAGGTCGATCAGCTGGAACAGCCCTGCCCGCCTCGTCGGATCCTCCACGCCGACCGCGCCCTGGAGGGCGAGGTCGTTCGGGAGGGGGAGGATGGGGACGGCCGGATCGAAGGCGGCGAGGGCGAGCACGGGGGCGGGATCACGTTGTTCGACGTCCTTGCACCCTGCCGCGGCCAGGGTTCCGGCCAGGGCGAGCAGGACGGAGCGGCGGACGAGCATCGGCGGCCTCCTCTGCTGCATGACTATCGGTGAAGTGAAGACCCGGAAGGGAAGAAACCGCTCCGTCTCTTGCTGTCGGCTGACCGTGAAGTCAAGGCTCGGGCGCGGCCGATCGTCCCTCGCGCCCTCCCGGGTCGCCTCAATCACCGTCAGTTCTACACGCGGGTGCCCCGCGGCGGCGGCCCCGGGCGGGCGGGACGCCCCGGTTGCGAGCGTACGCCGCGCTGCGCTAGATCGTGCCTGGTCCTCGCATGCCACCCGGGTTCCCCAGCGCAGGCGACCTCACCGCGGCCGGGCCGCCCCGCGCGGGCGCCGCGGAGGCCGGGCGGTGAGCGCCGACCTGGCGGCGCTCGGGATCCACCGGATCCCCATCCCGATCCCGTTCCCGCAGGCGGGCGGCCCCGTCAACGTCTACGCCGTCGAGGACGCCGACGGCGGCCTCCTCCTCGTGGACAGCGGGTACGGCTCGGACGAGGCGACCGCCGCGCTCGCGGCGGGCTTCGCCGCGGCGGGCCTGCGGCTCGAGGACGTGCGTCGGATCGTCATCACGCATGGTCACGTCGATCACTTCGGCGGGGCGACGTTCGTGCTGGAGCGCGCCGGCCGCGACGTCCCCGTCGCGGCGCACCCGGCGGACCTCCCGAAGATGATCGAGGGTGGCCCCCGCTGGCGGGACCTCGCCCCGCGCTACGGCGCCCACCTCGTCCGGCTGGGCGTCCCGGCGGAGCACCTCGCGGCGATCGCGGACGAGGGCGAGAAGGGCTTCCGGTCGCGCCGCATCCCCGCGGTCCAGCCGCTCTCTCCGGGGGCGCGGCTCCGGACGCGCCACCTCGAGCTCGAGGTGCTCCACATGCCGGGCCACACGCCCGGCCTCGTGTGCCTCCTCGATCGCGCGCGCGGGATCCTCTTCTCGAACGACCACCTGCTCGAGCGGATCTCGCCGAACCCGCTCATGGAGCTCGGGCCCGACGGCGAGGACGGCTTCTTCCGCCCCCTGCTCGCCTACCTCGAGAGCACGGCGCGCACGCGCGCCCTGGAGCTGAACGCGGTCCTGCCCGGCCACGGGCCGCCGTTCGGCGGCCACCGCGCGGTCATCGACACGCTCGTCGGGTTCTACGCGCGCCGGCAGGAGCGGCTCCTCGCGCTCCTCGGGGATGCGCCGCGCGCGCCGTTCGAGCTCGCGGGGCTGCTCTTCCGGTCGGCGCGGCCCGGTGACACCTTCCTGGTCCTCTCGGAGGTCATGGCCAACCTCGAGGTGCTGGAGGCGCGCGGCGCGATCGCCCGCGAGGAGCGGGACGGGGTGCGGAGGTACGCGCGGACCTCGGGTACACTCCCCGCTCCGTGAGGTCCGGCGGCGGCCGCCGCCGGAATTCCGGCACGCCCGGGAGGTTCTTCGAGACATGCGCATGCGTACCCCAGGCCTGGCCGGCTCCGCTGCCCTGGCCGCCGCGCTCGCGCTGGCGGCCTGCCGCACGGTCCCCCCGCCGCCTCCGCCGGAGGCGGCGAAGACCGCGGACCGGGCCCTCGTGGAGCTCGCTCCGGAGGCCTTCCCCGCCTTCGCCGACGACCTCGAGTACGCGAGCCTGGACCTCGCGCTGGACCGCTCGCTCGCCGTGCTCGCGCGGCTCGCCGCGGCCGATCCCGGGCGGCGGCTCGCGTTCGGCAAGGAGCAGGTGCCGATCCAGAAGGTGCAGGCGACGCTCGTCCGGTTCCGCGAGCTCGTCCTCGCCCGGCCGACCCCGGCGGCGCTCGACGAGGCGCTCCGGCGCGAGTTCCGGGTCTTCCGCTCGATCGGCGACGGGAGCGGCAGGGTCCTCTTCACCGGGTACTACCTGCCGGAGCTCAAGGGCTCGCTGGCGCGCGAGGGGCCGTACCAGGTGCCGCTCCACCGCGCGCCCGACGACCTCGTCCAGGTCCGCGCGAAGGACTTCCCGCAGCTCTCCGGCGACCTCGTCGGGAGGGTCGTCGGCGGCCGCCTCGTGCCGTACCCGACGCGCGCCGAGATCGCCGGCGGGGCGATCGCGGGCCTCGGCGCGGAGCTCTGCTGGGTGGACTCGGCGGTGGACGCCTTCTTCCTCGAGATCCAGGGGAGCGGGATCGTGCGGCTCCCGGACGGCACGAGCCGGGTCGTGACCTACGCGGGCAAGAACGGGCAGCGGTACGAGGCCATCGGCGCGGAGCTCGTGAAGCGCGGCGCCATCCCGATCGCGCAGGTCTCGATGCAGGCGATCCGCGCCTGGCTGCGCGAGAACCCCCACGCGCAGCCCGACCTCCTCGCGCGCAACCCGTCCTACGTCTTCTTCCGCTTCGCCGACGCGGCGACCGGCTCGCTCGGCGTCCCGGTGACGCCCGACCGCACCGTCGCCGCCGACGCGCGCGTCTTCCCGAAGGGCGCGCTCGCGTTCGTCGAGACGGAGCGCCCGGTAGACGCGAGCGGCACGGGGATGCGGCCCTTCTCCCGGTTCGTGCTGGACCAGGACGCGGGCGGCGCCATCCGGACCTCGGCCCGGATCGACGTCTTCTTCGGCAGCGGCGCGTACGCGGAGAACGCCGCGGGGCGGATGAAGCAGGGAGGGAAGCTGTACTACCTGCTCCTGAAGTGACCCGTCCGCCGCTCACCCTGCGAAGATTGCTCGGGCTTCGCCCTCGCCCCGTCGGCGGGCTGAGCCCGCCTCCTCCGGCTCAGGGTGAGCGGACACGGGGATCCGCTCGTGCTGACCTGTCGAAGCACGAGCGGTTCGTGGTCTCAGGCGACAGTCGGTCTCTCGAGCAGCGGCGCCCAGGCCTGTGCGGCCTCGGCGTCGGCCGCGCCGATCGTGAGGTACTTGCGGCCGAGGAGCGAGAAGAGGCCGTTCTGGGCCTCTCCCCACCCGCCGCCGAAGTGCGTCCGCAGGTCGGCGACGAGCTTGCCCTCCCCGACGGCGCGCAGCACGTCGCGCTCGGCGGCCGTGAGGAGCGGCTCGACCGCGGGCGGGGGGAGCGGCGCGAGCGTGCCGTCGGCGGGGATGCGATCGGGGGCCCGGCCGTAGGTGTCGAGGCCGGGGTAGGCCGCGGCGAGCCGCTCGAAGAAGCGCGCGGCGTGCGTGACGCTCGCGTCGTCGAAGGCGATGCCGCTCCGCCACGGCGCCGCCGTGCTCGACCAGGCGACGCGGCCCGAGAGCTGGAACGGCCCCGGCACCCGCTCGTTGACGAGCTCGAGGAAGAGGCGCGAGCCGGGCTCGAGCCGGAGCGGCGCCGAGACCTGGCAACCCTTCGGGCCGTAGTCGCACGTCGGCCCCGCCCAGTAGCCGCCTTCGCGCAGCGCGACGCGTGCCTCGCAGCGCACCGGGGCCCGCGGCGACCGCCGGGGGTTCTCGATGAAGTCGGGCATGACCCGAATCTACCCGACGTCCGGCGGCGTCAGGAATGGGTCCACCCGACCCCGAGGCCGGGGCCTCGAAGGGTCGGGTGGAAGAGAACCGGCGATATCGCCCTACACCTGCGGTGCGGCGCTGGCGTTGCTGCTCGCCTCGTGCGCCTCGTCGAGGCCGTCGGTGAGCGGCTCGGGCGGCTCGGCGGTCAGGCGCAGCTGCTCCATCACGTACATGAGGAGCGAGAGGACCATGCCGACCAGCGTCGCGAGGACCATGCCCTTGAGCTCGGTCTTGCCGATCGGGATCGCGACGCCCGAGATGCCGATCACGAGCACCACCGCGGAGAGCAGGAGGTTCCGCGACCTGGAGTAGTCCACCCGCGCCTCGATCAGCATCCGGAGGCCGGAGGCGGCGATGACGCCGAACAGCATCATGCTGATGCCGCCGATGACCGGGACGGGGAGCGTGCGGATCGCGCCGCTCACCTGGCCGAAGAAGGCGAGCGCGATCGAGATCACCGCCGCGCCCCCGATCACCCAGACCGAGTAGACCTTGGTGATCGCCATGACGCCCATGTTCTCGCCGTAGGTCGTCGTGGGGCAGGAGCCGGTGAGCCCGGAGAGCGTGGTGGAGAGGCCGTCGCCGAGCAGCGAGTTGTGGAGGCCGGGGTCCTTGAGGAGGTTCCTCCCGACGATGTTGCTCGTGACGAAGAGGTGGCCGATGTGCTCGGAGATGACCACCAGGGCCGCGGGGAGGACGATGAGGATCGAGGCGGCGTCGAACGACGGCCAGATCGGCTGCGGGACCGTGAGGAACGAGGCCTGCGTGAGCGGCGTGTAGTCCATCGTCCCCGGGACCCACCACAGGTCGATGCCGACCGCGAGCAGGTAGCCGGCGATGACGCCGATGAGCACGGGGATGGCCGCGAGGAACCGGCGGAACACGAGCGAGCCGACGATCACCACGCCGAGGGTGAAGAGCGAGATGAGCGTCGCGATGCCGTCCACCTTGCCGCCCTTGAGGAACGACATGCCGGTCGCGACCGGCGCGAGCTCGAGGCCGATGAGCGCGACGATCGGGCCCATGGCCGCCGGCGGCAGCACGACGGAGATCCACCTCCGCCCCGCGAACCGGATGACGAGCGCCACGGCGATGAAGACGAGGCCCGAGGCCACGAACCCGCCCGCGGCCCGCGCGAAGCCGAGCTTCGCGAGGTCCGGATCGGTGATGCCCTGGGCGGTGATGCAGCTGATCGCCGGGGAGATGAACGCGAAGCTCGACCCCAGGAACGCCGGCGCCTTCCCGCGGCAGACGAACAGGTAGATGAGCGTGCCGACGCCGTTCAGGAGGAGGACCAGCGCCGGATCCACGACCTGGACCCCGGCGGCCTGGTTGAAGAGGATCGGGACGAGCACCGAGGCCCCGAACATCGCGAACAGGTGCTGCAGCGAGAGGGGGATGCCCTGCAGCAGCGGGACCTTCTCCTCCACGTCGATCACTCGTCTCGTCGTCGTCATGCCCGGCCCTCCTCTGGGCGCCCCGAGGCGCGTTCGCGTCACCGCCGCCCGCCGCCGTCTCGCATGCACCCCAGGTGAAGTGGGGACGCGGGAGGGACGGGCGCGGGCAGCCGGGGGCGCATCATGCCCATATGGGCTGACACCCGCCAGAGGCATGGAGCCGGGCGGCGGTACGGCGGACGGGATCAGAAGTCCCGGAGCGGTGCGTCATCCCCCATCGGGAACGGGTCCGCCGCCGCCGGAGGGGCCTCCGCAGCCCCGTTCCGCCGGGTGGCGACCGGCGCCGCCAGCGCCGCCGCCGCGGGTGCATGGGGTCGGCGGAGGCCGCTCAGCTCGAACCCCCGGACCATCGCGGCGAGCTCCTCCGACTGGCCGGAGAGCTCGCCCGCCGCGCTCGACGACTCCTGCGCGCTGGCCGCGTTCTGCTGGGTGATCTTCTCCATCTCGGACAGCGCGGTCGTCACCTGCTCGATCCCGTGCGCCTGCTCCCGGGCCGCCTGCGAGATCTCCTGGACGATGTCGGAGACCCTGCCGATGCCGCCGAGGATCTCGTCGAGCTTCTCGGCGACCTCGCGGCTCGCGAGCTCGCCCGCGCCGGTCTCGGAGACGGACTGGCGGATCAGGTCCTCGGTCTTGGTCGCCGCCTCCTTGGCGCGGCGCGCGAGCGAGCGGACCTCCTCGGCCACGACGGAGAACCCGCGCCCCGCCTCGCCGGCCCGCGCCGCCTCGACCGCGGCGTTGAGCGCGAGCAGGTTGGTCTGGAACGCGATGTCGTTGATGTCCCGGATGATCTGCGCGGTCCCCTCGGCGGAGGACCGGATCTTGTACATCGCCCCCTGCATCTGCTCGACGGCCGCGGCGCCCTCGCACGCCGCGTTCCGGGCGGTCTGGGCGAGCGCGTTCGCCTGCTGGCTCGAGTCGGAGGCCTGCCGCGCGATCGAGGAGACGGACGCGATGGTCGCGGTGGTCTGCTCGAGGCTCGCCGCCTGCTCGTTCGCGCCGCTGGCGACCGCCTGGGACGACGCGGCGATCTGGTTCGAGGCGGACGAGACCTGGGCCGCGGCCTGCGCGACCTGGGAGAGCGCCTCGTCGAGCGCCTGGGCGGTGGCGTTGAGCGCGGTCTTCATCTGGGCGTGGCCACCGAGGTAGTGGCCGGTCATGCGCGCCCGCAGGTCGCGGGAGGCGAGGCGGCCGAGCACCTCGGTCGCCTCCTGCGTCGGCGCGAGGAGCGCCGCGAGCGTCGCGTTCACGCCCTCGAGGAGGTGGCGCGACTCGTGCTGGTGCCGGCCGGGCTCGGCCCGCGCGGCGAGGTCACCCGCCGCGAGCCGGTCGAGGACCGCGGCCAGCTCGCGGATGGGCGCGACGAGCGCGTCGATGGCGTCGTTCACGCCCTGGACGATCCTCCGGAAGTCGCCGGGCTGGCGGCTCGCGTCGGCGCGCACGTCGAGGCGGCCCTCCACCGCCGCCCGCGCGAGGGTGGCCGCGTCGCCGGCGAGCGCGCGGAGGTTCGCGCGGACCTGCTCCGCCACCTCGTTGATGACGCGGCGCTTCCCGGGGAACGGCTCGAGGGGGACCTCGAAGTCGCCGCGCCCGAAGCCGGCGAAGGCGTCGAGCGCCTTGCGCGTCACCGAGAGGTTGGCGGCGAGCATCTCGTTCACGCCGCGGGCCATCGTCTGGTAGTCGCCCGGGAACCGGCCCTCGTCGATGACGGCGTCCACCTCGCCCCGGTCGTGCTCCGCGCTGACCCGGTCCACCTCGGCGATGAGCCCGTTGAGGTTCCGCCGGACCTGCTCGACGGTGTCGTTGATGAACCGCTTCGCGCCGGGGAGGGGCTCGAGGCTGGCGTCGAAGTTGCCGCGGCCGAACTCGGCGAAGATCTCCATCGCCTGCCGCTCGAGCGCCACGTGGGCGGCGACCGTCCGGTTCACGCCCTCCGCCATGGCGCGGTACTCGCCCGAGAAGGGCCGCTCGTCGATGGCGGCGTCGATGTCGCCGCGCGCGTGCGCGTCGCTCATCCGGTTCACCTGCTCGACGAACCCGCGCAGCGACGCCACGACGGAGTTGAAGCTGTCGCGGAGCCGGTCCAGGTCCTCCCCGCCGGCCTCCGTCACGGGATCCGGCAGCTCGCCCGCGGCGAGCCGCTCGAGCCGCCCGGAGAGGCCCGCGATCAGGCGGGAGGGGGCGCGCGCCAGGGCGAGGCCCACGGCGAGCACGAGGGCGGTCAACGCGACGAAGGCGAGCGTCAGGCCCACCGAGGCCCTCCGCACGAGCGCGCGGCTCGAGGCACCCTCCACGTCGGCCTGGCGCTGCACGGCCGCGACGAGCCCGCGGAGGTGCGGGGCCACGGCCTCGTAAGCCTGGTCGTGCGCCAGGATCGCCGCGACCACGGCCTCGTTCGCGTCCTTCCGGGAGCCCGTGCCCGCGGGGCTCGCGTCGCGGGCCCGCTCGGCGGCGAGGGTGGCCTCGGCGGCACGCCGCCACTCCGCCCAGGGCCGCTGGAGCTCCGCGAACGCGCGCGTCGTCCCCTCGTCCTTCTCGCGGCCGTCGAACGCCCTCCACTCCCGGTCCATGCGCTCGAACGCCGCCGCGGCCGCGCGGAAGAGCCGGCCGCGGTGCTCGTCGGGCAGCCGATCGGAGCCGAGCGCGAGCAGGGCGCGGGCGGCGTCCGTCGTCGCCTCGTGGATCGTCGCCACGGACGCGGCGTCCGGCAGGCGCAGCTCGACGAGCCTCCCCGAGGTCGCGCCGACCCGCGCGAGGACCACCAGGCCTGCGACGAGCGCGAGCGCGAGCAGGGCGACGAGGGGCAGGAACGTCGCCAGGATCCGTTTGCCGACAGGCAGCTTCTCCATCGCGAACACACATCCTCCTGCAGGGCAGACCGGCGCCTTCGGGCGCTCGAACCGACCGCGATCCGGTGGGAGCATGGCGCGCGCCAAGCGCCGCCGCGCGCGCCCGGCCCGCTCGATCGCAGCAACCCGAGGCGCCTGCGGGGGTGCGCGCGAACCGGGGAGCCGCTCCCGCCCGTGGGGTGTCCAGGACCCTGGGGCGGTCCGGCGCCACCCCTGCGCGATCGTGGTGTCGGTCGCAGGATGTACAAGGGTCCGGAACATGCGCCGGCCGCTCGTCGAGCTCCACCGCGGTGGGCTCCGCGTCGTCAACACCGCCCTCCACATGGACGCCACCCGGCGCGTCCCGTGCGGCTTCGTCTCCCACGCGCACGGCGATCACATCGCGCGCCACGAGCGGACCATCGCGACCGCGGCGACGCTCGCGCTCGTGCGCCACCGGCTCGGCACCCCGAAGCGCGCCCGCGCCGAGCAGCTCCCCGCCGCGCACCGGAGCCCGTTCGGCCTGGGCGAGCTCACGCTCGAGCTCTACCCCGCCGGCCACGTGCTCGGGTCCGCGCAGCTCCGGGTGACGCGCGACGGCGTCACCCTGGGTTACACCGGCGATCTCTGCACCGAGCCGACCGAGGCGGCCGAGCCCGCCCAGGTGATGCCGTGCGACGTGCTCGTGCTCGAGTCCACGTTCGGCCTGCCGCGCTACGTCTTCCCGCCGAAGGCCGAGGTCCTCGCGGCGGTCCGGAGGTTCGTCGACGACGCGCTCACCGACGGGGTGACGCCGGTGCTCCTCGCCTACGCGCTCGGGAAGGCGCAGGAGATCCTGAAGCACCTCGGCGAGCGCGGGTACCGCTGCCTCGCGCACCCGACCGTCCACGGCGTGAACGAGGTCTACGAGGCGCTCGGGACCAAGCTCCCGAACGTCCGCCCGCTCGGGCCCGAGGGCGCCGGGGCGGGCGAGGTGGTCGTCTGCCCACCTCACCTCGCACGCAGCACCGCCATGCGCGGGGTGCGCAGCCGGCGCACCGCGATCCTCACCGGCTGGGCGCTCGACGGCGCCGCCGCCCACCGCGGCGTCGACGCCGCCTTCCCGCTCTCGGATCACGCGGACTTCCCGTCGCTCGTCGCCTACGCGAAGGCCACGGGCGCCGCGCGGATCTACACGGTGCACGGGCAGGCGGACGCGTTCGCGCGCGCGCTCCGGCGCGAGGGGCTGCGGGCCGAGCCGCTCCGCGAGCAGCTCCAGCTCGAGCTGCTGTAGCGTTTCAGCCGGGCCGATGCGGCGGAAGAGATCGCTCCGCTCCGGCGGGGCCGGGGTAGAATCCCGGTCATGCACGACTTCGACCTCCACAACCCCACGCACCTCGTCTTCGGCAAGGGCACGATCGCCAAGCTCGCGAAGCTCGTCCCCGCGAACGCGCGCGTGCTCCTCACGAGCGGCGGCGGCTCGATCAGGAAGAACGGCGTCCGCGACCAGGTCCTGAAGGCGCTCGGGGCCCGCACCGTCCTCGAGTTCGAGGGCATCGAGCCCAACCCCGAGTACGAGACGCTCCTGAAGGCGGTCGAGGTGGTGCGCAAGGAGAAGATCGACTTCCTCCTCTCCGTCGGCGGCGGCTCGGTGCTCGACGGCACCAAGTTCATCGCCGCCGCGGCGCGCTGGCCGGCGGGCAGGGACCCCTGGGAGATGATCCGGGACCACGGCGCCACCGTGAAGGAGGCGGTGCCGGTCGGCGCCGTCCTGACGCTGCCCGCGACCGGCTCGGAGGCGAACCCGACGGCCGTCGTCTCGCGCCGGGCGATCGGCGAGAAGGACCACTTCGGCGCGCCCTGCTGCTACCCGGTCTTCTCGATCCTCGACCCCGTCACGACCTTCAGCCTGCCGCGCAACCAGCTCGTGAACGGCATCGTGGACACGTACGTGCACGTGATGGAGCAGTACGCGACCACGCTCAACGCCGTGCCGCTCCAGGACCGCCAGGCGGAGGGCATCCTGCTCACCCTGGTCGAGCAGGCCGGGAAGATCCTCGCCGACCCGCCGGACTACGACGCGCGGGCGACGTACATGTGGTGCGCGACGCAGGCGCTCAACGGCACGATCGGCTCGGGCGTGGACCACGACTGGGCGACGCACATGATCGGCCACGAGCTCACCGCGCTGCACGGCCTCGATCACGGCGTGACGCTCGCCATCATCCTGCCCGCCGCGCTCCGCGAGCGGATCGAGGCGAAGCGCGCGAAGCTCGCCCACTACGGCAAGCGCGTCTTCGGCGTGGAGACCGCCGAGGCCGCCATCGACCGGACCGAGGCCTTCTTCCGCGACCTCGGGATGAAGACGCGCCTCTCCGAGCACGGCATCGACGGGGAGAGGCTCGCCGCCGAGGTGGAGCGCCGGCTGACCGCCAAGAAGGCGAAGGGCGGCGAGCGCGGCGACGTGGACGGGAGGATGGCGGGGAGGATCGTGCTGGCGCGGGCGTGAGCGGGTCCACAGCACTGCTACCCTTCGACCGCTCACCCTTCGACAGTGAGCGGCCTCTTCTCGCCCCGCGTGCTTGCATCAGGCCCCTGGGCTCGAGAGTTCGTGCTTCGACTCCGCGGCCGCCTGATGGCGGCCGCTACGCTCAGCACGAACGGCCCTGTGAACCGGGCCCCTGAAGCCGGCACGAACGGATCCCGAGAACGAGACCCAGGACTGAGGCTGATGCCTCGTGCCCGTGCTAAGAGTCCCCCGTGATCCAGCTCACGGTCTCCGCAGACGCGGCAGGGCAGCGGCTCGACAAGCTCGTCCGGAAGGCCCTCCGGGACGTGCCCCTCTCGCACGTGTACAAGATGTTCCGCACGCGGAAGGTGCGGGTCAACGGCGCGCGCGGGAAGGCCGAGCAGCTCGTGGCCGCGGGCGACGTCGTCGTCATCCGCGGCGACGAGGAGCGGCTCCTCGCGAAGCCCACGCCCGCCGGGCCGGGCGGCGGCCGCCTGGCGGTCACCTTCGGCGTGCTGCACGAGGACGCCGACGTGCTCGCCGTGGACAAGCCCGCCGGGCTCGCCGCGCACCCCGGGACCGGGATCGAGGGGGCGACGCTCGTGGAGATGGCGCGGGCCTACCTGAAGACGCCCGAGCTCCCGCCCACCGAGTTCCGCCCCTCGCCCGCGCACCGGCTCGACCGCGAGACCTCCGGCGTCGTCCTCGTCGCGAAGCACCGGAAGGCGATGGTGCGGCTCACGGAGATCTTCACCGACGGCGAAGGGATGCAGAAGACCTACCTCGCGCTCGTGAAGGGGAAGATGCCGCGCGAGGCCGGGACGATCGACCTCCCGCTCGCCGAGCACGAGCAGACCTCCCGCTCGAAGGCCGCGCGCGGGGTGAACTTCCAGGACGCCCTGACGCGCTGGAAGGTGCTCTCCTCGACGAAGGAGATCTCCCTCCTCTCCGTCTCCATCGAGACCGGCCGGACCCACCAGATCCGCCGCCACCTCGAGGCCGTGGGCCACCCCGTCGCCGGCGACCGGCGCTACGGCGACTTCGCCTGGAACCGCCTCGCCAGGACGCGCTGGGGGCTCCGCCGGATGGGGCTCCACGCGTGGAAGCTCACCCTTCCGCACCCGGTCACCGGCGCACCCCTGCGGCTCGAGGCGCCCCTGCCCGCCGAGCTGGGCGAGGTGCTCTCGCGGGCGAACCTGCACCTGCCGCCCGGCGCCGCCGGCGCGCCGCGTCCGGCCGGCCCGCCGAGGGGTTGACCCGGAGCGTCTTCGCGCACAGCGAAGGGTCCGGACCCACGGCCGGGTTTCGCATTTCCCTGCCCTCGTTTAGATTGCCGAGCCCATGGACCGCACCCAGTCCCACGCGCCCGCTGGCGGCGCCCCCGGGGACGACGTCCCGACGCGGATGGTGCTCACCGGCCTGCCCCGCCGCCGCTCGCTCGGCCGCCGGGCGCTCCGCTGGGGTGTGTTCGCCCTGATCGCGCTCGTGAACCTGGCGGTCGCGACGGTCGTGGGCGGGTACTTCTACTTCGCGCGCGGGCTCCCGGAGATCCCGACCCTGGAGCAGTACCGGCCGCCCATCGTCACGGAGATGATCTCCGCCGACGGGCAGCTCTCCGGCGAGTTCTTCCGCGAGCGGCGCAAGGTGGTCCCCTACGCGCGCATCCCGAAGCAGCTCGTGCAGGCGTTCGTCGCGTCCGAGGACCAGAACTTCTTCGACCACGGCGGCATCGACCTCAAGGGGACGCTCCGCGCCGCCCTCAACACCTACGTCCTCCGCAAGAACGTCCAGGGCGGCTCCACCATCACCCAGCAGACCGCCAAGTCGATCCTGATCAGCGCCGAGGGGTTCGCGAAGGGCACGCAGCGGAGCCTCGCGCGGAAGATCCGCGAGCTCATCCTCGCGCGGCGGCTCGAGCGCGCCTTCACGAAGGAGCAGATCCTCTGGCTGTACATGAACGGCGTCTACCTCGGGCACCACTCCTACGGCGTCCAGGCCGCCGCCGAGAACTACTACCGGAAGAACGTCTCCGACCTCTCGCTCGCCGAGGCCGCGCTCGTCGCCGGCCTGCCGCAGGCCCCGTCGCGCTACTCGCCGTTCCGGCGGACCGAGCGCGGCGAGGCGATCGAGGGCGCGGAGGGGCCGGCCAAGGCGCGCCGCCGGTACGTGCTCCGCCGGATGCGCGAGGAGGGGATGATCACGCGCGACGAGGAGCAGGCCGCGAACGCGGCCGAGATCCGCGTGTTCGGCCTCGACGACGTCTTCCGCGAGACCGCGCCCTTCTACGTCGAGCACGCGCGCCGGCACGTCGTCGAGCGGTACGGGAACGAGCGGCTCCTCCAGGACGGCCTCCGCGTCGAGCTCGCGATGGACCTCGAGAAGCAGCGGGCGGCGCAGGCCGCCATGCTGAAGGGGCTCCAGGAGGTCGATCACCGGCAGGGCTACTGGGGGCCGGTGGGGCACGTCGCGGGCGCGGAGGCGGCGAAGCTCCAGGCGCAGCTCGCCCGGGCCTGGCCGAAGGGCGAGATCCCGATCGGCCAGTACTGCGTCGGCGTCGTCACGCGGGTGGACGACAAGGCGGCGGTGGCCGAGGTCCAGGTCGGCGAGAACCAGGGGCTCCTCCCCGTCTCCGGCCTGCGCTGGGCGCGCAAGCCGAACCCCGAGGTGAACTACCAGGAGGCGCTCGTCTCGCGCGTCTCCTCCGCGGTGAAGGCGGGCGACGTCGTGGTGCTGCGCCGCGTGGAGCGCAAGGAGCTCGCGGCGCGCGAGGCCGGCCTCGCGATCGGCCGGTCGAAGGACGTGCCCGAGGGCCCGCTCCTCTTCACGCTCGAGCAGGAGCCGAAGCTCCAGGGGGCGCTCGTCTCGGTCGATCCGTGGACGTCGTACGTCGCGGCGATGGTGGGCGGCTACGACTTCGACGCGTCCGAGTTCAACCGCGCGTTCCAGTCGTGCCGGCAGCCCGGCTCGGCGTTCAAGCCGGTGGTCTACTCGGCCGCGGTGGAGAAGCTCGACTTCACCCCCGCGACGATCCTCACGGACGCGCCGCTCGTCTACCGCGGCGCCGAGGACTCCTGGAAGCCGCAGAACTACGGCCAGGACTTCAAGGGCGACGTGACCGTGCGGACCGCGCTCGTCCAGTCGATGAACATCCCGGCGGTGAAGACGTACGAGGCGCTCGCGACCAAGCTCGGCTCCTCCGTGCTCGCCGACTGGGCCAAGGAGCTCGGCCTCACGACGCCGGTCAAGCAGGAGTTCGGGAGCGCCCTCGGCTCGTCGTGCGTGCACCTGTGGGAGCTCACGAACGTGTACGCGATCTTCGCGCGCTTCGGCGAGCGGCGGCCGGCCACGTTCGTGAAGCGCGTCCTCGATCGCGACGGCGCCGTCCTCGAGGACCACACCGACTACCGCGATCCCTGGGTGCCGCTCTCCGGGCGGCTCGCCGCCGGCGTCGCCGAGGTCGCGCGGCCGCGGCACCAGGTCATGGACGAGCGGAGCGCCTACATCCTCGTCCACCTGATGGAGGAGGTCGCGACCGTGGGCACCGGCGCCCGCGCCGCCCGGCTGGGGAAGCCGGCCGCCGGGAAGACCGGGACCACCAACGACTCCTTCGACACCTGGTTCCTCGGGTTCACGCACGATCTCGCGACGGGCGTCTGGCTCGGCTTCGACAAGAACGAGCAGCCGCTCGGCCGGTACGAGACCGGCGGGCACGCGTCGCTGCCGATCTGGCTCGACTACATGTCGGTGGCCCTGCAGGACCGCCCCCAGCCGGCGTTCGAGGCGCCCGCGGGCGTGGTGATGGTCCGGATCGACCCCGAGACCGGCAAGGCCGTCCCCGAGGGCGAGCGGGGCGTGGTCGAGCCGTTCAAGCAGGGCACGGAGCCGAGCCTCACCGCGGCCGAGCAGAAGCAGGTGCAGGTGGAGGATCTGTTCCAGCAACCGTGAGGTAGGCGGGCGGGATCCTTGATCTCGGGTTGGACCGGCGGGTACCATCGAGAAGCGCCCGGAGTCTCGGCGCTTTTCGCCCGCCAGGTGCCCATGCCCAGAAAACTCGTCGCCAAGCTCGGAGTGAAGACGAGCCTCGTCGTCGCCGCGGGCGCGATCCTCGCGCTGTACATGGCCGTCGCCTGGGTGGTCCTCGGGAACCTCGTCCACGGGCGCGACGTGCTCGCGAAGCTCCTCGTCACGATGCTCGCCTGCGGGGCGACGCTGGTGCTCGCGGTGTACTGGCTCGTCTCGCGGTTCGTCTTCCACCCCATCGAGGAGATGAGCGAGGTCGCCCGGCGGGTGTCGGACTGCGACCTCACCGCCCGCGCGGTGAAGCCGAGCGAGGACGAGCTCGGGACGCTCGCCGTCTCGCTCAACCGCATCGGCGAGAACCTGGCCGCGACGCTCGCCCGCGTGCAGAACGTGACCGGCGGGGTGGGCACGGTGATCGAGCGGATCTCGAAGACCGGCTCCTCCGTCTCCTCCGGCGTGGGGACGGTGTCGGCGCGCGTGCTCGACACCTCGGCGTCGATGGGCGACATGATCTCGAGCCTCAAGGGGATCGCCGACAACGTCGAGGTCCTCGCCCAGAGCGCGGAGGAGTCCTCGTCCTCGATCCTCCAGATGGCCGCCACGAACGACGAGGTGGCCGAGAACATCCAGGCGCTCGCCGCGAGCGTCGAGGAGACCACCGCCGCGATCGAGGAGATGACCTACTCGATCAAGGAGGTGGCGAAGAACATCGAGGAGCTCTCGGCCACGACGGAGGAGACGAGCTCGTCGATGAACGAGATGGACGTCTCCATCTCGCAGGTCGAGTCGAACGCGAACGAGACCGCGAAGCTCTCCGAGCAGGCCCAGCGCGACGCGGAGATGGGCGCCGAGGCGCTCTCCCGCACCCTCGCCGGCATCGACAAGATCAAGGGGTCGTCGCGCGAGGCGGCGAGCGTCATCGAGGCGCTCGGGAAGAAGATCGCCGCCATCGGCAACATCCTGAACGTCATCGACGACGTCGCCGAGCAGACGAACCTCCTCGCGCTCAACGCCGCCATCCTCGCCGCGCAGTCGGGCGAGCACGGCAAGGGGTTCGCCGTGGTCGCCGACGAGATCAAGGACCTCGCCGAGCGGACCGGCGCGTCCACGAAGGAGATCGCCGACCTCATCCGCGCCGTGCAGGAGTCGTCGAAGCAGGCGGTCAGCTCGATGGACCGCGGCGTCCGGAACGTCGAGGAGGGCGTGCGGCTCGGCCAGGAGGCGGAGACGGCGCTCAAGAAGATCCAGGAGTCCTCGCAGAAGTCCACGCACATGGTGAAGGCGATCGCCCGCGCGACGATCGAGCAGGCGCGCGGGTCGAAGCAGGTGACGGTGGCGATCAACCGGATCGCCGAGACGGTCCAGCAGATCGCCACGGCCACCGCCGAGCAGGCCCGCGGCTCCGAGCAGATCATGAAGAGCGCGGAGAAGATGAAGGCCATCACCAAGCACGTCGAGCGCTCGGCGCAGGAGCAGTCGCGCGGGTCGAAGCAGATCACCCGGGCGATCGAGTCGATCTCCGAGATGGTCCATCACCTGAACCGCGCGCAGAAGGAGCAGACCAAGGGCTCCGAGCAGGTGATGACCGCGGTGGTGCAGATCAAGCAGGTCGCCGAAGCGCAGACGCACTCGGTCCGCGACCTCGAGTCCGCGATCGCCGAGCTCGCGAACCAGGCCGACACGCTGCGCGGCGAGGTGCGGCGGTTCAAGATCTGATCGAACGGGGGCTGCGCCCCCTCCCCCGCGCTGCGCGCGGGGCCCCCACCCTGCGTTCACGCTCTCAGAACCGCGGCTCCGCCCCGATCCCGCCCGTCCGCGCGAGCACGTCCGCGAGCGCGAGGAGATCGCGCCACTCCGCGGGCGCCAGCGGGACGACCGAGAGCCGCCCCTGCCGCAGGAGCACCGAGCCCTCGAAGGCCGGCTCGAGCTTGAGCTGCTCGAGCGGCACGGGGGCGGGCAGCGGCTCCACCGCGCGGACGTCCACGCAGACCTGCGCGCCGTCTCCGGTCGGGTCCGGGTACGCGGTCCGCACCACCTCGGCGACGCCCACGGCCCGCTTCTCGCCCGAGTGGTACACGATGGCGCGGTCTCCCTTCCGCATCGCGGCGAGGTTCCGCTGCGCCTGCGGGTTCGCCACGCCCGTCCAGGCCGTCTTCCCGTCCCGCATCAGGTCGTCCCACGCGTAGGACGACGGCTCGGTCTTGAGCAGCCAGTAGGCCATCCAGCACGACCTTAGGGGCCCCGCCCCTGGCCCGCAACTCGACGCCCGGGGGGGCAGCGGCCGCGGGGGCGTGTTATAGGTGCGCCGTGTTCGGGCTCTCGATGTTCGAGCTGGTGATCATCGCCGTCCTGGCGCTGCTCCTGCTCGGCGCGGACAACCTCCCCCAGGTGGCCCGGACCGTGGGCAAGGGGCTGCGCGAGTTCCGCCGCGCGACCGAGGATCTCAAGGACCAGATCGAGACCGAGGTCTACGTGGACGAGCAGACGCGGCGGCAGGTCGCGCCGGTCCCGGCCGCGCAGCGCGCGCCGCTGCCCTCCCCGGCGGAGCCCGCGCCCGAGCCGCCCGCCGTCGAGCCCGAGGCGACCGCCCCGGTCGAGCCCGCGCCGGCGGGCGGAGACGATCCCGCGGGGCCCCGGCCGGCATGACCAGCTCCGCGCCCAGGCTCCCGCCCGGCTCGCCGGAGCCGGAGAACGAGGTCCGGCTCACCTTCATCGAGCACCTCCGGGAGCTGCGTGTGCGGCTCCTGCACGCGCTCTACGGGGTGGGCGCGGGGATGGCGGTCGTCGCCTGGTTCGTCCCGCAGATCCGCCGGTTCCTCCTCGCCCCCACGCTCGTCGGTCTGCCGGCCGCCGAGCAGCGCCTCCGGCACGAGTCGATCGAGGCGATGATGGTGAGCTTCAAGATCGTCCTCTACGGCGCGGTCTTCGTCGCCGCGCCCTGGGTGCTCTGGCAGCTCTGGCTCTTCATCGCGCCCGGCCTCTACAAGCGCGAGAAGAAGGTCGTCTTCCCGTTCCTCTTCTTCGGGACCCTGCTCTTCTACGCCGGCGCCGCGTTCTGCCACCTCGTCATCATCCCGAACGCGTTCCCGGCCATGCTCGCGTTCGGCGCCGACGACCCGATGCTCCAGGCGATGCCGAGCCTCGACAAGCAGTTCTCGCTCGTCCTCGCGATGCTCCTGGGCTTCGGCATCGTCTTCGAGCTGCCGGTGGTGATCGCCTTCCTGGCGATGATCGGCCTCGTCTCCGCGCCGTTCCTCGCCAAGTACCGGCGCCACGCGATGATCGCGAACGTCGCGCTCGCGGCGGTCATCACGCCCACCGGGGACCCGCTCAACCTCGCGCTGATGGCCCTCCCGCTCATCGTGTTCTACGAGGTCGGGATCCTGCTCGCCCGCATCCTCGGCAAGAAGCCGGCGCAGCCGGGGACCGGTGCGTCGTGATCCTCACGATCATCGCCGTCCTCCTCGCGAGCATGATCCTGATGCGCAACCTGCCTCGCGCGCTCCAGGCGCTCCGGGGCCCCGGGCAGGGCGGCGCCGGCGGGGTGGTCGCGATCGTGAACGTGCTGCTCGCGTTCGCCATCCTGGTGACGGCCCTGATCCAGAGCCTCGCCGGGGCGGGACTCGGGCGCTGAGCGAGATTACCTTCCTGGCGGAAAGGGACCCCTGATGTACCGCCCTCGGCGAACGCGCGACCTCGGCAACTCCTTCACCTTCGGCGGGCGGATCCCCGGCGCCGTGGGGCTGGTCCTGGTGCTCATCCTCGTCGCCACCCTCGGCTCGTGGATGATGGCGGACCGGGGGCTCTGGGCCGCGCTCCGCTCCGGCTCCCTGCTCGACGGCCAGGTCTGGCGGCTCGTCACCTACACGCTCGTCCAGGGGACGCCCACCGAGCTCATCTTCGGAGGGCTCGCGGTCTACTTCTTCGGGCCCTGGACGGCCATGCGGTACGGCGAGCGGTGGTTCCTCGGGTACCTGCTCCTCGTCTCCGTCGGCGCAGGGCTGGTGACGCACGCCCTGGGCGCCGTGCTCGGCGTCCCCTTCGGCTACCTCGGGGTGTGGCCGCTCGTGGACGGGCTGGTGCTCCTCTGGGCCCTCCAGAACCAGTCGCAGCAGGTGCTGCTGATGTTCGTCCTGCCCGTGTCGGGGCGGCTGCTCGCGATCATCACCATCGCCACCAACGCGCTCTATGCCCTGTGGGGCATGTCCCGGGGCGGCCTCCAGGGCCTCCTCGCGTTCACGCCGCCGCTCGCGTCCCTCGCGATCGCGTGGCTCGTGCACCGGGGCGGCCTCGGGCTCCCGCTGCGCCGCTGGCGGCTGGGCCTGCGCGAGTGGCGGCTCGAGCGGCAGCTGCGGCGCCGCTCCCGCCACCTGTCGGTCGTCGGCAAGAATGGCGCTTCGCGCGGGAAGCAGTGGATGAACTGATCGCACGGGGGCTGCGCCCCCACCCCGTCAGCTCACCGCCACCTGCTTCACCGCCGCCTGGTAGACCCAGATCCGCCCCGTGCTCGTCCGGGCGTCGGCGGGGATCATGTAGAAGCCGAAGGCGCCCTCGCGGTAGTCCGGGCTGAACCCGGCGACCTGGCGGCCGTCGCGGAAGGTGACGCGCACGCGGCTGCCGTGCGGCGCGGCGGGCTGCTCGCCCGGCGCCAGCATGAAGAAGATCGCCTTCACGTTGGCGGTGGCGACCGGCTCGATCGGGCCGCCCTGGGCGGCCGCGAGGTCGAGCGCCGCCGCCGCCAGATCCGCGTTCTCGATGAAGCCGCGCTTCACCTGGCCCTCGAGCGTGTGGACCACCACCCGGTGCGCGCCGTGCACGAAGAAGTCCTCGGCGGGCTGGCCGGGGTCGAGGACCTCGGGCTCCGGCTCGTCGACGACGTCCACCGCGAGGTCCGCCTCGGCGGCGACGGGCGCGGGCTCCGCGACCGGCACCTCCGGGGCTTCGGTCGGCGGGGCCTCGTACGCGGCGGCCTCGTACGCAGGCTCGACCGCAGCGGTCGCGAAGGGTGCCGCGTCGTACGGGGCGGCGGGCGCCTCTGCGGGCGCCGCCTCCTCGACGGCGTCCGCCGAGACCTCCTCGATGATGGCTTCGCCGTCGAGCGTCGGGAGCTCCTCCTCGGGGAGCTCCGGCGCGGGTGCAGGCGCGAGCGGCGCCGCGGCCTCGAACGCGGCGGGCGCGATCGGCGCCGCAGGCGCGTTCCCGGGGTTCCCGGCCCACGACAGGTCGGAGTCGTCGCCGCCGTCGGTGAGCTCTGGCGCCGAGAAGTCGAGGGCCGCCGCCGGCGCGGGTTCCGGCGCCGCGCTCCCGTACCCGTCGTCCGCGGCGAGGTCCTCGCCGGGGGCGGGCGCGTCCCAGGGCGCCGCCTCCGCCTCCGTCGCGATCGCCGTGTCCGGCGGCGCGTCCGGTGCGGTGGCCCACTCCGGCGCGGCGGCGTCGGCGCTGGCGTCGAAGGAGCCGCCGGACGCGAGCTCGAACCCCTGGTCGATCGCGCCGGGCTCGGGCTGCCACCCGGGCGCCTCGGTCGAGGCCAGGGCCTCGGCCGAGTGGAAGTCGTTCGGGTCCGCGAGGTCGGCCGCGCCGGAGAGCTCCACCGGCGCGCCGCCGTCCGCGTCGCCGAAGGTCTCGGCCATCTCCGGTCCGATCCGCGCCTCGGCGGCAGGGTCGAACGGGAGGAGCGCCTCGAGCTCCGGACCTGGCGCCGCGCCCGGATCCGCCGCCTCGTCGTAGCTGCCGAAGTCGATCGGCTCCGGCGGCGGTGGGACCGGCTCCTCTCCCGGCGCCGGCGTCGCGCCCGGCTCGCCGAACTGCGCGTCCCAGGAGGCGCCGTCGTACTCGCCGCCGGGGCTGGGAGCCCACGCAGGCGCCTCCGCCTGCGGCGTCTCCGTTCCGGCTGCGCCCTCGCCGTCCGCTGCGATGTCGCCCCACTCCGGATGCATCGCGGGCGCCTCGGCGTTCGGGTCGTACGCAGCAGCGGCGTTCGGGTCGTACGCGGCGGCGGCGTTCGGGTCCCACGCAGCGGCGGCGTTGGGGTCGTACGCAGCAGCGGCGTTCGGGTCCCACGCAGCGGCGGCGTTCGGGTCGTACGCAGCGGCGGCGTTCGGGTCGTACGCAGCGGCGGCGTTGGGGTCGTACGCAGCGGCAGCGTTCGGGTCCCACGCAGCGGCAGCGTTGGGATCGTACGCGGCAGCGGCGTTCGGGTCCCACGCAGCGGCGGCGTTGGGATCGTACGCGGCAGCGTTCGGGTCCCATGCAGCGGCGGCGTTCGGGTCGTACGCGGCGGCGGCGTTCGGATCGTACGCAGCCGCGTTGGGGTCCCACGCCGCGTTGGGGTCGTACGCGCCCTCCTGCGCGAGCGACCCAGGATCGAACAGGCCCTCGCCCGCCTGCGCCTGCTCCTCGGTAGCGGCGTACGGCTGCTCCTCGTAGGCCGCCTCCGCGGGCTGCTCCTCGGCGGGTGGCTCGATCTCTCCGAACGGCTCGGGCGAGGGCTCGGGCGCCGGCGGCGGCCGGTTCCGGAGCCCCGCGGGAAGGAGCGACTCGCGCAGCCGCGCGGCGGCCGCGGACACGTCGAAGCCAGGCTTCGACCCGGCCGCGCCCGTCTCCCCGCCCACGAGGTCACGCAGCTCGCCGTACCGGATCTCTTCGTCCGCGGTGAGCCCCTCGGTCTGCCGCTTCTGGTCGAGGAAGCGGAACTCCTTCATCACGCTGCGGGGATCGGGCATAGACGTTCGAGGTCCCGGGCACCGGCCCGGCTCCGGCGGCGATGATACCCCGCGATCCCGGGCGTACCAAAACTCGAGGAGCCGGACGGCTTGCGTTCCCGGGCGCCTCCGAACATCTATCGGAGCCCCATATGCCCCTCCCGATCCTGCAGTCGAGGAAGCGCTCCGCCGCCCCGCCGGTCGAGGCGTTCCTGCCGACCTCGCGGGAGGAGCTCGCGGCGCGCGGCTGGAGCGAGCTCGACGTGCTGCTGGTGACGGGCGACGCCTACGTGGATCACCCGAGCTTCGGCGCCGCGGTGATCGGCCGCGTCCTCGAGGCGGCGGGATATCGGGTGGGTGTCGTCGCGCAGCCGGACTGGCGCTCGACGGCGGACGTCGCCGCCATGGGGCGCCCCCGGCTGTTCGTGGGGATCACCGCGGGCGCGATGGACTCGATGGTGAACCACTACACGGCGCACAAGCGCCCCCGGTCGGACGACGCCTACACGCCCGGCGGGGCCGCCGGGCGCCGCCCGGATCGCGCGGTGGCGGTCTACGCACGGCTCGCCCGCGCCGCCTTCGGCCCCCACACGCCGATCGTCATCGGCGGGATCGAGGCCTCGCTCCGGCGGATCGCGCACTACGACTACTGGGACGACCGCGTGCTCCCGTCGGTCCTGATCCCTTCCGGCGCCGACCTCCTCGTCTACGGGCAGGGCGAGCGGCCGGTGCTCGAGATCGCGCGCCGCCTCGCCTCGGGCGAGGACATCTGCGGCCTCGTGGACGTGCCCGGCACCGCGCTCGCGCTCCCGGACCTCGCCATCGCCGGGCTGGACGCGCGATCGCGCAAGGTGATCGCGCTGCCGCCGCTCGAGGAGATCCTGGTGGACCGGGCGCGGTTCGCCGAGTTCAGCCGCCTCTACCACCTCGAGCACAACGCCGACAACGCGCGCCTCCTCGTGCAGCGCCACGGCCGCGGCGAGAAGCTCCGGCACGTCCTCGTGAACGAGCCGATGCCGCCGCCCTCGACCGAGGAGCTCGACCGCATCGCCGAGCTCCCGTACGTGCGCGAGGCGCATCCGCGGTACGGCGCCGCGCACATCCCGGCGCTCGAGCAGATCCGCTGGTCGGTCCAGATCCTCCGCGGCTGCTCGGCCGGCTGCTCGTTCTGCTGCATCACCGAGCACCAGGGGCGCGAGGTGGCGAGCCGCTCGGAGGCGAGCGTGCTGCGGGAGATCGCCACGCTCGCGAAGAAGGAGAACTTCAGGGGGACGATCTCCGACGTCGGCGGCGCCACCGCCAACATGTGGCAGATGACCTGCACCGACGAGGAGGCGCACAAGCTGTGCCGCCGCGCCTCCTGCGTCTTCCCCACCGTCTGCAAGTTCTTCAAGGTCGATCACGCCCCACTCATCGACCTGTACGAGAAGGCGAGGGCCGTCCCCGGCGTGAAGCACCTCTTCGTCGGCTCCGGCGTCCGGTACGACCTCGCCCAGGCCGACGAGAGGAACGGGGAGCGCTACCTCAAGACCCTCGTCGCCCACCACGTCTCCGGTCAGCTCAAGATCGCGCCCGAGCACGTGTGCGAGCCGGTCCTCCAGGTGATGAAGAAGCCGGCGGTGGACTCGTTCGAGCGCTTCCGGCGCGACTTCCAGCGGTTCACGAAGGAGGCGGGGAAGGAGCAGTACCTCGTCCCCTACTTCATCTCCTCGCACCCCGGCTCCTCGCTCGAGGAGGCGGTGCAGCTCATGGAGTACCTGCAGCGGAACAACTGGAAGCCGCAGCAGGTGCAGGACTTCATGCCGACGCCGATGACGCTCGCCTCGGACATCTACTGGTCCGGGTTCCACCCGATGACGGGGAAGCCCGTCCACGTCACGCGCGACATGCACGAGAAGCGGATGCAGAAGGCGCTGCTCCGCTGGGGCGATCCGGCGAACCGCCCGCTCGTGGAGGAGGCGCTCCGGCGCACCGGCCGGCTCCGGGCCGGCGACGCTTCGACTCCGCGGCCGCTCCGCGGAGGCCCTGGTCGTCCTGGCCTGCGACGGACAGTGAAGGGCTCCGGCCCGGCGCGCCGGCGCCCGCGGTGACGCGATATCGGCGCCGGCGCGGATCCTCGGCTGGCAGTGAAGATCCAGTTTTCTCCCCGCGGGCGCGAAATTGGATCGACGCGCGGATCGATCCTAGAGATCGCCTCGTGTCGAACGTCGTCGATCTCACCCTCGTCTCCCGCGCCCGCCGCGTCCTCCACCACCTCCTCGAGGAGCGCGGGCTCGGCTTCTTCCTGCTCCCCACCTCGCGCGTCCCGCGCCTCGATCCGCGGCGCATCGCGTGGGTCGTCGAGGCCGCCCGCCGCGGCGCGAACCTCTTCGCGCAGCGCGACCCCAACGCGCTCTCCCGCACCCGCCGCGTGGTCCGCCGCGAGCTGATCCGGCGGCTGTCCGAGGCGATGCTGCAGGCGGGCCTCTAGGGGCTTCACCGAACGTAGCCGTACGCCAGACCAGCTTCGGCGCCTGCGCTGATGGTCGGCTCGCTCCGGCGGGCCCGACCGTCCGCCTGGGCGGCGTTGCTCGGGGCGGCTCGGCTGCAGGCCGATCGAGGCACAGGCGCGCTCGTGCTGAGCCTGTCGAGCACGAGCGGTGACCGATCCAGGCGACCTACTCCGGCTTCCCCGACGCCTTCGCCACGTACCGGAGCTGCAGGTCCATGAGGATGTTCTCGAGGAACTTCTCCTCCTCGGGCGTCAGGTTCCCCTTCGTCTTCTCGCGGAGCATGTCCAGCAGGTCGATCGTCTGCCGCGCGAGCGGCAGGTTGGCCGGCACCGGCTGGCCCGTCTCCGGGTGGGGGGCGTCGCCCATGTGCACGAACGCCGACGACCCGAGCGAGAGGATGAACGTGTAGAAGTCGATGGTGGGCTTCCCGTCGTCCGCCATGCGCGCCTCCGCGTGACGTGCCGATTCTACTTCACTCGATGGCGAACGCGATGCGCTCCGCGACGTATCCCCGCTGGACGAGGAGCACGAGCTTCCCGTCCCGCCGGGCCCGCGACAGCGCGCGCTGGAACTCCTGCCGGGTGCCGACCTCGGCGGCGTTCACGGCCCGGACGAGGTCCCCGGGCTGGAGCCCTGCCTCGGCCGCCGGCGAGCGGTTCTGGACGCTCTTCAGCACCAGCACCCGCGTGCCCTGGATGCGCGCCTCGTCCACCGTGATCCCGACGCGGCGCTGCACGAGCTCGGCCGCCCCGGCGCCCGAGAGCTCCGCCGCGGTGAGCGCCAGGGAGACGCGCGCGCCGCCCCGCTCGAGGTCGAGCTTCGCCTGACCACCGATGTCGAGGTCGCGCACGCGGAACCGGAACTCCTCCGCGCTCCGCAGCGGGAACCCGTTCACGGCGTCCACGCGGTCGCCGCGTCGGACGCCGCCGCGCGCGCCGGGCGAGCCCGGATCCACCCCCGTCACCTGGACGCCGCCGCTCGTGCCCTCGGGCGCACCCTCGCGCGGCGGGAGGTCCCGGACCGAGATCCCGAGGTAGCCCTCGCGCACCTCGCCGTGCGCGATGAGGCTCTCCGCGATCCGCCGCGCGCGGTCGATCGGGATCGCGAAGCCGATGCCCGCGTTGCGCTCGCCGAGGATGGCGGTGTTGACGCCCACGAGCCGCCCCTGGATGTCGAGGAGCGGGCCGCCCGAGTTGCCAGGGTTGATCGAGGCGTCGGTCTGGACGAAGTCGAAGAGGGTCCGGTCGCCCGCGTTGAAGTTCCGGTGCACGGCCGACACGACGCCGGTGGTGACCGTGTGCGAGAGGCCGAAGGGGTTCCCGATCGCGATCACCGTCTCGCCGATCATGAGGTCGTCGGACCGGCCCATGGTCGCGTACGGCAGCGGCTCCTTCGCGTCGAGCTTCAGGACGGCGAGGTCCGACGAGGCGTCGGTGCCGACCACCTTCGCCATGAGCTCGCGCCCGTCGAGGAGGCCGACGCGGAACCGCGCGCCCGACTCGATCACGTGGTTGTTCGTGAGGACGTAGCCGTCGGGCGAGACGATGACGCCGGAGCCGAGCGAGGTGACCGCGTAGCCGCGCCGGAAGCGCGGCGCCTCGAAGAAGTCGTCGAACGGCCAGTCGGGGAACGAGGGCCCGCGGCGGGAGGGGACCCGGACGCGGACCACCTCCTCGGCGGACACGTTGACGACGGCGCCGCGGACCTTCTCCACCGCGGCGACGACCGGCGTCCGCCGGGCCGCGGGTGGGCTCTCCTGCGGGCGCGGGAGCGCGTCTCCCCGGGCCGCCGTCGCGCAGGCCAGGGCCGCGAGGACTGCAGCGGCGCGGGCGGGGCGCATCGTGCTACGCCGGCGCGGCCGGGCCCGCAGGGGCCTCCGGCTCCTCCGGCTCCTCGATCTCGTCGTCGAGATCGTCGCCGTCCATCACGGCCTCGAGGGGGAGCGCCTTCTCGGCGAGGTCGGGGAGGCCCTTCACGTGCTTCTCCCACTCCTTCTCGTCGAGGATGCCCTTGCGCACGTAGCGGTGGGCCACGCGCTTGTCGACGAGCTTCGTTTCGATGGGGTCGGCCATGTGCTCTTTCGGTCCTTCCGGAGGGGACGCGGAAAATAGGCGCCGCCTTGCGGGTCCGTCAAGCGCGTGTTAGCGCTGTCGCCATGCCGGGTTCGGGCCTCACGGCCGCGGAGCGAAGGGCCCGCCTCACGGGCCTGTACGCGATCGTGGGTGGGGAGCGGGCCGTCGGGCAGGCCGAGGCGGCGATCGACGGCGGCGCTGCGGTGGTGCAGGTGCGCATGAAGGCCGCGCCCCCCGCGGAGGTCCTCGAGGTCGCGCGGCGGGTGGTCGCCGCTGCCCGGGGCCGCGCCCTCGTCCTCGTGAACGACCGCGCCGACCTGGCGCTCCTCTCGGGCGCCGACGGGGTGCACGTCGGGGAGGAGGACCTGCCCGTCGGCGAGTGCCGCGCGCTCCTCGGCCCGGATCGGCTCGTGGGCTGGACGGCGAAGACCGTCGCCGAGGCGCGCGAAGGCGTGCGCGCGGGCGCCGATCACGTCGGGTTCGGGCCGGTGTTCGTGTCGCGCACGAAGGTGATGGGCCCGCCGCCCCACGGCGTCGAGGGCCTCGCCCAGGCCGTGCGCGCGCTCCGGCCGGTGCCGATCGTGGCCATCTCCGGCATCGGGCTCGACAACATCGCCGCGGTCGCGCGCGCGGGGGCCGCGAGCGCCGCGGTCATCGAGGCGATCTTCGGCGCCGGCGATCCGCGCGCCAACGCCGCCGCGCTCCGCCAGGCCTTCGAGGCAGGGGCCAAGCGCCGCGGCGCGGAGGCCGGCGCGCAGCGCGGCGCCGGGGAGCCCGGGCGACCCGACGGGAGGGAGTAGGGATGCCCGGCCGACCTCGCATCGGCGTGACGCTGGACGTGGACGACGGCGCCCGCCGCTACGAGCTCCGGCAGACGTACGTGGACGCCGTGCTCCAGGCGGGCGCCCTGCCCGTCCTCCTGCCGCCCGCGGCGCAGGTCGCGGCCGCGTACCTCGCCCTGCTCGACGGGCTCATCGTGACCGGCGGCGCGTTCGACATCCCCCCGGAGCTGTACGGCGAGGCGCGGCGCCCGGCGTGCGGCCCGCTCAAGGAGTCGCGCACGGCGTTCGAGAAGGCGCTCCTCGAGGCCGCGCTCGCGGCGTCCCTGCCCGTGCTCGGCATCTGCGGGGGCATGCAGCTCATGAACGTCGTGCGCGGCGGGACCCTCCACCAGGACCTCGTCGCCGACGCGGGCATCGAGGGGCACGAGCAGCCTCCGCCGAAGGACGTCCCCACGCACGCGCTCGAGGTGGCCCCCGGCACGCTGCTCTGGCGGCTCCTCGGCGCCGGCGCGCCGCCGCACCGCGTGAGCTCGACGCACCACCAGGCGATCCGCGACTGCGGCACGGGCGTCCTCGTCTCGGGGCGCGCCCCCGACGGCGTGGTCGAGGCGATCGAGCTCCCCGACCTGCCCTTCGCCGTCGGCGTGCAGTGGCACCCCGAGGCGCTCCTCCGGCACGACCCGCGGCACGCCGGGATCTTCGCGGGGCTGATGGAGGCCGCGCGGGGCATCCGGCGGTGACGGCGTGACCTCCCCGCGCGTCCTCGTCGTCGCCGGCCTCGACCCGACCGGCGGCGCGGGCCTCCTCGCAGACGTCGAGGCGCTCCGGGCCGTGGGCGCCCGGGCCTGGGTCGTCGCGACCGCGCTCACGGTGCAGGGCCCGCGCGGCGCGCGCGGCTTCGAGCCGGCCTCGCCCGCGCTCCTCCGCGCGCAGCTCGACGCGCTCCTCGCCGGGCGCGAGCGCCCGCGGTGCGTGAAGACCGGGATGCTCGCCACGCCGGCGCTCGCCCGCGCCCTCGCCGAGCGGCTGGCCGCACCGCCGCTCGCGCGCACGCCGCTCGTCGTCGACCCCGTACTCGCCGCCAGCGCGGGTGCGCCGCTCCTCCGCGGGCGCGTCCCGCCAGCGGAGGCCCTCGCGCCGCTCCTCGCCCGCGCCCGGCTCGCGACGCCGAACCTCGGCGAGCTCGCGCTCCTCACCGGCGCGGACGTCTCCACCGACGACGCCGCGATCGAGGCCGCCCGGCGCCTCCCCGCGCGCGCCGTGCTCGTGAAGGGCGGGCACCGCGCCGGCGCGCCCGTGGACCTGCTCGTCGAGGGGCGGCGCGTGACGCGGTTCACGGGCAGGCGACGGCCCGGGACGGCGCGCGGGACCGGGTGCCGGCTGGCGTCGGCGATCGCGGGGTTGCTGGCGCAGGGTCGCCCACTGGAGGAGGCGATCCGGGGGGCGAAGCGGGTGGTGGAGCGGTACCTCGATGGGCGGCTGTAACGGGAAGCAAACGGCCGGCCGCGGAGTCGAAGGCGGGCTCGTTCACGGGAGGGTGGACCCGTTTCGGTCCAGTACGTACCCGGTCCGGAGCATCGACAGCGGCGGCGTCGATCCGCTAAGACCTTGCCCCTGCGGCAACGTGGCGCACCTCGCGCCGCGACCTCGAGGGTGGGATGCAGATGAACGGCGGCAACTTCCGCGCGCTGACCTCACGGTTCGGCGGCAACGGCGTGGCCTTCCGCGAGGAGCCCGGCGGCCTCGAGATGGTCGAGATCGAGAACCGGCACGCGACGGCCACGGTCGCGCTGCAGGGCGCGCAGCTCCTCGCCTGGCGCCCCCACGACGAGGAGCCGGTGATCTGGGTCTCGCCCGCGGCCCGGTTCGAGCCGGGCGTCGCGATCCGCGGCGGCGTCCCGATCTGCTGGCCCTGGTTCGGGCCGCACGCGACGGATCCGTCGCTGCCCCAGCACGGCTTCGCGCGCACGGCGCCGTGGCAGGTCGTGGCGGTCGAGCGGCTCTACGACGACCGCACCCGCCTCACGTTCCGGCTGCCCGACGGGCGCGGGAGCCCGGGCTGGCCGCACGAGACCGAGCTCCTCTACATGGTCACCGTCGGGCGCGCCCTGGAGCTCGACCTCGTCACGCGGAACGCCGGCGCCGCACCCATCACCATCGGTCAAGCGCTCCACACGTACTTCGCGGTGAGCGACTACGAGCGCGTCACCGTCCACGGCGTCGAGGGCTGCCGGTACCTCGACAAGGTGGACGGCGCCGAGAAGGTCCAGGACCGGCCGCTCCGGCTCTCCGGCCGGATCGACCGGGTCTACCTGGAGTCCGTGCGGGACGTCGTCCTCGAGGACCCCGGCCTGGGGCGGGCGATCCGCGTCGCCCGGCGGAACAGCCACTCGACCGTCGTCTGGAACCCCGGGTACGACGGAGCGGCGGCGAGCGACTTCGGCCCGGGCGGCTCGCGCGGGATGCTCTGCGTGGAGACCGCGAACGCCGGCCCGGACATCGTGCGGCTGGAGCCCCACGCGGTCCACCTCCTCTTCACCCGGTACACGCTCGGCCCCGTCGGTTAGACCTCGGGGCCCGAAGGAGGAACCATGCGACCGATCCTCGCCGTCTTTGCCGTCACGGCCGTCGCCCTCGCGTCCCTCGCGCTCCGTCCCGCGCACGCCCAGGACCCCTCGGTCCCGAGCTCCGCGTCCCAGGGCTCCGCCGCCGAGGACGCACCCCCGTCCACCGGCCAGCCGACGCCCGTGGGCCGCTGGCGCACCATCGACGACGAGACCAAGAAGCCGAAGTCGATCGTCGCGATCACGGAGGACGACGGGAAGCTCGAGGGCCGGATCGAGGAGCTGCTCGACCCGGACCGTCCGGAGCCGGATCCCGTCTGCAAGAAGTGCGACGGCGAGCGGAAGAACCAGCCGATCCGCGGGATGACGATCCTCTGGGGCGTGAAGAAGAGCGGGGACACGTGGACCGGCGGCAAGATCCTCGACCCGAACAACGGCAAGGTCTACCGCGTCAACCTCACGCCCAGCGACGACGGCAAGAAGCTCACCGTCCGCGGCTACGTCGGGATCGCGCTGATCGGGCGGACGCAGACGTGGCTCCGCGAGGAGTGAGCGCGGCGCCCGCTCGCATTTCGTGGGACTCGTCGGGTCGCCCCGGGTCGAGAACCCGAAGGCCATCGCCAGGTTCTCGATCGGCCCGCCTCGGGCGGGGGGCGGGCCTCCGTCCCAGCCGTTGACAGGTCGCTCCGAGGGGGCGACATGGTCGCCCTGACGATCCGTGAACAGGGCCGCGGCGCTCCGAGGGAGCTCCGCCGGGCGGCGGCGCCACGAGCGCCTCCACCGGTGGGGGCGCTCCGGCCCTGCCACCCCGTGTGCGGCGGCACGGCGCCGCAGAGGAGAGACCATGCAGAGAAGCCATCCCGCGAAGCTCGTCGCGCTGTTGCTGGCCGCGGCAGGCGTCGCTTGCGGCCCGCAGGAGGAGACCTCCAGGCCCGCTCCGTCCCTCGCGAACCTCTCGAGCGGTGGCGTGAACGCCACGATGACCGTCGACTCGTGGGGCGCCGGGTACTGCGCCAACATCGCGCTCGCCAACGCCGGCACGTCCCCCGTCACGAGCTGGACGCTGGGCGTGGCGCTCAACGGGACGACGCCCAACAACCTGTGGGGAGGCACCTCCACGGCGAGCGGCGGCCAGCTGACGATCCGGCCGGTGGACTACAACGCGAACATCGCCCCCGGCGCCTCGGTGACCCTCGGGTTCTGCGCCAGCGGCGCCGGCCAGCCGGCGCTCGCGACGCTCGAGGTCGTCGGGGGCGGCGGCGTGCCCGCCAACCCGACCCTGACCGTGAGCAAGGGAGGCCAGGGCGCCGGCACGGTGACCTCCACGCCGGCCGGCATCAGCTGCGGCACCACCTGCAGCGCCGCGTATCCGGCGGGCACGAGCGTGACGCTGAGCGCGGTCCCGGAGAGCGGCTCGACCTTCGCAGGCTGGAGCGGCACCTGCGCGGGCTTCGCGTCCGGCGTCCTCACCCTCAACGCCTCGTGCGCCGTGACCGCGACGTTCAACCCGGCTGGCGACCCGGGCACCGCCGTCTCCATCAACGCCGGCGGCGCGGCCGCCGGGAGCTTCCTCGCGGACGCCGGCTTCTCCGGCGGCAGCACCTACTCGAACACGCGGTCCATCGACACGTCGCAGCTCGCCGGCACGGTGCCCCCGCAGGCGGTGTTCCAGTCGGAGCGGTACGGGGAGTTCACGTACACGGTCGGCAGCCGGACGCCGGGGTCGGCCCAGACGGTGACGCTGTACTTCGCGGAGACCTACTGGACGGCGGCGGGGCAGCGCACGTTCAACGTGGCGATCAACGGGGCGGCGGCGCTGACCGCGTTCGACATCTTCGCGGCGGCGGGCGGCGCGAACCGGGCCGTCGCCCGGACGTTCGAGACCACCGCCACCTCGAGCGGCCAGGTCGTGATCGCCTTCACCCGGGGCGGCGGCCCCGACAACCCGAAGGTCTCCGGCTTCACCGTGTCCGGCGGCGGCGGCGGCCCCGACGTCCAGACGCTGAGCGTCACCAAGGGCGGCACCGGCAGCGGGACCGTCACCGGCGGCGGCACCCCCAGCGGCGGCGGCATCAATTGCGGCTCGATCTGCAGCGCCAGCTACGTGACCGGGACGAACGTGACCCTGACCGCGACGGTTGCGAGCGGCTCCACCTTCGCCGGCTGGAGCGGCGCGTGCAGCGGCACCGCGACGACGTGCACGGTGTCCATGACCGCGGCCCGGACCGTGACCGCCACGTTCAACTCGCTGGTGACGACGTACGCGCTCACGGTCGCGAAGGCCGGGACCGGGAGCGGCACGGTGAGCTCGAACCCCTCCGGCGTCAACTGCGGCTCGACCTGCACCGCGAGCTACCCGAGCGGCACCAGCGTGACCCTCTCCGCCGCCCCGGCGACCGGCGCCACGTTCGGCGGCTGGAGCGGCGCCTGCACGGGCACGGGGAGCTGCATCGTCTCCATGACGGCGGCGCGGTCGGTCACGGCCACCTTCACCGGCAGCGGAGCCTGCACGATCGGCGCGACCCGCGGGAGCGAGGTCGCCGTGATCGGCGACTCCTTCATCGCCATGAGCCACGGCATCACGCGCGAGATCGAGCGGCTCGCCCGCGCGGCGGGCTCGCTCGGCGCGAGCGACCGCTACGTCGACAACTCGGTCAGCGGCACGACCCTGGCGAACAACCAGATCCCGAGCCAGTACACCCGGGCCGTGCAGAGCTCGGGCCGGATCCGGTACGTGCTCATGGACGGCGGCGGCAACGACTGCCTCATCAACAACAACGCCAACGCGGCCTACAGCGCCGCGCAGTCGCTGTTCCAGACCATGGCGCAGAACAACACCGAGAAGGTCGTCTACTTCTTCTATCCGGACCCGGTCGGCAGCAACTACGCGTCGCTCAAGACCTGCCTCGACGGGCTCCGGCCGCGGATGAAGGCCCTCTGCGACGGCCTCACGGCCCCGAAGTGCTACTGGCTGGACCTGCGTCCGACCTGGAACGGCCACCCCGAGTACACGTCCGACGGGATCCACCCCACGGACCAGGGGAGCGTCGTCACGGGCCAGGCGGTCTGGCAGACGATGCGGACGAACTGCGTCGCGCAGTGATCGTGGTACCAGCTCCGCCCCGGCCTGCGAGGCCGGGGCGGGGGGGGGGGCAGGGGGGGGGCAGTTGTCAGTTGTCAGTTTGTCAGTTGTCAGGAACGGCACCGACCACCGACCACCGACCACTGACCACTGACCACTGACCACTGACTACCGATCACCGATCCCCACCAGCCCCCGGTACTCCGGCTCGCTCATCCCGCGGAGGAGCGCGAGCCGATCGCGGAACTCGCGCCAGTCCTTGCCC
>JAEYZK010000134.1 GCA_023428085.1 Pseudomonadota bacterium
ATCGGCGTCGGCACGTACACCGCCACGGAGCCGAAGCACTTCAGTGAGGTCAACGGCGCGCTGGTGCGCATGCTCGGCTACGACTCGGCGGAGGAGCTGCTCGCGGTCGATCTCTCGAAGCACCTCCTCTTCACCGACGGCAAGCCGCTCGACTGGGACTCGCTGTCTCAAGCCAACGCGCTCTGGCGGAGGAAGGACGGGCGGCCGCTGGTGGTCCAGGTGCACGCGCGCGCCCTGCGCAACCCGCAGGGAGAGGTGGTGGCGTGCCGCGGCTTCGTGGTCGATCGCACCGAGGCGCAGGCGATCGAAGAGGCGCTCAGCCGCACTCAGAAGCTCGACGCCGTGGGCCGGCTTGCGGGCGGCCGCGCTGGCGCTGCTCGGGCTCGCCGGCGTCACCGCGCTCGTGGTCCTCGCCGCGTTCGCGCCGGACCGCGCGCGGGACGCCGTCTTCCTCGGCCTCGTGGCCGCGGCGGCGATCCCGATCGACAAGTACTTCCTGTACGTCCCGCACGTCGGCGGCTGGGCGGGGCTGCGGTTCGCGGCGATGGACGTCTTCCTCCTGCTCGCCGGCGCGCTCCTCCTCGCGAGCCTCGCCCGGCGCCGCGTGCGCCCGGGCCTCCCCGCCGCGCTCGTGCTGCCGTACGCGCTCCTGCTCGTGCAGTACGCCGTCTCGACCGCCGGCGCCGCGCACCGCGCGCTCGCCGGCTTCACCCTCGCCCAGGCGGTGCACGGCCTCGCCGTCGGCGCGCTCGTCGCCGTCCTCTTCGAGCGCCGCCACCTCGGCGCGGTGCTCGCGATCGTCGCCGCGCTGGTCTTCCTGCACTCCACGTTCGCGATCGTCCAGGCCGCGACCGGGCGCCCCCTGGGGATCGGCGTCCTCCAGGGCCGCCCGGAGCTGCTGCAGGAGACCCTGGCCACGGGCGCGGTGCGGGTGCGCACCTCGGGCCTGTTCGACCACCCGATCGTCCTCGCCGACTTCCTCCTCGTGAGCCTCCCGCTCGTCGCGGTCGGCGCGGGCCTCGCGCGGCGGCGCGGCGCGCGGCTCGCCATGCTCCTCGCGCTCGCCCTCGGCGCGGGGGCGCTCGTGTCCACCCTGTCGCGCGGCGCGTGGATCTCCGGCGCCGTCGCGGCGGCGCTCCTGGGCGTGCTCGCGGTCCGGACCCGGCTGCTCACGCGGCGGGCCCTCGGGCGCTACGCGCTGGGCGCGTGCGCCGCCGGGCTCCTCGCCGCGGTCGCGCTCGGCCCCACGATCTACGAGCGGCTCACCCGGAGCCAGGCCGGGAACCTCGACGTCCGGCTCGAGCTGAACGCGATCGCGCTCTCGATGATCCGCGCGCATCCGCTCGCCGGCGTGGGGCCCGGCAACTTCATCCCGACGATGCACGCGTTCGATCCCAAGGGCGTCGAGCGGTACTTCCCCGCGTCCGTCCACAACCTCTACCTGCTCGAGGCCTCCGAGGCGGGCCTCCCGGCGCTGCTGCTGTTCCTGGCCGCCGGCGCCGGCCTGCTCCGCTGGGTCCGCCGGCGGCTCGCCGCGGGGGTCGAGGATCCCGCGCTGTGCGCGGTCGCCGTCGCGATCGTGGCGGGCCTGGGCGGCTTCGCGGTCTCGCAGCTCGCCGACTTCAGCTACCGGATCGAGCCGCTGCACACGATCCTCTGGACCTACGTGGGGCTGCTCGTGGCCGCGCTCCGCCGCGGGCCGTCGCCGAAGGAGGGCACATGAGCGCGGTCGTCTCCGTCCCCTGCCACCCGGGCCCGTCCGAGCCGCTCTACGACGGCCTCCTCGCGCGGTGCGCCGCGTGCGGGCTCGTGCGCACGGCGGGGCACCTGCGGGTCGCCTACGAGGCGTCGTACTTCACGGCCGAGGGGACCGGCGGCTACGACTTCGAGGGCGCCTTCGCGCGCGCCCGCGACGACGCGCGGTTCGGGGCGGAGCTCGACCGCCTCGAGGGGCTCGGCCTGCGCGGCAGCGTGCTCGACGTCGGCTGCGCCACCGGCGCCTTCCTCGCGCGGGCGAAGGCCCGCGGCTGGACGGTGGCGGGCGTCGAGGTGGCGGACTACGCGCGGTCCGTCACGTCGGAGCGGCTCGGCGTCGCGATCCCGGCGTCGCTCGCCGGCCTCCCCGCCGGCGCGCGCTTCGACGTGGTCACCCTCCACCACGTGCTCGAGCACGTCGCCGACCCGGGCGCGTTCCTGCAGGGCGAGATCCTCCCGCGCGTGGGGCGGCGCCTGCTCGTCGAGGTCCCCAACTTCGACGCCCTCGCGGCCCGGCGCCACGGCACGCGCTGGCGCGACCTCCGCCCCGACCAGCACCTCTTCCACTTCACCCGCCGGACGCTCCCGCCGCTCCTGCGCCGCGCCGGCCTCGTGCCGGTCGCGGTCTACACGCTCTGGGAGCCGCTCTGGTCCCTGCGGACGGCGCTCGACGTCCTCGCCCAGCTCCCCGCCCTCGCCGCCCGGCCGTCGGCCCCCCGCGCCGCGCCGGGCGCGGGGCCCGGGACGGCCGCCGTCCACGACGTCTCCGGCTGGACCCCGCCGCGCGGCCCGCGGCGCGCGGCGATCGAGGTCTCGCGCGTCGCGTTCCGGCCGCTCGTGTGGGCGCTGGAGCGCGCGGGGCTCGGGGAGCGGCTCGTCGTCGAGGCGGTGCCGGCGGAGGCGCGCGCGCCGTGAGAGCGTCCCTGCGGAACGCCGCAGCCATGCTGCTCGCCCGGCTGGCCGCGCCGGCGCTCTCGTTCGCCGTGAACGTGGGGGCGGCGCGCATGGCCGGGCTCGAGGTGCTCGGGGAGTACGTCCACCTGCTCGCCCTGCTCGCCATCTTCCAGACGGCGGCCACGGCCGGCATGACCGGCCTCCTCACGCGCGAGTTCGCGGCGGACCCGGAGCGGACCGCCCTGCACCTCCGCCGCGGCCGGACCGTCGGCGCCTTCACCGGCGCGGCCGCCACCCTCGCGTTCCTCGCCGCCGCGATCCTCGCGGCGCCGGACCGGGCCGCCGCCGCCGCCGTGCTGGCGCTGGCGGTCCTCCCGTCCGCGTGGATCGGCGCGCACGAGGCGTTCTTCATGGGCACGCACACCCACCACCGGGTGACCGCCGTGGCCGTCCTCGAGAACGCGCTCAAGCTCGCCCTCGCCCTGGGCACGCTCCGGCTCGGCGGCGGGCTCCTCGCGCTCTGCGCCGGCGTCGCCGTCTCCCGCGCCGCCGCCCTGGCGGTGGGGGCGGTCCTCGTGCGGCGCGCGGGGGTCCGCGGCGCCTGGCGCCCCGTGGCGCTCGGCTCCATCCGGCCCTTCCTCCGCGAGGTCGCGCCGTTCGCGCTCCTGCTCGTCCTCTCGACCGTCTACTTCAAGCTCGACCTGCTCCTCGTCGACGCGGTGCTCGGCGCCGCCGGCACGGGGCCGTACGGCGCCGCCCTCCAGTTCTACGCCGTCGCGCTGCTCGTCCCGGACAGCGCGATGGCCGTCCTCTACCCGCGCCTCGCCGCCCGGCGCCGCGCGTCGGGCCAGGGGTACGCGGAGGCCACGCGCGCCGCGCTGCGCTGGGTGACCCTCTCGCTCGTGCCGATCGGGCTCGGGCTGTTCGCGCTCGCCGACGTCGTCCTCCGGATCGCCTACGGGAGCCACGTCCCCGGCGCCGCGCCGGCGCTGCGCGTCCTCGCCCTCTCGCTCCCGCTCCACGGCGCGAACGCGGCGCTCGGCCAGGCGCTCATGGCGGGCAAGCTCTACCGGCCGACCGTGGGGGTCGTGCTCGCCGGGCTCGTCGCGCACGCGCTGCTCTGCCTCGTCCTCCTCCCGCGCGTCGGGCTCGTGGGCGCGGCCGCGTCGGTGATCGCGTCCTCCGCCGTCGTGGCCGCGGGCGCCTGGATCGTGTTCCAGCGCGAGGTGGTCCGGCGCTTCGGGCTCGCGCCGGCGCCGGCGGGCAGGAGGGCCGCGTGAGGGTCACCCTCGTGCACCCGTACCCGGTCCACGCCGGCGCGGTCGGCGGCACCACGCGCGTCTACGCGTTCGTGCGCCACCTCGTCCGCGCCGGCCACGCGGTCACCGTCCTCGCCCACACGAGCGGCCGCCCCGAGGTGGACGCCGCGGCCGCGGCCGACCTCGCGCGGCTCGGCGCCGCGCAGCGGCTCTTCCCGCTGGTGAAGCCGCCCCTGCCCCGGCGGCTGCGGTGGCTGCGGGGGCCGACGCCGTACTTCGTCTGGCGGAACCGCAACGCGGCGCTGGAGGCGGCGCTCCCCGGGACCGCCCCCGACGTGGTCCACGTGGAGCACGGGTACCTCGCGCCGCTCCTCGCCGGCCTCCCCCCCGGCACGGCGCGGGTCCTCGCCGAGCAGGAGACGATGTCCCTCGCCGTCGCCCGGCTGCGCGCCGCGCGCGGACGGTCCCCGTGGGAGTGGTACCTCCTCACCCAGCGCGAGAAGGTGGCCGCCTTCGAGCGGCGCGCGTTCGCGTGCTACGACCGGATCTCCGGGATCAGCGACGTGGAGGCGCGCCACCTCGCGGCCGTGACCGGGCGCCCGGTCGGCGTCGTGCCGCACGTCGTGGACACGGCCGTCTTCACGCCCCCCGCGACGCCGCCGCAGGCGCCGGTGGCGCTGTTCGTCGGCAACTTCCGGCACCGCCCGAACTGGCACTCGCTCTCGTGGCTCCTCGCGCGCGTGTGGCCGCAGGTCCGCGCGGCGGTGCCCGGCGCGCGGCTCGACGTGGTCGGCCCCGGGCTCGAGGAGGCGGAGCGCGCCCAGGTCGAGCGCGCGGGAGGCCGGCCCCTCGGGCGCGTCGAGGACCTGCCCGCCGCGTACCGCGCCGCCGCCGTCTTCGCGAACCCGATCCGCTCCGGCGGAGGCATGCGCGGCAAGGTGCTGGAGGCGTTCGCCTGCGGGTGCCCGGTGGTCTCGACCGCGCTCGGCCTGGAGGGGATCGACGGCGCGGTGGACGTGGCGTGCCGGATCGCCGACGCGCCGGAGGAGTTCGGCGCCGAGCTGGTGCGCTACCTGCGCGAGCCGGCGCTCCGGCAGGCCCACGGGCGGGCCGCCCGCGCGCTGGTCGAGCGCGCCTACGACGTCCGCGTGGTGCTGCCGCGCCTCGAGGCGGAGCTCCGGGCGGCGGTGGACGCGCGGCGGAGGGCGGCATGAGCCCGACGCTCTCCATCCAGATCGTCACCTGGAACAGCGCCGCGGTGATCGGCGACTGCCTCGCCAGCCTCGCGGCGCAGGACACGCGCGCCTTCGAGCTCGTCGTGGTGGACAACGCCTCGCGCGACGGGACCGCCGCGGTCGTCGAGGGCGCGCTCGCGGGGGGGCTCGCCGGGCGGCTCGTCCGCGCGCCGGAGAACCTCGGCTTCTGCGGCGGCCACAACCGCGCGCTCTCGCTGACCCGCGGCGACTGGGTGCTCCTCCTCAACCCCGACGCCGCGCTCCCGCCGGGGTTCGTCCGCGAGGCGCTCGCGCGGGCGGCGGCCCTGCCCGGGCACGTCGGGACCGTGGTGCCGCGCATCCTCCTGCCGGACGGCCGGATCGACTCGACCGGCCTCGTCCTCGATCGCCTCCGCCGCGTGCGGGATCGCGGCCAGGGCGAGCCGGCCGACGGCGCGTACCTCGTCGAGGAGGACGTGCTCGGCGGGACCGGCGCCGTGGTCCTCCACCGGCGGGCCATGCTGGAGGAGATCGCCGTGGACGGCCGCGCGCTCGACGAGAACCTGTTCGCCTACTACGACGACCTCGACCTCGCGCTCCGGGCCCGGCTCCGCGGGTGGACGTGCCGCTACGTCCCCTCGCTCGTCGCCACCCACCGCCGCGCCGCCCGCAACGCGCTCCGCGGGCTGCGCGGGCGGGCGCCGCGCAGGAGCGAGCAGGCCTTCACCGTCCGCAACCGCCTCCTCGTGATGGCCAAGTGCGAGCCCGCGCCGGCCCTGCTCCGCGACCTGCCCGCGCTGCTCGCCTTCGAGCTGGCGCGGATCGCCTACCTCGCGGTGCGCAGCCCCGGCGCGCTGCGCGGGTACGCGGGGGCGATGGCGGGCCTCGGCCGGGCGCTGCGGGACCGGCGCGTCGTGCGCGCCGGCGCGGGGGCCCGCCGATGAGGGTCCTCCACCTCATCGACAAGTCGTTCCTGGGCGGCGGGCAGACCGCCGTGCGCGATCTCATCGCCGGCGCGCGGGGCACGGACATCGAGCCGGTGCTCGCCTGCCGCGACGGCGGCCCGCTCGTCGAGACGGTGCGCGCGCTCGGCGCGCCGGTCGTCCCGATCCCGTTCGACAAGCGGTTCCGCCCCGGCCCCGCCCGCGCCGTCGCGCGGCTCGTGCGCGCCCGCGGGATCGACGTCGTCCACGCGCACGGCCTCGTCGCGACCACCTACGCCACGCTGGCGCGCGGCCTCTTCGGCGTGCGCGCCCCGCTCGTCTACGAGCAGCACGGGTTCCACCACCACAACTACGGGCGCCACGCGATCGCGCTGCGCAAGGCCGCGGAGCGCGCGGTCTGCCGGCGCGCCGACCGCGTCGTGGCCGTGTCGCAGGCCGACGCCGCGGCGCTCGTGGACGGCGGCTACGCCCCCCGCGAGCGCGTCGAGGCCATCTACTACGGCATCCCCGAGCCGGCGGCGTCCCCGGCCGCGACCGAGGCGGTGCGCCGGGAGCTCGCGCTCGAGCGCGCGCGCCCGGTGGTCGGCCTCGTCGGGCGGCTCCACCCGCAGAAGGGAATCGACGTCTTCCTCCGCGCGGCGGCGCTGGTCCGGGCGGAGGTGCCGGAGTGCCAGTTCGTGCTCGTGGGGGCCGGGGAGCTGGAGGGCGAGCTGCGGGCCCTCGCCGGCGCCCTCGGGCTCGACGGGGCGCTCCGGTGGGCCGGCGGCCGGGCGGCGGCGCCGTTCCTGCCGCTGCTCGACGTCGCGGTGCTCACCTCGCGCTGGGAGGGGCTCCCGTTCGTCCTCCTCGAGCTCATGGCGGCGGGCCGGGCCATCGTCACGACCCGCGTCCCCGGCTGCGTCGAGGCGGTCGGGGAGGACGCCGCGGAGGTGGTGGGGGTGGACGCCCCCGGGGAGACCGCCGCGGCCATCGTCCGCCTCCTCCGCGCGCCGGACCGCGCCGCGGCGCTCCGCCGGCGCGCCCGCGCGCGGTTCCTCGAGCAGTTCACGCTTCCACGCATGACGGCGCGCTTCCGCGCGCTCTACGGAGAGCTCCTCGCATGAAGACGACGCCCTGGCTGGTCCTCGCGCTCGCCCTGGCCGCCCGGCCCGCCGGCGCGGCCGACCTCCTCGAGAACCCGTCGTTCGAGGCGCGCGGGAAGGGCGGCGGCCGCGGGATCCCCGGCTGGCAGGCGCGCGGCGAGCGCTTCGGGAAGGCGCGCCCGGTCCGCGGCCCGGACGCGCGGGCCGCGGTGGAGCTCACGCCCGTCGGCAAGGGCTCGAGCGGGGACGACTCGTTCATGCTGTTCCAGGTGCTGCCGCACGAGCGGCTCCGCGGGAAGCGGCTCGAGTTCGGGGCGCGCGTGAAGGCCGACGGCGCCGCCGTGAACCTCGTCCTGTTCACCCCCGAGAAGTCCGCGAACGACTTCGACCCCGCGACGGACACCCGCGGCTTCCGCGAGCGCCGCGGGGTGCTGGAGGTGCCTGCCCGGGCCTCGTTCCTCTCGTTCGGCATCCAGGTCTTCGGCCGCCCCGGGACCCGGGCCGTGGTGGCCGAGCCGTTCGTGCGGGTCGTCGGGGAGGAGGCGCGCGGCGGCGGCGCGCGGGGAGGCCGCGCGGCGCCGGAGTCCGGCGGCGCGGAGGTCCGGATCGCCGTCCAGGCCGGCGCGGTCGAGCGGCGGCTCGACCCCGACCTCTTCTGCATGCACATCGAGTGGGTCGAGAACGGGCTCGGGCTCCTCGATCCGGCGCGGGGGGCGCTGCGCGCGCCGGTCGTGGACAAGCTCCGCGCGCTGCGCGTCCCGCTCTTCCGGTTCCCCGGCGGCATCCACGCCGACTACTACGACTGGCGGCAGGGCGTCGGCCCCCAGGGGAAGCGCGGGAAGGGCGAGAACGCCTTCACCCGCCGCGAGGAGCCGCACCGGTTCGGCACGCCCGAGCTCGCGGCGCTCCTCCGCGCCACGGGCGCGCGCGCCCTCATCACCGCCAACGCCGGGACCGGCACGCCGGAGCTGGCCGGGTCCTGGGCGCGCCACCTCGCCGGCGAGGGCGTCCCGGCGCCGCTCTGGGAGGTCGGCAACGAGCTCTACCTCAGCGGCCCCACCACCGACGGGCCCAACGGCCGCCGCATCTACCGCGCCGGCGAGAAGTACGCGCGCGACTTCCCCGCCTACCGCGACGCGATCCGCAAGGCGATCCCCGACGCCAAGGTCGGGGCCATCCTCCACCTCGACAGCGGCGCCTACGCCTTCGCCCCGAAGGAGAACCGCGAGTGGTCCGAGCGGATGCTCCGCGCGCTCGACGTCCCGGCGGACTTCTTCGCGGTCCACAACGCCTACGCCCCGGTGATCATCGACGGCGGCAACCCCTTCAAGACCGAGGCCGGGCGGCGGGCCGCCTACCGGACGCTGTACGCCGCGTCGGAGCAGACGCGGGAGGACCTCGCGCTCGTCGCCCGGCGGCTCGCCCGCGCCGGCCCCCAGCGCGCCGGGGTGCCGCTCGCGGTCACCGAGTACGGGCCGCTCTTCGGCGTCTCCAACCAGAAGGGGCTCACGAACGTCTACGTCGATCAGTCGCGGACGCTCGCCGCGGCGATCTACGTGGCGTCGCTGCTCGACGTCTTCGTCGGCGAGCCGCGCGTCATGGCCGCGTGCTACACGAACCCCATCCACCGCTGGTACGGCAGCCTCCTCACCGACACCCCCGAGGGCCTGGTCGTGACGCCCACGTACCACCTGTTCTCCCTGTACCGCGAGCGGTTCCACCGCGGCCTCCTGAAGACCGAGGTGACCGCGCCCGCGTTCGACGCCGCGCAGCTCGGCGTCGTGAAGGCGCAGCGCGGCGTGGCGTCGGTGACGGCCAAGGCCAGCAGGAGCGACGACGGCCGCACGCTCGGGATCATGATCGTCAACCGGAGCGTGGACCGGCCCTTCGACGCCGCCCTCGCGCTCGAGGGGTTCGCCGCGGCGAAGGCCGACTGCCGGGTCCTGACGGCGCCCTCGCCCGCCACCGTGAACGGCAAGCCCCTGACCGACACGACCGAGGCCGGCGCCGTCGCGCCGCGGGCGGTGCCGTGCACCGCGGCGCCGACCATGAGCCTCCGCCTCCCCCCCAGCTCCGTGACGAGCGTGGTGCTCGAGCGCCGATGACCGCGCGCCCCCTCCGCCCGCGCGCGGCCGCCCTGGCCGCCGCCCTCCTGGTCGCGACCGCCGCCGCGTGCGGCGGCGCCGGCGGGGATCCCGCGCCCGCGGAGTGCTGCCCGGGCTGCACGGCGGAGGACTGCGCCCGCTTCCTCCTGTGGGAGGAGCTCGGGCCCCGGGCCGCCGGCGGGCGGGTCACGGCCCTCGCCGTGGATCCCGGCGACCGGCGGCACCTCGTCGTGGGCACGCCGGCCGGCGGCCTCTGGCGCTCCCGCGACGGCGGCGAGAGCTGGACCCAGGTCGCGCCCTGGCTCGCGGTCGTGTCCATCAGCGCGCTCGCGATCCAGCCCGGAGACCCCGAGGTGCTCGTCGCCGGGACCGGCGCGGTCACCGACGCCGGCTCCGTCCAGGGCTCGATCGGCATCCTGCGCTCCACCGACGGCGGCCGCACGTGGTCCCGCGGGAGCGAGCTCTTCCCCCCGTACGTCGCCGCGCTCCTCTTCTGGACCGAGGAGCCCGACCGCGTGCTCGCGGCCACCGAGACGGGCGTCGTCCTCTCGACCGACGGCGGCGCGCGCTTCGACCAGCGGTTCAGCGGCGACGCCGTCTCCGCGCTCGTCCGCGACCCGTTCGACGGCGAGGCCCTGTACGCGGCCGGCCGGGAGGGCCTGCTGCGCAGCGCCGACCGCGGCGCGACCTGGGCCCCGCTCGCCCGCTGGCCGCTCGGCGAGGACGACCACGGCGCCGGCACGGTCGCGCTCGCCGTCTCCGCGCGCACCCCCGGCCTCCTCTACGCGACGGTCCAGGTGATGGACGCGCAGCGCCGGACCGCGCGCGGCCTCCTGCTGCGCTCGACCGACGGCGGCGCCACGCTCGCGCCCGTCGCCGGCGCGCCCGCGTTCTGCCCGACCGCGGCCTCGTGCGGCTTCGCGCAGGCGATCGCCGTCGATCCGCTCGACGACCGGCGGCTCCTCCTCGGGGGCGACCAGCTCCACGCGTCGTCGGACGCCGGCGCGACCTGGGCCCCGCTCGGCGCCGCGGTGGGCGTGCACGCGCTCGCGCTCGACGCCGAGGGCGGCTACGCCGCGGGCGCCTCCGGCGTCGCCGCCATCGACGCCGCGCGGACCGGGGC
>JAEYZK010000175.1 GCA_023428085.1 Pseudomonadota bacterium
ACGCTCGGGTTCCAGCGGTCCTGATAACGGAGCTGATGAGCGCCGTTCCCGACGGGGGCGACGTCCACGTCCGTGAACAGGGGGATCAGGGAGCAAATCTGCTGTGCGAGTTCGGACTGCTGCTTCCTGGTCAGCGTTCCGAAGACGTTCGCTAGGTTCGAGCCATCCTGCGCCAACTGTGGCGCGGGCTGCAGAACGTTCTGGCGGCGAGCTGCAGCCAGGTCGAGACGAATGAGCTGGCGCGAATAACCGCCGGATGAGGACTGAATCCCGTTCGCATTGACGGCGAAGAGCGAGACTCGCTGCGCACCAGCGAACGCAGCGACGCTTGCGTCGTTCCTGTGTTGCCAGAGATCGCTCTGCGTCAGCTGGTGAACCGGCGCCAGCGCCGCGAGCAGTGCGCTCTTCCCCGATCCATTCGGCCCGACGAGGGCCGTGAGCGGCGCGAGGTCCAAGGTGAGCGACCGCACGCACCGGAAGTTCTGAATCTCGATTCGGGTGATCACCGCTGCCTCCGTAATCGAGCATACACAGGCCGTCTCTTAGTCGCCATTCGAGGTCGGGTCTGGCCTACCGGAGGTGAGCGAAAAGGGGACGCAGCGCGGACGAGTTCGCAGCCGAGCCGCCACAAGCAACGCCGCCCGGGCGGCCGGGCGGGCCCGCCGGAGCGAGCCGACCATCGGCGCAGGCGCCGAACGTCGGCTGGCGTGGCACGCGCGCGGAGAGGAGCGAGCGCGCGCGCCGCCGATGTTCGAGGCGGCCACCCGCGCGAAGCGCGGAGGTGGCCGCCGAGTTTCGGCGGCGCGCCCGCGGGATCACCGGCGGCACGCGCGCGTCCTACGAATGTTCGTGGGCGCCGAGCACTCGACCCTGGTCGGCGAGCCCGGCGGGCCCGGCCGGCCGCCCCACGGCAACGCGCCCACAGGCGAGGCGTATGGCAATCGAATGTCCCGACAGTTCGTGCTTCGACTCCGCGGCCGCCTGCGGCGGCCGCTACGCTCAGCACGAGCGGAAGCGGGTGCGGTGAAGCGGGTGCGGTGAAGCGGGTGCGGTGGAGCGGGCCCGGTGAAGCGGGCCCGGGCGGGCGGCGCCGAGGAGTGCGCCGCCCGCCCGTCCCTTCCCCTCCCCCCGTCAGACGGCGGGATTCGCGGACCTCGGGATCGGCGGCGGCGGCGGCGGGCGCTCCGCGGGGCGGCGGAGGACCTCCTCCCAGTCGAGCGTGCCGGTGAGCTGCATGATGACGAAGAGCGTGAGGATCGCGCCGGCGGCGATGGCGAGGCCCGTGAACCCCTTCCAGAAGAAGGTGAACGAGAAGAGGACCAGGTAGAGGAGCTGCGAGAGCCCGAACGTCCCGAGCGCCTCGCGCCACCCGACGAAGAGGCGCGTGTAGCTCACGACGAGCACCACCGAGACCGCCGACGCGACCCCGAACGAGAGGCCGACGTCGAGGTGGTCGATGAGGTACGCGAAGAGGAGGTGGAACGCGAAGAAGGCGCAGGCGAGGAGGAAGTAGTTCATCGGGTGGATCGACCTGCGGCGGGCCGCGAGGACCATCCCCGTCACGAAGAAGAAGAAGAGGAGCGACACCGGCGCGAAGAAGGTGATCTTGGACGCGAGCGGCCCCGGGTTGAGCTTCTGCGGGAGCTCCACCGCGATCGTCGCGCGCGAGACGAACTGCTCGAACTGCCAGGTCCCGGACCATCGGCCGTCCGCGGCGCGGTGGACCGTCGGCGAGAGCGTGCCCGCCGGGAAGTCGATCTGGTCGAAGTCCGTGGTCACGGTGAGGCGGAAGCCGCGCACGCGGCCCTCCTCCGCCCCGAGCCCCGTCCCCCGCGCGCCGTACCGCCAGGTCTTGATCCCGCGCGCCTTGTACCCCACGGCGAACGCCCGCGACTCGCCCGGGCCGATCGCCGCGCGGACCGCGGCCCCGCCCTCGCCGAAGCTCGGCTCGAGAGCGGTCCCGTCGGGCCCCTGGACGAGGAACCCGTCGTACGTGACGCCCGCCTCGAGCGGGAACGTGATGACGACGTCGCGCTGCTCCGGCGTGTCGTTCCGGAACGTGTACCGGCCGGAGAACGTGACGCCGTACGTCGGGTACCAGAGGAGCCCCTTCCGCCGGTGCTCCAGGGAGAGCGCGGCGTCGACCTCGGACCGGGCCAGGGTCATCGGCGCGCGCGTCGTCTCCTCCACCGTGGACGGGACCGTCACCATCGACGCCCGCTTCGGGTCCCACTCCTCGCGCAGCTTCTTCACCGCGTGCGTCTCGGTCCCGACCGCGGACGGGGGCGCCTGCTCGAGCGGCGGGCCCCAGAGCGCCTGCACCTCGGCGAGGTTGTCCTCGAACGTCGCCGAGCTCCGGACGGCGAGGGTGGAGCCGAGCACGGACCAGGCGCCCGCGCAGCACAGCCAGATGAACCCGATGGCGAGGAGTCGTCGCATGCCCCGGCGAGGGAGCAAGCCGCGGGCCACCGTCGAACCGCCCGCCGCGCCGCCGGTTTCCAGGGGGCGCGGGCCGGGCGGGACACGGCGGCGTGGCAGGCGGGACGCAGGGCGGCGGTTCGGGGAGGCCGGATTGCCGGGCCAGCGCCGGTCTGTTAGATCCGCGCGCTCCGCTCCCCCTCCGACTGGCGCAGGGCGAGCGGACGCCCGATGACCCCCGTCTACCTCCACACCCTCGGCTGCCCCAAGAACCGCGTCGACTCCGAGGTGATGCTCGGCACGTTCCTCGAGGCCGGGTTCCGCCTCGTCCAGGACCCGGCCGCCGCCGAGGTCGTCGTGGTCAACACCTGCGGGTTCATCGAGAGCGCCAAGGCCGAGTCGGTGGACGCCATCGTCGAGCTCTCGGAGCTCAAGCAGACCGGCCGCTGCAAGAAGCTCGTCGTGACGGGCTGCCTCGTGCAGCGCCACGCGGACGCGCTCGCGCAGGAGCTGCCCGAGGTCGATCACTTCCTCGGCACCGGCGCCTACGCCGACGTCGCCCGGATCGTCCAGGACGCGCAGGCGAAGCGGCTCGTCGTCCCCGACCCCGAGTTCGTCCACTCCGCGGCGACGCCCCGGGTGAACTCGCTCGCCTCGCACACCGCGTACCTCAAGATCGCCGAGGGCTGCGACAACGACTGCGCGTTCTGCATCATCCCGAAGCTGCGCGGCCCGCAGCGGTCGCGGCCGGTGGACGACCTCGTCGCCGAGGCGGCGGCGCTCGCCGCCCAGGGGACCGTGGAGCTCTCGCTCGTCGCCCAGGACCTGACCGCCTACGGCTACGACCTCCCCGGGAAGACGCGGCTCCACCACCTCCTGCCCGCGCTCTGCAGGGTGGACGGGATCCGCTGGCTCCGGCTCCACTACGCGTACCCGCGCGACGTCCCGGAGGCGCTCCTCCAGGTCCTCGCGGACGAGCCGAAGATCGTGAAGTACCTGGACATGCCGCTCCAGCACTCCTCGGACCGGTTGCTCCGGACGATGCGGCGCGGCCGCGACTCCGCCTTCCTGCGGGAGCTCCTCGCCCGGATGCGGGCGCGCGTGCCGGGCATCGCCCTGCGGACCTCGCTCATCGTCGGCCTGCCCGGCGAGACCGAGGCGGACTTCGAGGACCTCCTCCGGTTCGTCGAGGAGCAGCGGTTCGAGCACCTCGGCGTCTTCGAGTACTCGCGCGAGGAGGGGACGGGCGCGGCGGAGCTGCCGGACCAGGTGCCGGAGGCGCTGAAGCGCGATCGCCACGCGCGGATCATGGAGGTCCAGCGCGAGATCGCGCGGGCGCACCAGCAGGCGATGATCGGCCGGCGCCTCGAGGTCCTCGTCGAGGGGCGCTCGGAGGAGACGGAGCACCTCCTCGTCGGCCGCCACGCGCAGCAGGCGCCCGAGATCGACGGCGTCACGTACGTGAACGACGGGATGGCCTATCCCGGCGAGCTCGTCACGCTGGAGGTCACCGACGCGTCGGACTACGACCTCGTCGGCCGGGTCGTGGCGCGCGATCCCTCGCGCCCCGCGCCGCGGCCGCCGGCCGAGGCGCCGCCGGCGCGGGCGCCGCGCCGCGGGCTCAAGGTGGTTCCGTAGAGCGTCCGGAGGCTTCGTCCCATGCGCGTCCTCCTCGTCGGCGGCACCGGGCTCATCTCCACCGCCATCTCGCAGCAGCTCCTCGACCGCGGCGACGTGGTCACGGTCTTCAATCGCGGCCGGACGCCGGTGCGCGTCCGGGGGCGGCTGGAGGTGCTGACCGGCGACCGGTGGCAGGAGGGCTCGCTCGAGCGCGCCGTCGAGGGGCGGACCTGGGACGCGGTGATCGACATGACCGCCTTCGCGCCCCGGAACGGCGAGCAGCTCGTGGAGACGTTCTGGGGGAAGGCGGCGCAGGTCGTCCTCTGCTCGACCGCGTGCGTCTACGGCGGGCCGGGCCTCGAGCTCCCGATCCGCGAGACCACCCGCCGGAACCCGTTCGGCGCGTACGGGATCAACAAGGCGGCGATCGAGAGGATCCTCCTCGATCGCTCCGGGACGGGCGGGACCGCCGCGACCATCCTCCGCCCGAGCTTCACCTGCGGCGAGGGGATCACGTTCAGCGGCGTCCTCTTCGACGACGCGCTCGCGGCGCGGATCCGGGCCGGGCTCCCGATCGTCCTGCACGACGACGGCGCGACCCCGTGGGCGATCGCCCACGTCTCCGACGTCGCCCGGGGGTTCGTCGCGTCGCTCGGGAACCCGAAGGCGTACGGCAACGACTACCACCTCACCTCCGACGAGCACACGGACTGGAACGGCGTCTACCGCACGCTCGCGGCCGCGGCGGGCGGGACCGCCGACCTCGTTCACGTTCCGTCCGAGTGGCTGCGGAAGGCCGCCCCGCGCCGGAGCCTCGGCGTCTGGTTCATCTACCGGTTCGCGTCGATCTACGACAACTCCAAGGCCGCGCGGGACCTCGGGTTCCGGACGACCGTGCCGCTCGTCGAGACGTTCCGGCGGCAGCTCCGGTGGATGGAGGAGAGCGGAGAGCTCCCCCGCGTCGAGGACGAGCCGAGCGAGGACTGCATCGTCGAGGCCTTCCGGGCGGGGAGGGAGCGGATCGACGATCCACGGTGGGTGGACTGGAACCCGTGGGGGAACGGGACGGAGAACTGAGCCGTCAGCGCGGCGCCTTCTCCCCCGCCTCGATCCGCACGGCCAGCACGTTCTCGGGCTGCGGGAGGGGGCACGTCGCGAAGGCGGTGAACGCGCAGGGCGGGTTGTACGCCCGGTTGAAGTCGAGGATGAGCCGGCCGGACACGGGCGGCCGCGCGGCGAGGAACCGGCCGCCGCCGTAGGTCTCGCGCGGCGCGGTCGCGTCCTTGAAGACGAACTGGAGCGCGCCGTCGGCCTCGAGCGTCGGCTCGAGCGCGAGCTCCTCCCCATCGAGGGTGAACCGCGCCCTCCCGGGCACGCGCGCGCGCTGCGCCGGACCGGCGCTCGCCGGGAGCTCCACCTCGCGCGGCGCCGCGAACGGCTCCCACCGCGCGTGGACCCGCCACCGCGCATCGAACGGGAAGGCCTCGACCCCGCCGAAGGTCCGGAGCGCCGGGCTCGCCGCGTCCCAGACGCGGAGCCCGAGCCCTGGACCACGCCGGATCGCCATGACCGTGCGCGTCCCGAGCCGCAGCCGGTCGGGATCCCGCTCCGCGTCGGTGCGGAGGGCGTGCTCGACCGCCGCGGCGTCGCCGACGCGCCACCCGTCCTCGGGCCGTGCGCGGAGCGTCACCTCCGCGCCGCGCACGTCGAAGACGCCCGGGAGCCCCTCGACCCGGTTCTCCCCCTCGGCGAGCCAGTGCAGCCCCACGACCGCGAGCCAGCCGTCGGGCGCGCGGAGTCGCGCGTCCCGGCGCTCGCGCCAGGCGTTCCAGGCGGTGCGGGGGTCTGCGGAGTCGCTCATCTCAGGCACCTCGTTCGCGCGGGGCGGGCTGTCCCGCGGCGCCGGGGCCCCCACCGACCTGGGGGCGCCCCGCCCCTTTGAAGTATAGGAGGGACATGCCCTCCCTGCGCGCGCTCCGGCACCCGGTCACCCCGCTCGTCGCGGTGATCGTGGTCCTCCCCCTCGTGATCCTGCTGGCGCCGCCGCCGATGAGGGCCGGGCTCCTCCTCCTCGTGTGCCTGTTCCTCTCCCCCGTCGCCGCGTACCTCGCCGTGCGCGCCCTGCGCGGCGCGCTCGCGCGGATCCCGGTGCCGCCGGAGTCCGGACCCAGCCCGCGCGAGGCGGCCCTCGAGCGGTGGCTCAAGACGCTCCTCGTCGTCGCGCCCGTGGTGGGCACCGCGTCGATCGCCCTCGCCGCGCTCGGCGTCCGGAGCTGGCGCGCGCCGCCGCCGCCGGGGCAGCCGCCGCTCGAGTGGGGCTTCAGCGCGCCGCAGTCGGCCTTCCTCGCCGCGGTCCCGCTCCTCTTCACGCTGCTCGGCGTCCGCCTCTGGCGCGACCTCGCCGCGAACCGGCGCGGGCGCGTCGCCGGGGGATCGGCCGCGCCGGAGCCGCCCAGCGCCACCGGCGACCCCGGGCTCGACCGGCACCTCGAGGGGAGGAAGGGGCGCACCGCGTTCCGGCTCGGCCTGCTCGTCCTCATCGTCTCCAGCGTCGCGAACGCGCTCCCGCCGCTCCAGCGCGACCCGGACAAGCTCGCGTGGGCGGTCACCGCGCTCGCCAAGATCTCCTCCGCCATCGAGCGCGGCGAGCCGTACCGGTTCTTCACCGCCACGTTCGTGCACGGCGACTTCGCCGGGCTCGTCGTCGGCCTCCTCGTCCTGGCGGCGGTCGCGCCGCTCCTCGAGAAGCTCCTCGGGGGGAAGTGGCTCTTCTTCGCCTTCGTGGGCGGGGGCTTCGTCGCGACCGTGGCGAGCTTCGCGTTCGCGCCCGGTCGCGCCTACATGGGCGTGACCGGGGCGACCGCGGCGATCACCGGGCTCCTCCTCTTCCTCGGCGTGCGCGAGCGCACCCGGCTCCCCCCGGCGACGCTCCGGCGGATCGCGTCGCGCGTCGCGGTCGTGCTCGTCGTCCTCGCCTTCGCGAGCGCGCTGCTCCCGTACGCCGACGTGGCCGCCCACCTCGGCGGCTTCACCTTCGGCGCGGCGCTCGCCCTCGTCGCGCGGCCGAGGCCCGAGGTGCGCGCGGCGATGGAGCGGGCGCGGGCGGAGGCGCTCGGGCCCCCGCGCTAGCGCTCCTTCGCCGGCGGCTCCATCCGCACGACGCCCTTCGGCAGCTCCAGCTCGAACGCGCCGTCGGGGAGGCCGACGTTCCGGCGGACGTCCTCGAGCCGGATCTCGTTCACGTTGCTCGCGCCGTCGATGACGCGGGTCACGAGGATCTGCCCCTCGGGCCCGGCGACGAGCTCGATGCTCTCGACCCGCGGGTCCTCCACCCTGGGGCGGAGCACGAGGGTCCCGCCGGGACGGACCGCGACGTCGAACTCCTTCTCGAGGTCGCCCTTGCCGAGGAGGAACGTGAGGGCGGCGCTCATGCCGCTCGCGTCGAACCGCTCGTCCACGTAGGCCTGGTTCTCCTCGGGCTCGTACTGGACGAGGCGCGTCCCCTTGACGACGACGATCTTCGGGGCGGGCTTCGTGTACTCCCAGCGCATCATCCCCGGCTTCTTCACGAGGAGCTCGCCCGAGGAGGTCTGCTTCCGGCCGAACCCGGAGTACGTGTACGTCTGCTGGAACTTCGCCCGGAGGTCCTTCGTCTGGTCGTAGTGGGCCTGGACCTTCCGGACGAGCGCCAGGGCCTCGGACGCCGTCGCGGGCTTCGGCGGCTCGGCGGGGGCGGCGGGGGCGGCGACGGAGAGGGCGAGGATCAGGGCGAGCATGGCGGTCTCCATAGCAGACGGACGAGGCCGCGCGGTATTCCCGGACGACCCGCGGACGGCGCGCGCGCGCCCGTCGGGGCGCGCCGAGCCGCTTGACGCCCGGGGCCCTCCGGGCGATCCTCGCGCCCTTCATGCGCCTCGCCCTCTCGCTCGCCGCAGTCGCCTGCGCGCTCGTCGCCTCCGGGTGCAGCACCGCCTGCAAGGAGCTCGGCGAGCGGCTCTGCGGCTGCACGGCGGTGGGCCAGACCCGGGCGGCGTGCGAGCGGAACGTGCAGAACGAGATCTCGCGGCTCAACCCGGACGACGACGCCCAGGAGGCCTGCGAGGCGAAGCTCGACACCTGCTGGGCGCCCGAGGGCGTCGACTTCTGCGACTGGACGGACGGCCGGTGCGGCAAGTCGGCCTGCGGGATGTCCGAGGAGCGCTGGGAAGAGCTCTCCGCGCCCGGCGGGCTCTGCGGCCCGCCGGCCGAGTAGCCGCTGGCGTTCACGCCCGCGGTAGCCCCAGGTGCCGCCGGCCCCCGGCGCTCCGCTCCGCCTCGTCGAACCGGCCCGCGATCGTCGCGCCGCAGCGCGCGCACGCGGCGCCGCGCATCCGGATCCGCCGCACGGCGTGCCAGTCGCGCTCGATGACCGCCTCGCCGCACGAGGGGCACCACGTCGTCTGCCCGTCGGCGTCGTGCACGTTGCCCGTGTAGACGTAGCGGAGCCCCTCGCCGCGGGCGATCGCGCGCGCGCGGGTGAGCGTCGCCGGAGGCGTCGGCGGCCGATGGCGCAGCTTGAAGTCGGGGTGGAACGCGGTGAGGTGGAGCGGGACGTCCGGGCCCACGTGCTCGACGAGCCACCGCGCGAGCCGCGCCGTCTCCTCCGGCGCGTCGTTCTCGCCCGGGATGACGAGGTTCGTCACCTCGACCCAGGTGCGCGACTCCCTCGCGAGCCACTCCAGCGTCTCGAGGACCGGCCCGAGGTGGGCGAGCGTGATCCGCGCGTAGAACTGCTCGGTGAACGCCTTGAGATCGACGTTGGCCGCGTCCATGTGCGGGAAGATGTCCCGCCGGGCCTCCGCCCCGACGTAGCCCGCGGTGACGAAGGCGGTGTAGAGCCCGGCCGCGTGCGCCGCCTCGGCGACCTCGATCGCGTACTCCGCCCAGATGACCGGGTCGTTGTAGGTGAAGGCGATCCCCGGCGCGCCCTCGGCCTTCGCGAGCGCCACGACCCGCTCCGGCGTCCAGCCGTCCGACGCGCGCTCGTCGCCGAGCTTCGCCTTGGAGATGTCCCAGTTCTGGCAGAAGCGGCAGCCGAGGTTGCACCCGGCGGTGCCGAACGAGAGCACGCTCGAGCCGGGCCGGAAGTGCGCGAGCGGCTTCTTCTCGATGGGATCGACCGCGAACCCGGTCGAGCGGCCCCAGGCGATCGAGACGAGCTTCCCGCCGCGGTTCTCGCGCACGTAACAGAACCCGGCCTGGCCGTCGCGGAGCCGGCAATCGCGCGGGCAGAGGGTGCACCGGACGCGGCCGTCGCCGGTCGGCTCCCAGTAGCGGGCCTCGCGGAGCATGGAGGGAGTCTACCTCCGTCCCATCCGCCGTGCCGGATGCCGCGCAAGTGGAATTTCTCCTTTGGGCCCACCGACCTGGCGCCCGGGCGAACGCCAAAGTGGCGGTCATCCGTCAAACCGGATCGACGTCCGCGCGCTTGACAGGGGGAGGGGCGCCGCCTAGATCCCGAGCAGGCGCCTCGTGATCGAGCGCGGGTGCCCGCGGCGATTTGAGGCAGATTGCGGCCGCGTGAGGCCAACCGCTAAAAAGCCTCCCGCAGGGCTGGCCGGCACGCCTCGCCGCCGCGCCCGGGGAGAAGCGAAACCGCACGTGAACCTCCGCGATCTCATCGAGCGACGGCCCGTCGTGTTCGACGGCGCCATGGGCACCCAGATCCAGCGCCTCCAGCTCAAGGCCGCCGACTTCGGCGGCATGGAGGGTGCGAACGATCTCCTCGCGCTCACCCGGCCCGACGTCCTCGAGGACATCCACGCCCGCTACTTCGCGGCCGGCTGCGACATCGTCGAGACCAACACGTTCGGCTCGTCGCGCCTCAAGCTCGACGAGTACGGGATGGGCCACCGCACCCACGAGGTGAACCTCAAGGCCGCGCACCTCGCCCGCCGCGCCGCGGAGCGGTTCGCGACGCCCGACCACCCGCGGTTCGTCGCCGGCTCGATCGGCCCGACCGGCATGCTGCCCTCGTCGTCGGATCCCGCGCTCGGCAACATCACGCCCGGCGCGCTCGAGGAGATCTTCCGCGAGCAGGCGCGCGGCCTCATCGAGGGCGGCGTGGACGCGATCATCATCGAGACCCAGCAGGACATGCTGGAGCTCCGGGCGGCGGTGCTGGGCGTGGACGCGGCCCGGCGGGAGGCGAAGCGCGACGTGTTCGTCATCGCGCAGCCGACGCTCATCGACCAGAACGGCCGCATGCTCCTCGGGACCGACATCGGCTCGGCGCTCGCGACGCTCGAGCGGCTGCCCGTCGACTGCGTCGGCCTCAACTGCTCGACCGGCCCCGCGGAGATGCGGGCGTCGGTGAAGTACCTCGGCGAGCGGTGCGCGAAGTACGTCTCCGTCCTGCCCAACGCCGGCATGCCCGAGAACGAGGACGGGCGCGCGGTCTACAAGCTCTCCCCCGAGGCCCTCGCCGAGGCGCTCGCCCAGTTCGTCGCCGAGTACGGCGTGGACCTGGTGGGCGGCTGCTGCGGCACGACGCCGGACCACCTCGCCGCCGTGGTGGCGCGCCTCCGCGGCCTCACGCGCGCGTCGCGGACGCGCGGCGTCCCCGGGAACGAGCTCTCCTCGGCCATGAAGGCGGTGCCGCTCGAGATGGACCCGCGGCCGCTCGTCGTGGGGGAGCGGCTCAACAGCCAGGGTTCGCGCAAGGTGAAGGAGCTCCTCCTCGCCGACGACTACGCGGGCCTCGTCCAGATCGCCCGCGGCCAGGTCGAGGCGGGGGCGCACGTCCTCGACGTGTGCGTGGCGCTCAACGAGCGCGAGGACGAGGCGGCGCAGATGCGCACGCTCGTGAAGCTCCTCGCGCAGTCGGTGGACGCGCCGCTCATGATCGACTCCACCGAGGCGGACGTGGTGGAGGCCGCGCTCGCGACCTACCCGGGCCGCTGCATCGTCAACTCCGTGAACCTCGAGAAGTCGGGGGAGCGGGTGAAGAAGGTCCTGCCGCTCTGCGCGCGCTACGGCGCGGCGGTGGTGGCGATGACCATCGACGAGAAGGGGATGGCCCAGACGGCCGAGCGCAAGGCGGAGATCGCGAAGCGCACGGTGGCCGTCGCGGCGGAGTACGGCCTCGGGCCGGAGAGCCTCGTCTTCGACGCGCTCACCTTCACGCTCGCCACCGGCAGCCAGGAGTACCGGCACAGCGCGGTCGAGACCATCGAGGGGATCCGGCGGATCAAGGCGGAGAACCCCGGCGTGCTCACCACGCTCGGCGTCTCCAACGTCTCCTTCGGCCTCGCGAAGAGCGCGCGCGAGGTCGTGAACTCGGTCTTCCTCTTCCACGCGGTGAAGGCGGGGCTCGACCTCGCCATCGTGAACCCCAAGGACATCCTCCCCTACCCGGCCATCCCGGAGGCGGAGCGGGTCCTCGCCGAGGACCTCGTCTTCGACCGGCGCGAGGACGCGCTCGCCCGGCTCATCGCGCACTTCGGCGAGAAGGGCCAGCCGGAGCGGGCCCCGGTCGATCCGCTCGCGGCGCTCGCCGGCCGGCCCGCCGAGGAGCGCATCCACCAGCAGATCCTCCACCGCCGGCCCGACGGGATCGAGAAGCTCATCGACGAGGCCCTCACCCGGCACACGCCGGTCGAGGTGCTGAACACGGTGCTCCTGCCGGCGATGAAGGACGTCGGCGACCGGTTCGGCGCGGGCGAGCTCATCCTGCCGTTCGTGCTCCAGTCCGCCGAGGTGATGAAGAAGGCGGTCGCCCACCTCGAGCAGTTCCTCGAGCGCACCGAGGGGATGACCAAGGGCAACGTCGTGCTCGCCACCGTCTACGGCGACGTCCACGACATCGGCAAGAACCTCGTGAAGACCATCCTCTCGAACAACGGCTTCACCGTGCACGACCTCGGCAAGCAGGTCCCGGTGGCGACGATCCTCGAGAAGGCGGTCGAGGTGAAGGCCGACGCCATCGGCCTCTCCGCGCTCCTCGTCTCGACCTCGAAGCAGATGCCGTTCTGCGTCGAGGAGCTGCACCGGCGGGAGCTCACCTTCCCGGTGATCATCGGGGGCGCCGCGATCAACCGGCGGTTCGGCTACAAGGCCCACTTCGCGCAGGACGGCAAGGCCTACGCGGGCGGCGTCTTCTACGCGAAGGACGCGTTCGAGGGGCTCGAGATCGTGGAGGCGCTCGTCGATCCCGCGAAGCGCGCGCCCCTGAAGCAGACGGTGCTGGAGAAGGCGACCGCCGACCGGAACCGCCCCCCGGACGCCCCGCTGCCCGCCGCCCCGACGAAGCGGACCGGCTCGGTCGGCCCGGCCGCGAAGATCCCGACCCCGCCGTTCTGGGGCACGCGGGTGGTCTCCGCCGGCGCGATCGCGCTCGCCGACGTTTGGCCCCACCTCGATCTCGCCGAGCTCTTCAAGCTCCAGTGGGGCGTGAAGGCCAAGGGGGCCGAGTACGAGCGGCTCATCCGGGAGGAGTTCGGGCCGAAGCTCGAGGCGCTCAAGGCCGAGGCCGCCCAGCGCGGGTGGCTCACGCCCAAGGTCGTCTACGGCTACTTCCCGTGCCACGCCGAGGGGAACGACCTCGTCGTGCTCGACCCCGGGAGCCGCCGGTCCGCGCTCGCACGCCTGAAATTCCCGCGGCAGCCGGACGACCGGAACCTCTGCCTGGCGGACTACTTCCGCGAGGAGCCCGGCTCGGACGTCGTCGCGTTCCAGGTCGTCACCATGGGGGACCACGCCACCGGGCTCGCGGCCGAGGCGCAGGACAAGGGCGACTACACCCGCGCGCTGTTCCTCCACGGCCTCGCCGTCGAGGCCGCCGAGGCGCTCGCCGACCACTGGCACGTCCGCGTCCGCAAGGAGCTCGGCCTGGTCGAGAACCAGGGGAAGCGCTACTCGCCGGGCTACCCCTCCTGGCCCGAGCTCGCGGACCAGGCGGAGGTCTGGAAGCTGCTCGAGCCCGACCGGACCATCGGCGTCACGCTGACCGAGGCGCACCAGATGGTGCCGGAGCAGTCCACGAGCGCCGTGGTGCTCCACCACCCCGAGGCGATCTACTACCTCGTGCGCGGACTGCAGGCGGCGGGGTAGCCGCCGCCCCGGGTGGCCGGGGGTGTCCCGCCCAACCCTCGGGTCCGGGCCCACCCCTGCCCGCATCCGCGCCGAACCGTGGCTCCAGGCGACCCTGCGCGATCCCCTGCTCCGGGAACGCTCCGTGCAAGGTTCGCCCGTGGTGAAGCAGCGATCGTCTCCCATCGCTGCACACCCACACACAAGGAGCTCACACCGATGCGCACGCTTGCAAGGTTCGCCGTTCTCGCCGTCCTCTTCGCTCCCACCCTCGCCTCCGCGCAGCTGAGCCTCGGCGCGCGGCTGGGCTACGGCCTCGCGATGGGCGAGGCCGTGGAGGACGGTGATCTCTCCGATGGCATCAAGGCCCAGATCCCGCTCCAGCTCGACGTCGGCTACCGCCTGACGCCGGCGTTCACGCTGGGTGGCTACTTCTCCGCCGGCATCGGCCTGGCGGGCGACGAATTCCAGGAGATCTGCGACCAGGATGGCGTCGACTGCTCCCTGCGCGTGTACCGGCTGGGCCTGCAGGCGGAGTACGCCTTCAAGGGCGCCTCGATGTCGCCGTGGATCGGCGCTGGCATCGGCTATGAGTGGGCGAAGATCAAGGCCGAAGCTGGCAGCGAGGAGCTCGAGATGACCTTCAAGGGCTTCGAGTTCCTCAACCTGCAGGGCGGCGTCGACTGGAAGGTCGGCTCGAAGTTCCTGGTCGGTCCCTTCGCGATGCTCAGCATCGGCCAGTACTCGAAGGGCTCCCAGGATGGTGAGGACATGGACATCGAGGACAAGGGCGTCCACGAGTGGCTGCAGTTCGGCGTCCGCGGCCGGTTCGACCTGTAGCCGACGTTCGCACTCCGTGAAGGAGCGGCGGCCGCCCTCCGGGCGCCCGCCGCGTTTCGAGGATGTTGCCATGCGCCGGTGCCCGTGCAAGGCTCGCCGGCGCGAGCAACCTCCTCACGCCCAAAGGAACTGAGCCGATGCGCATGCGTTCGATCCTCGCGGTCCTCGTGGTCCTCCTCGCCCCCACGCTCGCCTCCGCGCAGCTGAGCCTCGGGCCGCGCACGGGGTACGCCATCGCGATGGGGGAGGCGGCGGAGGGCGAAGACCTCGCCGACCTCATCAACGGCCAGATCCCATTCCAGTTCGACATCGGCTACCGCGTCACGCCCGCCATCACGGTCGGCGGCTACGTCTCCGCAGCCGTCGGCGTCCTCGGCGAGAACTTCGAGGACTTCTGTGACGAGGACGGGGTCGAGTGCGGAGCGGCCTTGCTCCGGCTCGGCCTGCAGGTCGACTACCGCTTCCTCGGCGGGTCGGCGACGCCGTGGATCGGGGCCGGCATCGGCTACGAGTGGCTGCGGATCCGCATAGACAACAACGGGTCGCGGTCGGAGCTCAAGCTCCACGGCGCCGAGCTCCTGAACCTGCAGGGCGGCGTCGAGTGGAAGCTCGGCGGGCCGTTCTCGCTCGGCCCCTTCGCGATGCTGAGCATCGCGCGATACTCGGCGGCCGAGATCGACGGCGATGGCGAGGACCTCGACGACAAGGGGCTGCACCAGTGGCTGGAGCTCGGCGTCCGCGGCCGGTTCGACCTGTAGCCCTCGGCGCGCGCAGCGCGTGAAGGCACCGACGGCCGCCCTCCCGGGCGGCCGTCTCCGTTTCAGGCTCCCGCGCGGCGCGGCCTACCGCAGCTTGAGCTCGGAGCCGAGCTCGACCGGCAGCCGGGCGCCGGCCAGGTCGGCCTCGCCCTTGATGCCGACGGGCACCGCGGCACCGCGCGCGAGCTGCTGCCCGGCGCGGCCGGCCTCGGCGAGGTCGAGGTCGATCGGGATCGTCACCACCGCGCTCCCGTTCCCGCGCACCGGGGCGAGGCTCCGGTTCTCGACGCGCGCCACGCGCGACGACCCGAGCGAGAGCGCGGCGTCGAGCCGCCCGGCCGGCAGCGGGAACACGTTCGGGTTCGCGATCCGCAGCTTGAGGTCGAGCGCGAGGCGCGTGAGCGAGAACGACCGGATCGCCAGCCCATCGAGCGAGAAGCGCGGCATCTTCGGGAGCGCGAGCGTGTCCTGGTGCGACACGGGGAGGTCGAGGACGCCGAGCGGCGTGTTCACGCCGACCGAGCCCGCGAGCCGGTAGTGGACCGAGTCCCGCTTCCCCGCGAGGGAGGCGATGCCGGGCACGTCGCGGAACCGGACGCGGGCGGTGAAGGTGAGCGGGACCTTCTTCTGCGCGGGGAGCGCGAGGCCGCCGGGCGCGTCCCCCGTGAGGACGCGCGTCCCCTCCATCTCGATGCCGTAGGTGATCCGCGCGACCTCGAGGCCGAACGCGTTCCGGTTCTCGACGTCCATGTTGAAGCCGAGCGTCACCCCCTCGAGGTCGAACGAGCGGACGTCCACCGACTTGAAGGTGAGCCGGGGCGGGTCGATCGCCGCCGCCGCCAGCTTGCCCACCTCGGCGCATCCGGAGAGGACGGCCACCGCTCCCACCACCACCACGAGTGCACGCATCCGTCCCTTCTACTTGCTCGCCGGGAAACGATCGACGGGTGAGGGTGTGGGAGATCGCCCGCCCGGAGGCGGCGCTCGTCGCCCGGGTGCGCGGAAAAGCCCGCTCCCACGGGGACCTGGCTCGCGCCGAGCCCCAGATGTGTTGCCGGGTGCGCCGGTGGCCCCTCCGCAGGCGCCGGGAGTTCTTCACAGGCCATCCACGGCCTATCCACCCGGTTCTTCCTCGCGATTTTCGGGCTTATCCACCGAACATCGACAGAGATCCCCGTCCGACCCGGCTGCTAGAGTCCGCGTCCCGATGCACGAGGAACACGCCAGGCGGCCAGGCGAGGCCGGAGTCTCGCCGCTCCGGACCGCGCGCGACCTCCCCCACAGCCTCGAGGCGGAGCAGGCCGTCCTCGGGGCCATCCTGACGGACGAGACCGCCTTCGATCAGGTCGCGGCCCTGCTCCGCTCCGGCGACTTCTACCTGCTCGCCCACCAGCACGTGTACGGCGCCTGCGAGGAGCTCGCGCGCGAGGCGAAGGCGCTCGACCCGATCCTCGTCCAGCAGCGGCTCGACGCGAAGGGGCTGCTCGGCACCGCCGTGCCGCACGAGCTGCCGCTCTCGCTCGGTCGCGCCATCGGCTCGGCCGCGAACGTCGCGCACTACGCGCGCGTCGTGCAGGAGCAGGCCAGCGCGCGGCGGATGATGCTCACCGCGCAGAAGATCGTCGATCAGGGGTACGAGGCCGGCGCGGACATCCAGCGCTTCCTCGACACCGCCCAGCAGCAGGTGCTCGACACCGCGCAGGGCCCGAGCGTGGACACGCTGAAGCGCATCTCCGAGCCGGCGCTCCGCGCCCTGGAGAGCATCGAGGCGGTCCAGAAGCGCGTGCAGCAGGGGCTCTCGCCGATCACCGGCGTCCCCACGGGCATCAACAGCTTCGACAAGAACACGCTCGGCCTCCAGCCCGGCACGCTCACCGTGCTCGCCGCGCGCCCCTCGGTCGGAAAGACGGCCTTCGCGCTCAACATCGCGGTCCACGCCGCGACCTGCAAGGAGCCGCGCAAGGTCGCGTTCTTCTCGCTCGAGATGCCGTCCGAGCAGCTCGCCCTCCGCATCCTCGCGTCCGAGGCCAAGCTCGACTGGCGGAAGCTCTCGCAGGGCAAGCTCGGCCGCAACGACTGGGACAAGCTCGCGAACCAGGCCGACCGGATCGGCGCGGCCTCGCTCTGGCTCGACGACAACTTCGTCCTCACGCCGGTCGAGCTCCGCTCCAAGTGCCGCAAGCTGAAGCGCGAGAACGGCGGCCTCGACCTCGTCGTGATCGACTACCTCCAGCTCATGCACGCGCCGAGCGAGCGCGCGAACCAGTCGCGCGAGCAGGAGATCGCCACCATCAGCCGCTCGCTCAAGTCGCTCGCGAAGGAGCTGCACTGCCCGATCATCGCCCTCTCGCAGCTCAACCGCTCGGTCGAGAAGCGCAAGGGCGAGCCGCCCATGCTCTCCGACCTCCGCGAGTCGGGCGCCATCGAGCAGGACGCCGACATCGTCCTCTTCCTCCACCGGAGCGAGGAGGACTCGAAGGACGTGCAGGCGGGCCAGGCCAACGCCGACACCGTCGCCGTCCAGCTCATCATCGCGAAGCAGCGCCAGGGTCCGACCGGCGTCGTGGACCTCGTCTTCTTCAAGACGACGACGTTCTTCGCGGAGATGGAGCACAGGATCAGTGGTCAGTAGTCGGTGGTCAGTGGTCAGTGGTCAGTGGTCAGTGGTCGGTTGTCGGTTGTCGGTTGTCGGTGAAGCGGAACCGACCACTGACCCGCCGACCACCGACCGCCGCTACGGCTTCACGCCGGGCGACGGCCACCGCGCCGCCGAGGGGCGGTACGCGAGGAGCGCGTCCACCAGCGCGTCTGGCGCGCGCGCCACGAGCAGCGCCGCCCGCAGGTGCGCGGGCAGGAAGCCCTCTTCCACCATCCGGTCCGCCATGGCGAGGAGCGGCTCCCAGTAGCCCTCGACGTCGAGGACGGCGACGGGCTTCGCGTGGATGGCGAGGCCGGCCCAGGTCCACGCCTCGAACAGCTCCTCGAGCGTGCCGATGCCGCCCGGCAGCGCCACGAACCCGTCGGACAGCTCGGCCATGAGCGCCTTGCGCTCGTGCATCGTCTCGACGACGCGGAGCTGGGTCATGCCCGCGTGCCCGAGCTCGCGCTCCATGAGCGCGCGCGGGATGACCCCGATCGCTTCGCCGCCGGCCTCGAGCGCGCCGTCGGCCATCGCGCCCATCATGCCGACGTGCCCGCCGCCGTTGACGAGCCCGATGCCCCGCCGGGCGAGGGTCCGGCCCAGCTCTCGCGCGGCGGCGACGTGGGAGGGCTTCCGGCCTGGGGAGGAGCCGCCGAAGACGCAGATTCGCACCCGCCTCTTCTAGCGCAGGGGGCTGACGCCCGGGAACCGGGGCCGCCGATGTCGCGAAGCACGTGCGGCGGTGGGCGGGCGGGGCGCCGCGGGCGGGGGCGCTGGCACGGGACCCGGCGCGCCCGCTCACCTCCGGAACCCAAGCTGCACCGCGAACGCCGGCCGGTCTGCGGTCGTCGCCCAGGCGACGTCGAACCCGAGCAGCGGGACGGCCACGCTCCGCAGGAAGACGCGCATCCCGAGGCCCGGGGCGACGTAGCGCGTCTCCTCCCCGCGCCAGCGGGCGACGCCGGCGTCGGCGAAGCCGGCGACCGTGAGCGCGCCCCAGCGCGGCCTCCAGACCGGCACCTGGTACTCCAGCGCGGCCTGCGCGGCGTCCTCGGCCCAGAGCCCCTGGCTCTGGAAGCCGCGCGAGCCCGGCAGCGCGCCGAGGCGGACGGCGTCGAGCACCGGGTCGCCGCGCACGTGGTCGAGGCGGAGGGTGAGGGCGACCGCGTGATCGCGCAGGGCGCGGCCGCTCCAGGTGGCCGTGGCGGCGAGGTGCAGCGGATCGCGGTCGCGCCCGCCGAGCCGGAAGCCCTGGCGCGCCTCGATCCGGCCGACGACGCCGCGCGTGAGGAAGCCCTGGTAGTCGGAGGCGTCGAGCTCCAGCTCCAGGGTCGGGCCGCCCACCGGCCCTCCGTCGGGCGGCGCCGCGCGTCCCGGCGCGGCGCGCACGTCCTCGCGGCGCTCGAACCAGCCGGCGAGGATCGACAGGCGCTGGCCGAGGCGGTACCCGCCGGCGAGGCCCGCGTCCACGAACCGATCGCGGTACGCGTACGCGATCGTGGAGCCCTCGAACCGCTCGCGCCGGAGGTCGCCGCCGGCGATCCGCGCGGCGAGGAGCCAGCGGGAGTAGGCGATCCCCGGATCGCGGTAGCTCAGGAACCCCGTCGTCCCCCGGTTCGACGCCAGGCCGCCGGCGACGAGCTGCTTCCCGGCGCCGAAGAGGTTCGAGTCGAGGAGGACCACGCCCCCGGTGAGCACCCCGCGCGACGCGAAGGCGACCGGGATGGGCACGAGGGTGAGCCGCTCCTCCACCGCCACGCGCACCACCACGCCCGCGGCCCCCTGATCGCCGCGGATGCGCACGCTCCGGAAGATGCGCTGGTTCAGGAGGCGCTGCTCGAGCGCCGGGATGGACGCCGCCTCGAAGAGCGCGCCCGGGGCGAGGCCGAGCGCGCTCCGCACGAACTCCGCCGAGGTGCGCCGGTTCCCCTCGACGTCGATCCGCTCGACGGTCGCCGGCGACCGGGCGTCCGGCCGTTCCGCGCGCGCGTGTGCGGGGACGGCGACGGCGACGAACGTCAAGAGGGCGGCCCGGATCATGGTGGTGTGTACCGACCGGCGCCCCGCCGCGCACATGTTCGCTGGACGAGCCCGCGAAGGCAGGAGATCATGGGGGCATGCGTCCCGCGTCGATCGTCCCGGTGGTCTCGCTCCTGCTGTGTCTCGGGACGGCGCACGCCGGCGACGCCCCGGCCCCGGCCGCGGCGTCCGCGGAGGAGCTGACGAAGGCGTGCGGGGACGCGAAGGACGGGGCGTGCGCCGCGCTCGGGAAGCTCGGCCGCCGCCACCTGCACGGCGACGGCGTGCCGGTCGATCCCCGCCGCGCGGCCGCGCTCCTCGAGAAGTCCTGCGCCGGCGCCGACGCGCCCGCCTGCGTGTGGCTCGGCAGCATGCTGATGCGGGGCGAGGGGGTGGCGCAGGATCTCGACCGCGCGCGGCAGGCGTTCGACCGCGCGTGCGGGGCGGAGGATCCGCTCGCGTGCTGGGAGCTCGGCCTCATGTACGAGTACGGCCAGGGCGTCCGGCTGAGCGTCTCCCGGAGCCTCGAGTACTACGAGCGGAGCTGCCGGGCGAAGAACGCCTACGCGTGCGCGAAGCTCGGGGCGCTCTACGCCGAGGGCGCGGCCCCCGCGAACCGGGGCGAGGCCGCCGTGAAGGCCGCGGACTGGTGGGCGGTGGGGTGCGAGCTCGGCGCGCCCGAGTCGTGCGCGCAGCTCGGCGAGGCGTTCCTGGCCGGCAAGGGGAGGGAACGGGACGGGGCGCGCGCCGGCGACCTCTTCCGGAAGGCCTGCGACGGCGGCGTGAAGCAGGCCTGCGCGCGTGTGGACGGCGCGCCGAAGCCCCCTGCGACCGCGAACTGAGGGCCCGGCTAGCCCTCTCCGTCCCCGGCCTGCCCGCCCGGGGCCGGGGGCCGGTTGAAGGCGATCGCCCCGCGCAGCGCCTCGCGATCGGCCCGCTCGACGCGGGCCTGGAGCGCCTCCAGCGTGCTGGCGACGACGTCGGTCCGGGCCCCGCCCACCTCCGCGTCCGCCTGCTCCACGCGCTCGGTCTCGTCCATCGCCGCCTCCTCGCGCCGTCTGGCCCGGAGCTCGATCCCCGGAGCCGCCGCAGCGTTCCGCGCCGAAGGATGCAACGATCCGTGGAATGCGCGCACGAGTCGAGCGCCCTTTTGGTCGCATCGCCCGATCGGTGGAGGCCGCCGCCGAGAGCGAGCGGTCGGGCTGGCGCAGCGCGGCACGGCTCGATTAGGCTTCGCCGGAATCTTCACCCCGAGGTGAACATGCGCCGGCCGCTCCCCACGCTGCTGCTCCTCGCGCTCGCCGTGGCGCCGTTCCTCGGCGCGTGCCACTGCCCGACGGTCCCCTCGGGGAACCGCGGGATCGTGTTCAAGTCGCTGGGCGGCGGCACCAGCAAGGAGCTGCTCGACGAGGGCCTGCACCTCATGCCGCTCTGGAACGACGTGATCCTCTACGACACGCGCGTGCACGAGATGAAGGAGCAGCTGAGCGTCCTCTCGTCCAACGGGCTCGCGATCCGGGTGGACGCCAGCGTGCGCTACCGGCCGGTGGTGGGGGAGCTGTTCGAGCTGCAGACCCAGATCGGCCCCGACTACGACGAGAAGATCGTCGGGCCGGTGATCCGCTCCGAGGCCCGCAAGGTGTTCGGCCGCTACCAGCCGGAGGAGATCTACTCGACCCGGCGCGAGGAGATCGAGCGGCAGATCTACGAGGAGGTCACCCGGGCGCTCGAGGGCAAGCACGTCGTCGTCGAGGCCTTCCTCGTCCGGGACGTCGATCTGCCGGAGGCCATCAAGACGGCGATCGCCGACAAGCTCGCCGAGGAGCAGCGCGCCCAGAAGATGCGGTTCACCCTCGATCGCGAGCGGCAGGAGGCGCAGCGCAAGCAGATCGAGGCCGAGGGCATCGCCAAGTACCAGGGCATCGTACGGCAGGGGCTCACCCCCGAGTACCTCCAGTTCAAGGGGATCGAGGCCACGGAGAAGCTCGCGGCGAGCGAGAACGCGAAGGTGGTCATCGTCGGGAACCCGAAGGGTGGGCTCCCGCTCATCTTCCAGGGCGACAAGTAGCGGTTGCGGCGGCGCCCCGGTCCTGTCAGGTTGCGCGACATGAAACGTGAGACGGGCGATCAGCGGATCGCGCTCTTCATCGACTTCGAGAACCTCGTCACGCGGACCGGGCTCTCCGCGGAGACCTTCGACCTCCAGCCCGCCCTCGACGCCCTGCTCGAGAAGGGCAAGGTGGTCTTCCGCCGGGCCTACGCCGACTGGACCCGGTTCTCCGCGGCCACGCAGCGGCTCCACGACAAGGGCGTCGAGCTCGTGGACGTCCCCCCCTCCACCCGCGCCGGGAAGAACGGCGCCGACGTCCGGCTGGTGATCGACGCCCTGGAGCTCGCCTACCTGCGCGAGCACATCGACACCTTCGTGCTCGCCTCGGGCGACTCCGACTTCGTCCCGCTCGCCAACAAGCTGCGGGAGAACGACCGGGTCGTGATCGGGATGGCGGTGAAGGAGGCGACGAGCCCGCTCTTCGTGAAGTCCTGCGACGAGTTCATCTACCTCCGCGCGGGCCAGAGCAAGCGGCGGGACGGCACCAAGGAGAAGGAGAAGCCGCCGCGCGAGAAGAGCATCCCCGACGTCGCGCGCGAGGCCGCCTCGGCCATCCTGTCCAAGGCCGCCGGGCCGGTGAACCCGTCCGCGATCAAGGCGGCCATCGTGCGGAAGGAGCCGGACTTCGACGAGCGCGAGTTCGGCTTCTCGTCCTTCTCGCGCCTGCTCGAGCACATGGAGACGGAGGGGCTCCTGCGCCGGGAGCAGGGCGCGAAGGGGCAGTGGTACGTGCTCCCGCCGGCGTAGCGCACAGCGGCAGGCGCGCGCGTCGAGCGCGCCCTCGCGCGGAGCGTGAACGGGGCGTGCGCCGATCCCGACCCGCATGGTCGGCGCCGTCCTGCCGCACCGCGCTCTCCGCCGCGGCTTAGCTTTCCTTGGCGCCCCGATCGCGCAGCGCTCGCGACGATCGGACGCGAACCGAGGGGAGGAGAGCCATGAAGCTCCAGCGCGCACTCGTGGCGGCGGTGGCCGCGGTGCTGGCAGGCGAGGCCGGCGCGGCCGACGTGACCGTCGGCCTCATCACCAAGACCGAGAGCAACCCGTTCTTCGTGAAGATGAAGGAGGGGGCCACGCAGGAGGCCAAGAAGCTGGGCGCCCGCCTGCTCACCGGCGCCGGGGCGAAGGACGGCGACAACGAGGGCCAGGTGACGGCGATGGAGAACATGATCAACGCCGGCGCCAAGGGGATCCTCATCACCCCCAGCGACACCAGGGCGATCGTCCCCTCGATCCAGCGGGCGCGCCAGCAGGGCGTCCTCGTCATCGCGCTCGACACCGCGACCGAGCCGCAGAGCGCGGTGGACGCGCTGTTCGCCACCAACAACTTCACGGCCGGCGTGCTCATCGGCCAGTGGGCCAAGGCGGCGATGGCCGGCGAGAAGCCGGTCATCGCCACGCTCGACCTCCAGCCCGGGATCACCGTGGGCGCGCAGCGGCACAACGGGTTCCTCAAGGGCATGGGCCTCGCCGAGGCGGACCCGAACTCGTCCGCCCTCGTGACGGCGCCGCAGGTGGTCTGCAGCCAGGACACCCACGGCGATCAGGCGGAGGGGCAGGCGGCCATGGAGAACTGCCTCTCCAAGAACCCCGACATCAACCTCGTGTACACGATCAACGAGCCCGCCGCCTTCGGCGCGTACACCGCGATCCAGCGGCAGGGGCGGGAGAAGGAGATCCTCGTCGTCAGCGTGGACGGCGGCTGCCGCGGCGTCCAGGGCGTCGTGGACGGGAAGATCGCGGCCACGTCCCAGCAGTACCCGCTCAAGATGGCGACCATGGGCGTGCAGGCGGTGGTGGACTACGCGAAGAACGGGAAGAAGGCCTCCGGCTACACCGACACCGGGGTCACCCTCATCACCGACAGGCCGCAGGCCGGCGTCCCGAGCAAGGACTCCAGGTTCGGGGCGGCCAACTGCTGGGGCACGAAGTGAACCCACGCCCGCGCGGGCGGTGACGAAGGCCGCCGCCCGGCCGGGCCCTCCCCGGAGCGGTCCATGAGCACGGTCGCAACCACCTCCCCCGCGCCGCCGCGGTTCGACGTCCTGCGCGCGCTGCGCGGGTTCCCGCTCCTCGGTCCCGTCCTCGCGCTGATCCTCTCCTGCATCTTCTTCGCGACGCAGAGCGACAGCTTCCTGAGCGGGCGGAACTTCGCGTTCATCCTCCAGCAGGTGGTCGTCGTCGGGACCCTGGCCATCGGCCAGACGCTCGTGATCCTCACCGGCGGCATCGATCTCTCGAACGGCATGATCATGGCGCTCTCCTCGGTGCTCATGACCGGGCTGTTCGCCAACGCGGGGATGGACCCGTACCTCGCGATCGCCGTGGGGCTGGCGGTGTGCCTCGCCTTCGGCGTCCTCAACGGCTGGCTCCACACCTTCGTCGGCCTGCCGCCGTTCATCGTCACCCTGGGGACCTACAGCATCGCGTTCGCCCTCGTCCGCATCTACACCACCGAGACCATCACCAACGTCCCGCCGGCGCTCCTCTTCTTCGGGAACACGTTCCGGATCGGGAGCGCGCCGATCTCCTACGGTACGCTCATCATGCTGGCCCTGTTCGCGATCACCGGCTTCGTGCTCCGCTCCACGCCTGCGGGGCGCGCGGTGTACGCGGTGGGGGACAACCCGGAGGCGGCCCGGCTCGCGGGCATCCACACGAGCCGGGTGCTCATCTCCGTCTACACCGTCGCCGCCCTGAGCTACGGGATCGCCGGCGTGCTGCTCGTGGGCCGGATGGGCGCGGGCGACCCCAACACCGGCCAGAACGGCAACCTCGAGTCGATCACCGCGGTGGTGCTGGGCGGCACGAGCCTGCTCGGCGGCCGCGGCTACATCCTGGGCACGCTCGTCGGCGCCCTCATCATCGGCGTGTTCCGCAACGGCCTGCTCCTCATGGGCGTCGAGTCCAACTACCAGGTGCTCATCACCGGCGTGCTCGTGATCCTCGCCGCGTCGGCGGACTACCTCTCGCACCGCGGCAAGTGAGCCAGGAGGACGCGGCATGGGCACGGCCGAGGGCGCGCGGAAGGTCCTCCTCGAGATGCGCGGCATCGGGAAGTCCTTCCCCGGCGTGAGGGCGCTGCAGGGGGTGAGCCTCACCGTCCGCGAGGGCCAGGTCCACGCGCTCCTCGGCGAGAACGGCGCGGGGAAGTCCACCCTCATCAAGATCCTCTCGGGCGCGTACACCCGCGACGAGGGGGAGATCCACTGGGAGGGGCGGCCGGTCACCATCCGCGGCCCCGAGGACGCCCAGGCGCTCGGGATCTCGACCATCTACCAGGAGTTCAACCTGGGCAAGCAGCTCACGGTGGCCGAGAACGTCTTCCTCGGCCAGCTGCCGCGGCGGGGGTTCCGGGTGGACTGGAAGGCGGCCCGCGTGCGCGCCCGGGAGCTCCTCGATCGCCTCGGGGCGCGGATCCCGGTGGACGCCAAGGTCGAGCGCCTCTCCGTCGCCGAGCAGCAGCTCGTCGAGATCGCCAAGGCGCTCAACCGCAGGACGCGCCTCCTGGTGATGGACGAGCCGTCGGCGGTCCTGGGTGGGGAGGACCTGCAGCGGCTCTTCGCCGTGGTCCGCTCGCTCCAGGCGCAGGGCATCGGGATCGTCTACATCTCGCACCGGCTGGTGGAGATCTTCGAGCTCGCGGACGAGGTCACCGTCCTGAAGGACGGGCGGTACGTCGCGACGAAGCAGGTGTCCGAGGTGTCGATGGACGACCTCGTCCGGCTGATGATCGGCCGCGACCTGAAGGACGTCTACCCGAGGCGCGGCGTCGCGGGCGGCCCGGTGCTGCTGGAGGTGAAGAACCTGCGCCGCCCGAAGCTGGTGCACGACGTGAGCTTCCAGGTCCGCGCCGGGGAGATCGTCGGGTTCTCCGGCATCACCGGCTCCGGCCGGACCGAGGTCATGCGCGCCGTCTTCGGCGCCGACCCGCACACCGCGGAGATGACGATGGAGGGGCGGCCGTACCGCCCCCGCTCCCCGAAGGACGCGATCCGCCGGGGCGTCGCGCTCGTGACCGAGGACCGCAAGGGCCAGGGCCTCTTCCTCAAGCTGGACGTCGCCGTGAACACCACCATCTCGGCGCTGCGGTCGGTGACCCGGGGCGGCGTGATCCGCCGCGCCAAGGAGAGCGCGCTCGTCGAGCGGATGATCCGCGACCTCCGCATCAAGACGCCGAGCGCGAGGTTCCTCGTCGTGAACATGAGCGGCGGGAACCAGCAGAAGGTGATCCTCGCCCGCTGGCTCAGCGTGCACACCAAGGTGCTCATCATGGACGAGCCGACGCGCGGCATCGACGTGGGGAGCAAGGCCGAGATCTACCAGCTCATGGACGAGCTCACGAAGCGGGGGGCGGGGATCATCATGATCTCGTCCGAGCTGCCCGAGGTGCTCGGGATGAGCGACCGCGTCTACGTCATGCGCGAAGGCACGATCGTCGGCGAGCTCGCCAGGGGCGAGGCGAGCGAGGAGGCGATCATGAAGTACGCGGTGGGCGGGGAGCTGGCGGCCGTCGGGTGACGCTCACCCCGCGCGCCCCGCCCCGGCGCGCCCCCGGAACGTCGCGGCGTGGCCCCGCCAGCGGGCCGCGCCCGCCGCGTCGCCCGCCGCGGCCTCCACCTCGGCGCGCTCCTCGCAGACCGCGGAGAGCGCCTCGAGCTGGCGCCGGTCCGTGAGCTGCGCGGCGATCGCGTGCGCGCCCACCACGTCCACGAGCGTCAGATCCACGCCGGCGATCTGCGCCGCGAGCTGGGCCAGCTCGGCCTGCGCCTCGGACAGCCGGCCGGCCCTCCTGCCGGCGGCGACGCGGGCCAGCGCGCGGGCGAGCCCCTCCACCATCCGCTGTACGTGGTCGGCCATGCGGCGGAGAGTGTAACGCGGGCGGCGGCCGCGCGTCGCGCCGGCGCGACCTTTCACCTCCACCTCATGGAGAGCCGAGGAGTCCGCTCTGACGGGGACCGGCAGGACCGGCGGCGGTCGCGTTCCGCGGCGCCTAACCGACCGCGGGTCGCGCGTCGATCCCGGCGCCCGCGGGTCCTCCGGCGAGCATGGCGCGGACGTTCTCGGGCGCGAAGAAGGCGGCCGGGGAGAGCACGCCGGCGTTCATCCGCACGAACGCGTCCATCGCCGGCCGGTTCCCCGCGATGGCCGCCAGCAGCCCGCCGAGCTCCGGCGGCGGCGGCGCGAGCGTGGCGAGCTGGCAGGTGAGCTCGTACATCGCCAGCGCGTGCTCGTCCCGATCGCGCTGGTAGGCGCGCAGGACCTCCTCGAACGGGCGCCCGCCCCGCAGGTGCTGGTCGAGCGCCTCGACGCACCGCTCCGCGTCGCGGAACGCGTCGAGGATCCCCTGCGCGGTGACCGGGTCCTTGTTGTAGCCGGCGTCCCCGACGAGCGCCCACCCCGGTCCGTACGGCTTGCGGAAGTAGTTCGGGACCGTGGCGCCGACGAAGCGCGCCGCGCGGGTCGCACGGCGCACGCGCGCGGCGAACGCGGGGACGAGGTCGAGCGTCGCCAGGTAGTTCGCCTCGACGTCCTGCTTGAAGACCTCGAGCTCGGCGTGCGGCCAGCCCGCGATCACGAGCGTCAGCCCGTCGTGGGTGGGCGCCGCGGCGAAGCCGCGGTGCGGGCGGATGTACGTCTCGAACCTGCCGTCCATGGGCAGTCCGCGCCAGTAGGTGTAGTACCCGGCGAGGAGCGGCGGCCGCTCCCGGTACTGCTCGGGCTTCACGGCCTGGGCGAGGAGCGAGTGGCGCCCATCGGCGCCGACCACGATCGCGGCGCGCTCCGTCACCGGCGCGCCGCGCGCGGCGCGCCCGCGGAGGCCCGTGACGCGCCCGTCCTCGGTCACGATCTCGTCCACCGTGAAGTCCTCGCGGACCTCGGCGCCGGCCTCGCGCGCGGCGTCGACGAGCAGCTTGTCGAGGACGGTGCGGCGCGGGCAGTACGCCACGGGCGCCTCCGGGGTGCCCGGGCTCCCGGCGATCGTGAAGGGGCCGAAGTCGAACGCGTAGGTGTGGATGGGCGGGCAGCCCGTCGCGGTGAGGCGCTCCAGGAGCCCCCAGCGCTTCAGCGCCGCCGCAGCCGGAGGGTGCAGGACGTGCGTGGAGACGGTGTCGCTGGGGAACGTGGCGCGATCGACGGCCAGCACGCGGTGGCCCCGACGGGCGAGCAGCATCGCCGTGGGTGAACCCGCGCAGCGCGCGCCGATGACGATGACGTCGTATGGACCGGGCATGATCTTCCTCCCGGCCCGATCTACGCAGCGGCGGCGCGGCGGTCACCGGCGGACTCCCGGCCCAGGGGGGCGGAGGCATCCGGGACGCTCGATCGGCGGAGCGCCGGGCGCGCGGCGCGGCGCCCGGGCGCCCAGGGCGCGCCGCCGGGAGACACGCAGCGCCGGGCCACTCCGGGAAGGAGAGTGACCCGGCGCTTGCGTCCGCGCGCTACGGAGCCTGCGCGATCGTGAACGACGTCAGCAAGAAGTCGAACCGCTCCGCGCCGCCGCCGGTCAGCGTGACCGTGGCGGGCATGGCCGGGGTGAGGCTGACCTCGGAGAGCGCCGCGGGCGGCTGGATCGCGATCTGGTAGTCACCGGCGGTGAGGTACTGGAAGGTCGCGCCGAACGTGCCGTCGCCCAGGTCGCCGAGCGGGAGGGCCTTGGCGTCGCCCCCCGCGACGGGGGTGAGCGTGGCGGTGAAGGAGCCCGGTGAGATCTCCTCGGGGAGGTAGATCTCGCTGTCGAGCCCCAGCGCCACGGTCACGCTGCCGGTCTGCTCGAGCGGCGTCCCCTTGATCACCGGGTGCATCACCCACTTGTCCGTTCCGGTGCCGTGGCCGAAGCTCTGCGAGACGTCGAAGTCGAGGAGCCAGGTCTGCGCGCCCTCGCCGACCACGAGCTGGTCGCCCGGCAGGATCACCTTGAGGCCGCTCTGGCCGTAGCTCGGCATCTGGAGCTCGCCGCCCACGGTCAGCTCGGCCGGCACGCCGTCGTAGTCCGGCGACGCGTAGATCGTGCCGCCCACGTCGAGGTAGCCGCCGGTGATGACGAACCCGACCTTGCTGTAGGTGCCGGCGGGGACGGTCGCGCCGTCCACGAGCGTCATCACGTCGTTCGCGAGGGTGAGGAGGTTCGTCGGCCCGGGGTTGGCGACGGGCAGGACCACCTTGCCGGAGTCACCGGTGAGGACGACCTCGGTGATCGTGACCACGGCCGCCCGGACGTCGGGCGCGGGGGCGTCCTTGAGCAGCAGGGTCACCTTGCCGGATCCCTGCGAGGAGCCACACCCGGACGCGAGCATCGCGAGGGTGGCGGCGAGGTACGTGCACGTGCGCTTCATGTGGTTCTCCTGTGCGAGCGTCGGGGAGCCAGGCAGCGCTGCAACGGCCGTTCCCGACGAAAGACCCTCGTCTCGTCGCTGTCCCGCGTCCGCGTGGCGTACGCGGCGGGACGCTGCGTGCTCGTTCCCGTACATGCGGGCCGTCCCTGGGACTCCCCTCCCACCGGCCCATCCGCTAGACTCTCGGGGCAAGAGGCCCGGGGAGTCGCAGGCTTGTACCCTTGGGCACGGTCGTTGCCTCTCCCACTCCGTGGCCGCAGAAGCGGCCGCGGAGGATGTCCAATGACGCGCACCGCCCTCGCGATCGCCGCCGGCATCTGCCTGCTCGCTCCCGGCCGCTCCCTCCCGGCACCCGCCGGGGAGAGCGCACGCGACGCCGTCTTCGAGGCGCTCGCCTCCAAGGCCGACCTGCCCGCGGTGCGTCCGGTCCTCCCGAGCCTGATCGCCGAGCGCGACGCGCTCCGGCAGCCCGACGACGTCATCGAGGGCGCGAAGCGCGCCAAGGCCTCGAAGGAGGTCCGCGGTGCCGCCCGCTCGGAGGCCGCGAAGGCAAACGCCTCCGCCGCCCGCGCCGAGGCCGCGCGCGCCCTCGGCGCGGCGAAGGACGATGCGCGCCGCGCGGCCGAGAAGGTCCGCGAGGAGAAGACGCGCAAGAAGCCGAAGCCGCCCAAGCCGCCCAAGCCGCCCCACCCAGGCGGCGCTGGTTCACCATGAGATGACTGCGACCGCGGCGACCGTGCTGGCACTGGTGTGGTTCGCCGCGGGCTCCAGCCCGGCGGAGGCGCACGTCCTCGAGGGCGCGCGCCTCTTCCGCGAGAATCGCTTCGCCGAGGCGCTCGTCGAGTTCCGGGTGGCGGATCGCCTGGGCGCGGCGGACGCGCGCGGCTACGCCGCCGCGGCCCTCGTGAAGCTGGATCGACCGGAGGACGCGCTGGAGCTGTTCGAGGGCCCGGGCGGTCCGGCGCCCGGAGCGCATCCGCTGCTCGACTACTACCACGCGCTCGCCTGCTACGGCGCCCGGCTCTACCGGTGCGCCGACGCGCTCCTCGTCGGCGTCGGCGTGCGGACCGGCCCGCGGGTCTCCGAGCAGGCCCGGCAGATCCGGCGCGACATCGCCGCCGCCGTCCCGGCGGAGCCGCCGGCGGACAGCGTGGACTGGTACGTCGCCCGGGCGGCCGAGCGGGCCGCCGCCGGGAGGCCGGTGCTCGCCCGCGCGTACGCGGCCGAGGCGAAGGCGCTCGGCGCCGGGCGCGCGGACCGGCACGGCGTCGCGCAGGCCGAGGCGGTCCTCGCGAAGCTCCCCCCCTCCGCCGGTTCGCCCTCCCCGTGATCCTGCCCCTCGTCCTCGCGGCGCTCGTCGCGCCGGCGTCCGATCCGTGCACACCCGTCGCGCCCGGCCTCGCGGACCCGGAGGCGGCCGGAGCGTACGAGGGGGTGGGCGACGAGGAGCGGGCCGCCGGCCGGGAGGACTCGGCCGTCGCCGCATACCGGGCCGCGCTGGAGCGCGATCCCGGCCGGGAGGGGGCCCGCGGCGCGCTCGAGGAGCTGTGCACGGCGCGCCGGCGCGACGACGCGTTCGCGCGCGGCCTCGCGC
>JAEYZK010000292.1 GCA_023428085.1 Pseudomonadota bacterium
CGCTCGAGACGGGCGGCGCCGCGACGTCGGCGGCCACCTGCGCCGCGGGGGCGACGTCCATGGGCGCGGGCTCGACCGCGGGCGCCGTCGCGGGGGCCTCGGGAGGAGCGATCTCGGCCGGGACCGGCAGGCCGGGGATCGCCGGCACCGGGGCCATCCCGACCTCCTGGGCCAGCGGGAGGGTGACGAGCGGCTCGGGCTGGAGCTCCGCGGCGGGGACGGGCGGCGGCTCCGGGGCGACCTCCGCCCCCCGCTCATCCTGAGCGTGTCGAAGGACGTCGGATCCCGCGCCGTCGGCGACGAGGGTGGCGGCGGCGGTCGCGTCCGGCAGGGCGCCCTCGGGCGCCGCGGGCTCGACCGCGGGCGCCGCGAGCTCGACCGCGGGCGGCGCGTCGGCCGCGAGCTGCGCCCGGACCTCGGCCTCCTCGGCCTCCTCCTCGGTCGGGACCTCGGTCACCTCGGCCCGGTGCTCACCCTCGGTGAGCTCGAACTCCTCCGAGAAGTCGGGATCGCCGTAGACGTCGCCCACGTAGAGGAAGGCGGCCTTCTCGAGGCCGATGTCCACGAAGGCCGCCTGCATGCCCGGGAGCACCCGGACGACGCGGCCCTTGTAGATGTTGCCGACGATCCCCTTCTCGCGCTTCCGCTCGAGGTAGTACTCGTGGATCGTCCCGCTCTCGACCAGGGCCACGCGCGTCTCCGCGCCGGCCGCGTTGATCACCAGGATGCTGTTGCCCGCCATGTCGGTCCTCTCTCGCCCCGTCCAGGCACGAGGAGATCGAGGACCCAGCCCGGGCCCCATGACGCGGGCCGTGATCGCGGCCGCCCCGGTGGTGCCGGGCGTCCTGGATCGGCTGTCGAGCATGCAGCGCTCAAAGTCTCGCTCTCCTCGCGCCCGGCGGCCGCGCTGGCGCGGCACGTGCGGGGCGCGTCGTACGTTCAGGCGTCCTGATATCGAGGGGTGCGGGGCTGGCCTTCCATCGGTCGGCCGGGCCCGGTCCGCTCGAAGCTGACGCCCTCCTTCAAAACCTTCACTCCCGCGGGCGCGGTCCCATCACCGAAGATGGCCGCCAGCACCTCGGCTGGCTTGGCGCTCCCCGAGGGATCCGCCCGCAGGCTGAATGCGACGACCCCGGGGCCTTCGACCGCGAGGTGCGTCACGAGCCGCTTCAAGTCTATCTCCCTTTCCTTCCGGGCAGCGACCTTCTGATGCCGCCCGCGGGCGCGATTCTTCTGGGGCACGGCCCGGGTCACGACCGCCTGGTCCACCCCCAGGAAGGCCTCCACCCGGTCCCTGAGCTCCGCCTCGCCCCAGGTATCCTCCGAAGATTCCTCGGGCTCCGCCCCCGCCCCGCCGCCGGGCGAAGCCCGCCGACTCCGCGGAAACTCCGCGCGGTAATGGACGGCGCGCTGGGACTCCGAGATGGAGGGCGCGCGCGGATCGAGGAGGTCGGCCGAGAGGAGCGTGAGGCCGGGGGGGAGCTCCCGGGCCAGGCGGTCCCCCACCTGGCGGGCGTCCTCCAGGCCCACGAGCTCCAGGTCCATGTGCTCGCACAGGCTCTCGACCCCGACCGGAAGCGCCGGCCCGAAGGAGACCCGCGGCTTCGGGTGGAACCCCTGCGAGAAGGCCACCGGGAGCCCCGCGCGCCGGATGGAGCGGAGGAGCGTGTGCATGAGCTCGAGGTGCGAGAGCGCCACGAGCCGCCCCTGCTTCGCGTACCGGACGCGGACGTGCGTCCGGACCTCGGGCGGCGGGGGCCGCGGCGGCGGCGCGGGCGCGGGCTGATAGTCCTCGGCCGCGTACGTCCGGTTCTTCACGACGTCGTAGTCGCACGCCCCGCAGACCGTGCACGGCTCGAGGACGCAGTCCTCGACCTCCGCCAGGTTCCGGGCCGCGGCGAGCTGCTTCTGGAGGTACGCCTTGGTCACGCCGCAGTCGATCCGGTCCCACGGCAGGACCTCGTCGAGCCGCCGGCGGCGGTGCGCGAACCAGTCGATGCCGACGCCGTGCACCCGCTCGCACTCGGCGAACGCGGCGATCCAGTTGTCCTGGTCGAACCACTCGCTCCACCCGTCGAGCCGCTGGCCCAGCCGGTAGGCGGCGAGCACCGCGGTCGCGACGCGCCGGTCGCCGAGCGCCAGCGCGCCCTCGATCGACGACGGCCGCGCGTCGTGCGGCTTGAACTGGATCGCGCCGCCGCGACCGCCGAGGACCTGCGTGATGATCCCCTGCCGGCGGAGCGTCTCCTCCGGGGAGATCATCGGCTCCCACTGGAACGGCGTGAACGGCTTCGGCACGAAGGTGGACGCGCCGAGGTGGATCGACGCCGAGCCCTGGCCCTTCGGCATCACGCGCCGCGCGGTCGCGAGGCACTTCTTCGCGAGCTCGGCGATCGCGCGCACGTCCTCGTCGCGCTCCTCGGGGAGGCCGATCATGAAGTAGAGCTTCAGGAGCGACCAGCCGTTCTGGAAGATCGACTCGACCGCGCGGAGGAGGTCCTCCTCGCGGTTGCCCTTGTTGATGACCGCGCGCATCCGCTCGGTCGCCGCCTCCGGCGCGAGCGTGAAGCCGGTCTTCCGGATGCGGGCGATCTTCTTCGCCAGCGCGTCGTTCATCGTCTCCGTGCGGAGCGACGGCAGGCTCATCGCGATCTTCTCGCCCTCCCAGCGGGCGAGGAAGTCGTCGAGCAGCCCGTTCAGCGGCGCGTAGTCGCCCGAGGAGAGCGAGAGGAGGCCGACCTCCTCGTAGCCCGAGGCCCGGAGGCCGACCTCGGCCAGCTCGAGCACCTGGCGGGGATCCCGCTGGCGCGTCGGCCGGGTGATCATGCCGACCTGGCAGAAGCGGCAGCCGCGCGTGCAGCCCCGCTGGATCTCGATCGGCAGGCGATCGTGGATCGTCTGCATGAACGGCACGATCGGCTTCGTGTACGCGGTGGTCGGGAGCGCGTTCAGGTCCGGCATCACCCGGCGCTCGACCTTCTCGTAGCCGGGGCGGAGCGGCTCGATCGCCGTGATCACCCTCGACACCGGGTCGTAGCGCGGCGCGAAGAACGCCGGCACGTAGACGCCGGGGATCGCCGCGAGCCGGCCGAGGAGCTCGCGCCGGCTGAGCGCCGCGCCGCCGCGCCTGAAGCCGCTCGCCGCGATCGCGTCGGCGATCTCCACCGCCACCTCCTCGCCCTCGCCCACGACGAAGAGGTCGAAGAAGTCGGCCACCGGCTCCGGGTTGAACGCGCAGGGCCCGCCGCCGACGACGAGCGGATCGTCCTCGGCGCGGTCCGCGGCGAGGAGCGGGATGCCGGCGAGGTCGAGCATCGCGAGCACGCTCGTGTAGGCGAGCTCGAACTGGAGCGTGATGCCGAGGACGTCGAACGCCTTCACCGGCGCGCGCGACTCGAGCGTGAAGAGCGGGAGGCCGCGGGCCTTGAGCATGCCCTCCATGTCCGGCCAGGGCAGGAACACGCGCTCGCAGGCGACGTCGGGCCGGTCGTTGAGGAGGTGGTAGAGGAGCCGGAAGCCGAGGTTCGACATCCCGACCTCGTACGTGTCGGGGAAGGCCAGGGCGAACCGGACCTTCACCGCGTCGAGGTCCTTCTCGACCGCGCCGAACTCGCAGCCGATGTAGCGGGAGGGCTTCTCCGCGGCGAGCACCAGCTCGTCGAGCGCGGAGGCAGGGAGCGCAGGGAAGTTGGTCATCGATCGCCGGGCCGCGGGTTGGAACCGCGTTTCGCCCGCCGTATGGGGTGGTGGCGCCGCACCGCGGGGCCGAAGGGACGGCGTGAATAGCACGCCCACAGGACCAGGTCGAGGACCTGCCCCTCAGTGCCGGGCGCGGAACGGCCCGAGGTCCCCGACGTGGGCGTCCCAGCGCAGCGCCACGTCGTCCACCCGGGCGCCGGGCGGTCCCCGGTGCAGGAACCGGACGAGCGCCTCGACCGCGGCGCGCTCCCCCTCGACCTCCACCTCGACGGAGCCGTCGGCCTCGTTCCGGACCCAGCCGGAGACGCCGAGCCGGCGCGCCTCGTCCACGGTGCTGAACCGGAAGCCGACGCCCTGGACCCGCCCGGTGACGACGGCGTGCGCGCGGACGAGGTCCCGGTCGGCCTTCACGGCTCCCCCTCGAGCATCCGGAGGAACTCCTCCTCGCCCACCACCTTCACGCCGAGCTCCTGCGCCTTCTTGAGCTTGGAGCCGGCGTCCTCTCCCGCCACGACCAGATCGGTCTTCTTCGAGACCGAGCCCGAGACCTTGCCGCCGCGGCGCTCGATCTCCGCCTTCGCGTCGTCGCGCGAGAGCTTCGCGAGGCCGCCCGTGAGGACCACCGTCTTGCCGGCGAACGGCCCGTGCGCCTGCGCCTCCTCGGGCCGGGGCCGCAGCCCCGCGGAGAGCAGGCGCTCGACCACGGTCCGGTTCTGCGGCTCGGCCGTCCAGGCGCGGATCTCGCGGGCGGTCTCCGGGCCGACGTCGCGCACCGCGAGCAGCGCCTCCTCCGTCGCGTCCATGAAGTTCTCGATCGTGCCGAACGCGCGGGCGAGCGTCGCCGCCGTGGCCTCGCCCACCTGCGGGATGCCCAGGCCGTGCAGCAGCCGGCGGAGCGTCGTGTCCTTCGAGCGCTGGAGCGCCTTCCGCATGTTGTCCGCGGCCTTCTCCGGGAGCGGCGCCTCGGCGTTCTTGCCGGGGGGACGCGCGCCTCGCTTGCGCTCGGCTTGCGCACCCCCGGCCCCCCCGCTCGCTTCGACCGAGCCTCCACCGGCTGGGCCTGCGCTCGCCTCCTCCTCCAGGTCCCGCCGCGAGAAGAGCTGCTGCCAGGTCTCGAACGGCACCCCGTACAGGTCGGCGAAGTCCTTCACCCCGCGTTCCACGAGCCCCGCGGCGAGCTTCTCGCCCAGCCCCTCGATGTCGAGCGCACGCCGCGAGGCGAACTGGCGGAGCTTGCCGACGAGCTGCGCCGGGCACGCCGCGCCCGTGCAGCGGTAGACCTTCTCGCCCTCCTCGCGGACCACCTTCGCCCCGCAGACCGGGCACTCCGACGGAAAGACGTAGGGCTCCTCGCTCCCCGTCCGCCGCTCCGGGAGCGGCTTCACCACCTCCGGGATCACCTCGCCCGCGCGCCGCACCAGGATCCAGTCGCCCTGGCGGACGTCCTTGCGGCGCATCTCGTCCTCGTTGTGCAGGGTCGCGTTCGAGACCATCGCGCCGGAGAGGCGGACCGGATCGAACTCCACGACCGGCGTCAGGATCCCGGTCCGCCCGACGGAGGCCCAGATCCGCCGGATCTTCGTCGCCTCCTCCTGCGGCGGGTACTTGAACGCCGCCGCCCAGCGCGGGAACTTCGACGCCGCGCCGAGCCGCCGCCGCCAGTCGAGGTCGTCCACCTTCACGACCACGCCGTCGGTGTCGTACGGGAGCTGGAACCGCCGCTCCGCCATGAGGTCGCGGTAGGCGAGCACCTCGGCCATCCCGGCGCACCGCCGGTTCTCCTGGTTGACCGCGAAGCCCCAGCGGTCGAGGTCCTCGAGCTTCTCCCAGTGCGTCCTCCACGCCGGCGCGCGGGCCGCGCCCTGCGGGACCAGCGCCTCGTACGCGATGAACGAGAGCGGCCGCCTGGCGGTGATGCGCCAGTCGAGCTGGCGGAGGGAGCCCGCCGCCGCGTTGCGCGGGTTCGCGAACGGCTCCTCGCCCGCGCGGAGGAGCTGCCGGTTCATCGCCTCGAAGTGCTCCTTGAAGAGGAGCACCTCGCCCCGGACCTCGAGCCGCGGCGGCGGCGCGCCCGTGAGCGCGTGCGGCACGCCGCGGTTCGCGCCCGTGGCGCCGACCACCTTGAGGTTCGCCGTCACGTCCTCGCCGTTCACGCCGTCGCCGCGCGTGGAGCCGGAGATGAGCTTGCCGTCCTCGTACACGAGCTCCACCGCCAGCCCGTCGAGCTTCGGCTCCGCCACCCACGTCACCGGCGCCTCCGGCGCCAGCCCGAGCAGCCGGCGCACACGCTCGTCCAGCTCGCGCAGCTCCTCGTCGGTGGTCACGTTGCCGAGCGAGAGCATCGGCTCGCGGTGGACGACGCGCGCGAACCGCTCCGACGGCTCCCCCGAGACGCGCTGCGTGGGCGAGTCCGAGGTGACGAGCGCGGGGTGCGCGGCCTCGAGCTCGACGAGCTCCCGCATCAGCCGGTCGTACTCGGCGTCGGAGAGGATCGGCTGGTCGAGGACGTAATAGGCGTGGTCGGCGGCGCGGAGCTGGTCGCGCAGCGCACGGGCGCGATCGGCCTCGGTGGACATGGCGGAGTCGTACGCCGCGCGAGGCGGAGGGGCAACGGAAACTCGCGCTCCTTCCGCCCGTCCCAGAGTCCTTTCGGTGGACGCAGGTCCGCGCGGCGGACCGCCTCCTGACTGGAGTCACGCGGCAAGGCCAGGGCTTCGCTGCACGCGGACAACGGCACGCTTCGTGCTCCTGCGCCGCAGCCATGACCGCTCCGCGCCGCATCGTCGCCAACACCACCTACCTCCTCACGCGCCGCTGCATCGGTCGCGCGTTCCTGCTTCGCCCGTCGAAGCTCGTGAACGCGGTCTTCCAGTTCGCGCTCGCTCTCACTGCGCAGCGCTACGGGATCCTCCTCCACTGCTACTGCGTCCTTTCCAACCACTACCACTGCGTCCTCACGGACCCCTTCGGGAAGCTGCCCGAGTTCGAGCGCGACCTCGGGTCCATCCTCGCGCGGGCTCTCAACGCCGCGCACGGGCGCTGGGAGTCGTTCTGGGCGCCCGGGTCTTACAGCGCCGTGGCCCTCCAGTCCGCGGACGACGTCCTGCAGAAGATGGCCTACGTCCTCGCGAACCCGGTGGCAGCCGGCCTCGTCCGGCGAGGCACCGAGTGGCCGGGCCTCTGGTCCTCCCCTGAACGGATCGGCGCCGGTCCAGTCCAGGTGAGCCGGCCGGATCACTTCTTCAGAAAGGACGGTCCCTGCAGCGAGCCGGTGGATCTGGACCTCGTCAGTCCTCCGGGGTTCGACTCCATCGAAAGCCTGCGGGGCCAGCTCGCGGCCGCCGTGACCCGGCTCGAGGATCGTGCGGCGCGCAGGCTCGCTGCGCAGGGACGGTCGTTCATGGGGCCGCGCAAGGTGCTCGCCCAGAGCGTTCACGCGCGCCCGGCGCCGGGTGAGCCGCGGCGTGAGCTCAACCCGCGCATCGCCTCAAGGGACAAGTGGAAGCGCCTCGAGGCGATCCACCGGCTCCAGTCATTCCTCGCCGCGTACCGGACTGCCTGGGAGTCTTTCTCGGCCGGGGTGCGGGCCGCGGTGTTCCCCGTAGGAACCTACTGGATGCGGGTCGCGTACGGCGTGTCGTGCGCTGAGGTCAGCTCTCCCGCGTAGCAATTCTTGCTCAATCTCCTTGCGAGGCGGAGTCGCGCTGAGCGACCCCGCTGGACGCACTGGTCGAGCAGGTCCCCGGCAGCGAAGCTACGCGACCAAGCTCCGATCGCGGCGCTTCATGGCGCGGGGAGAACCCTTCATCCCCCTTCGGAGTCTCGCGTTCACGCAGCCTGGGCGTGCGCCCAGAAGCATGACTCTGGGTCGGGGTCTTT
>JAEYZK010000195.1 GCA_023428085.1 Pseudomonadota bacterium
GGCCGGCCGTCGGCGGCGGGGAGGCGGGTCACGGCGACGAGGGCGCCGCCCGCCGGGAGCGGCGCGCCCGGCGCGATCACCGGCAGGCGCAGCTCGGAGAGCTCGCGCGCGAGGACGCGGGCGTCGCCGAACACGAGCGGGACGAGCGTGCCCCGGAGCGCGCGCAGGGCGCGGGCCGTGACCTCGGCGCCGATGCCGGAGGGATCGCCGAGGCTGATCGCGACGCGCGGGAGGGCGGCCATGGGGGGACGGGCGGGGCCGCTACCGCGCCTGCAGCTCGGGGAGGCGGACGTCGATCACCGCCTCGCGGCGGAGCTCCGCGACGTACTGGTCCCGGTACCGCTCGGCCTGCTCGCCGATGAGCCGGTCGCGGATGAGCTCCTTCACGTCCTCGAACCCGCGGCCATTGGCCTTGCGCCGCTCCACCGCCTGGAGGAGGTGGAAGCCCTGCCCGACGCGGACCAGCGGGGAGAGCTGCCCGGGCGCGAGCGCGAAGGCCGCGTCCTCGAGCGCCTTCTGGAAGGTGCCGCGCTTCAGCCACCCCAGGTCGCCGCCGGTCTCGGCGGTCGGGCCCTTCGAGACCTCGCGCGCCAGCTTCGCGAAGTCCTCCCCGGCGCGCAGGCGTGCCAGGAGCCGCTCGCCCTCGGCCTGGGCCCGCCGCACCTCGGCGGGCGCGGCGCCCTCGGGGACGGGCAGGAAGATGTGCCGGACCCGGACCTCGTCCTCGCCCTGGAACTCCTGCGGGTGCGAGCGGTAGTAGTTCTCGAGCTCCTGGTCGCTGACCTTCACCCGGCCCCCGACCTTCTGCTGGAGCACGGCGAAGTTCTGGAGCTGCCCGCGGATCCGCTCGCGGAGCGCCTCGCGGGTGAGCCCCTGGGCCGCGAGCTCCCGATCGAGGTCGGCCTCGCTGAACCCGTTCTGCTCGCGGATCGCGTCGAGCTGCGCGTCCACCTGGGCGTCGCCGATCTCGAGGCCGAGCTTCTTCACCTGCTGCGCGAAGAGGCGATCGGCCACGACCAGGTCGAAGGCGGCCCGGAGGGCCTCGGCCCGGGAGCGGTCGCGCTCGGGCCCGGGCGAGAGGAGGTTCGCCCGCTGCAGCGCCGACCCCGCGGTGCGCTCGAGCTCGCGCAGCGTGATGACGTCGCCGTTCACGGTGGCCGCGACGCGGTTCACCGTGAAGCGGGGCGCGGACGCGGGCGCCGGGGCGGCGGCCGCGGCCAGCGCGACCAGGGGAGCGAGCAAGGAGCCGAGCAAGGAGCTGAGGATGTTCACGGGGTCACCGCAGCGATCGCGTTCTCGTCGAGGGTGATCTGGGCGCGCTTCCGGAGCCCGGCCAGGTACTCGGCCTCGGCCTGGGCGCGCTTGTCGCGCAGGAGCTTCTCGCGGATCTCCGGGGTCGCCTTGTCGAGCGGCCGCTTCTGCGCCGCGCGCCGCTCCGTCACCTTGAAGAGGTGGAAGCCGTACGGCGAGGGCGTCACCTCGGAGACGGTGTTGAGCGGGAGGGTGAAGCAGAGGTCGAACACCTCGGGGAACCCTGCGCCCCTGCCGATGAGGCCGAGGTCGCCGCCGTTCTTCGCCTCCGGGGCGATCGAGTTCTTGCGCGCGAGCTCGGCGAAGGTCTGCGGGTTCGCGCGGAGCTTGTCCCGCAGCGCCTGGGCCTGGTCCTTCGAGGTCACCACGATCTGGAGGACGCGGACCGCCTCGGGATCCTCGAACTCCTTCGCGTGCGCGGCGTAGAACGCCTCGATCTCCTGCGCCGTCACCTCGAGGTGCGGGAACACCTCGGTCTCGAAGAGCCGCTCGAGCACGAGCTGCTCCCGGAGCCGCGCCTGGAGCTCGGTGAGGCTGAGCCGCTCCTGGGCGAGCAGATCGTCGAAGTGCGTGCCGGGGTAGTCGGCGCGCAGGCGGAGGAGCGCGCGCTCGACCTGGTCGGGCCCGACGGTGATCGAGCGCGCCCGCGCCTCCTGCAGGAGCAGCGCCTGCGTGACGAGCTTCTCCAGGATCTCGCGCTTCAGGGCGTCGGCCGCGGGGCTCGCGCCCGAGGTCCCGGCCTGCGCCTCGCGGAGCTCGCGCGCGAGCGCCTCGGCCGGGATGGGCTCCCCGTTCACGAGCGCCACGGGGCGCGGCGCGGGCGCGGTCCGGGGCTTCCGCGGATCGCCGCAGCGGTCGCAGCCGGCGGCGAGGACGGCGGCGAGCGCCAGGAGGAGGGCGGGGCGGGCGCGCACCTACTTCTTCTCGGCCGGGCTGGGCGAGGCCGGCGGGGCCTCGGAGGGCTGGCGCGGGCGGCCCGGGCCGCCCATCGCGGGCGCGGCGGCCTGGAGGGTGAGCGCCTCGATCGCCTGCTCGTCTAGCTTCACGTCCGCCTCGTCCTGGATCTTCTTCACGTAGTCCGTCCAGGCCTGCTCGTCGCGGGCGCGGGCGATGCGCACCTGGATGTGCGGGCGCGCCTGGTCGAGGCTCGTCTGCTCGCGGACCGCGTTCGCCCGGACGATGAAGAAGCCCCGCGGCGTCTCGACGACGTCGGAGATGCCCCCCTGCGGGAGCGAGAACACCGCCTCCGCGAGCTCGGGGGAGTGGGACTGCGCGAGCTCGGCGCGCGTCTTGAAGCCGAGGCTCCCGCCGAACCGCTTCGTCGACTCGTCCTCGGAGACCTCCGCGACGAGCTTCGTGAAGGCGCTGGCGATCGCGTGCGCCGGGGGCGCCGGGGGCGACGCGGGGGCCGCGCCCGCGCGCGCCGGGCGGGTCGAGGCGGGCTGGGGGGTCGCGGTCGGCGCCGCCTTCCGCTCCGCCTCGCGGAGCTGCGCGAGGGCGCGCTCCGCCGCGGCGCGCTTCTCCGCGCGCTGCGGCGCGTCCGGGGCGGCGAGGAGGGCGATGACCGAGGCGCCGACGCGCTTCTCGAAGTCGGCCGGGTGCTCGGCGTAGTACTTCGCGACCTCGTCGGCGGTGACCGTCGTCGGGTCGGTCGGGGAAGGCTGGTGCTTCGCCTTGAGCCGCTGGCGCATCACCGTCCGCAGGACGCGGCGGACCTGAGGATCCTCGAGGAGCCCCTCCTCCTTCGCCCGCGCGAAGAGGACCTCCTCCTCGACGAGCTGCTTCACCAGCGCGGTCTTCCTCCCCGGCTGGTCGAGCTGGCTCCGCTGGAACGGCATCTGGTTCTCGACGAGGGTCCGGACCTCGTCCGCGGTGATCTCGAACCCCTCGCCCTTCGCGAGGACGGGGCCGGAGCCCTGCTGGCCCTTGCACGCGGCGAGCGCGAAGGCGAGGCCGAGGGCGGCAGTGCGACGCAGCATGGGGGGTCTCACTCCTGTGTGGGGATGAAGGCTCTCGAACCGAACGCGCGGGCGTGCCCGGGTTCTTCCGCGGGCGGTGGTGCCGGCGCCTGGACGGCCGAAAAGAGCACGGAATCGTGCGGGGATCAAGCAATCCGGGCCGGCGCTCAGGCGTCGGCGCGGGTGAGCCCGGAGAGCTCCTGCAGCGCCTCGCGGGCCGCCCGGAGCAGCTCCCGGCCGGCGGCCGCCTCCTGGGCCGGCGTGGGGGTGGCGGGCATGGCGGCGGCGATCGCCTGCCGCACCGCCTGGGCCGTCCGCGCGGCGCGGGCGCCGCCCTTCGCCGGCGGCGGGGCGGCCGCGGGCTTCGGCGCCGCGCCGAGCCGGACGACGAGCTTCATGTCCGGCGTCAGGCGGAGCGCGCCGTTCGAGGCCTGCACCTTCTTCGCGAGCTGGAACGGGTCGAGCGCGGCGCCCTCCCCGAGCGTGAGCACGAGCCGTCCGGGCCCGGCCTCGAGCGCGCGGATCCGCAGCGCCCGCAGGCGCACCTTGAGGCTCATCACCTGGCAGAGCGCGTCCACCTCGTCCGGCGGATCGCCGCAGCGGTCGATGAGCTCGGCGCGGATCTCGTCCAGCTCCTCGTCCGTGCCCGCCTGGGCGAGCCGCTTGTAGAAGAAGAGCCGCTGGTGGACGTCCGGGACGTACGCCTCGGGGAGGAAGGCCGGGATCGGGAGCTGGACGTCGGGGTCGAGGTCTTCCCTCGGCGCCTCGCCGCGGAGCTCGCGCACCGCCTCGTCGAGGAGCTCGGAGTACAGCTCGAACCCGATCGCCTCGATGTGGCCGGACTGGTCCTTGCCGAGCAGGTTGCCCGCGCCGCGGATCTCGAGGTCGTGGCTCGCGATCTGGAAGCCGGCGCCGAGCTCGCTGAACCGCTGGAGGACCTCGAGCCGCTTGCGCGCGTCGGCGGTCACGGGCCGGCGGGCGGGCACGAGCAGGTACGCGTACGCGCGCTCCCGGCTCCGGCCGACGCGGCCGCGGATCTGGTAGAGCTGCGCGAGGCCGAAGTGGTCGGCGCGGTTCACGATGATCGTGTTCGCGCTCGGGATGTCGAGGCCGGACTCGATGATGCTGGTCGCGACGAGGACGTCGAGCTCCTTGTTCACGAACCGGCTCATCACCTTCTCGAGCTCGTGCACGTGCATCTGCCCGTGCGCGACCCCGATCCGCGCCTGCGGGACGAGCTCGGCGAGGAATCTCTGGATCGCCGCGATGGAGCGGACGCGGTTGTGGACGAAGTAGACCTGCCCGCCGCGCTTCAGCTCGTTGTCGATCGCCTCCTTCACCGCGCCCGGGTCGAACTTCATGACGAAGGTCCGGATGGCGCGCCGGTCCTCGGGCGGGGTGGCGATGATCGAGAGGTCGCGCACGCCGGCGAGGCTCATGTGCAGCGTGCGGGGGATGGGCGTCGCGGTGAGCGTGAGCACGTCCACGAGCTTGCGGAGCTTCTTGAGCCGCTCCTTGTGGGCGACGCCGAAGCGCTGCTCCTCGTCCACGACCACGAGGCCGAGGTCCTTGAAGGCGACGTCGTTGGCGAGGAGGCGGTGGGTGCCGATGAGGATGTCCACCTTGCCCTGGGCCGCGTCCTTGAGGATGGCCTTGATCTCCGGCGGGTCCTTCATGCTGGAGAGCGCCTCGACGCGGACCGGGTACCCCTTGAACCGCTCGCGGAAGGTCCGCTCGTGCTGGGACGCGAGGACGGTCGTGGGGACGAGCAGCGCGACCTGCTTCTTCGCGGTGATGGCGAGCATCGCCCCGCGCATCGCCACCTCGGTCTTGCCGTAGCCGACGTCGCCACACACGAGCCGATCCATTGGAGGCGGGGGGGCGGATGAGGCTCGCCCCCCCGGGCCCCCCGCGGCGACGGTTGCTCGGGCTCCGCCCTCGCCCCGCCGGCCCTTCTTCATCATGTCCGAGAGGACGTCCTCGATCGCCTTCGCCTGGTCGGGCGTCTCCTCCCAGGGGAACTCGGCCTCGAACTCGCGGTAGGTCTCGTCCGGCTCGGGGAAGGCGTGGCCGGGGTGGGCGGCGCGCGCGGCGTAGACGTTGAGGAGCTCCGCCGCCATCTTGAGGAGCTGCTCCTTCACGCGCGCCTTGCGGAGCGCGAACGACGTGCCGCCGAGCCGGTCGAGCCGGACGGCGTCCGGCGAGGAGCCCGTGAACTTCTGGACCTGCCGGAGCTTCGCGACCGGCAGGTAGAGCCGGTCCGCGCCGTCGTAGGCGAGGACGAGGAAGTCGCCCTCCACCCCGCGGATCTGCATCTTCGTGAGCCCGAGGTACCGGGCGATGCCGTGCTCGACGTGGACGACGAGGTCGCCCTCGTTGAGGTCGCGGAACGCGGCCGCGAACGCGTTCTCGTCGGAGGCCTTCCGGGCGCGCCTGCGCACGCGGCGGCCGAAGATCTCCTCGTCCGAGACGACCGCCAGCCGGCCGTCGCCGTCCACGAACCCGCCGGAGATCTCCCCCGCGTAGACGTGGGCGTGGACCGCGGCGTCGTAGACCGCCGCGGCGTCGCCGAGCGGGCCCGTGTGGACGCGCGCGTGCTGCCGGCGGTCCTCGAGGAGGCGGCGGAGCCGCTCGGAGGACGAGGGCGACGAGCAGACGACCACCGCCGCGAGGCCGCGCCTGCGCCAGTCCTCGAGCCGGCGGGTGAGCGGGACGAGCGCGCCCTCCTCGCCGTGCGCGGCCTCGATCTCGCCGCGCAGCCCCGCGGTCTCCTCGAACGCGAGCCGGATCGGCTCGGCCGTGCCCAGGAAGACGCGGTGGCGCCGGACGAGGGGCCGGTCGCGGAGGCGCGCCTGCGCCTCGTCGGCGGGGAGGAAGTGCGCCGCCGGCGGGAAGGCGAGCTCCTCGCGGCGGAGCGCCCCCTCGTGCTCGCGGGCGAGCTCCGCGCCGAGCGCCGCGAGCCCCTCCTCGAGCGCGGCGGCGTCGTCCACGTACGCGGCCGCGCTCGCGGGCAGGTAGTCGAAGATCGTCCCGAGCCCGCCGCCGTGGAACCCGGGGAGGAGCGCCTCCATGCCGAAGAACGGCGTCCCGGCGTCGATCTGCTCGAGCACCTCGCGCACCTGGGTCGTCGGCCGGTTCACGCGCTCGGCGGCGTCGCGGACGGCGGCCTTCGCGGCCTCCTTGCCCGCGGGCGTGAAGAGGGCCTCGCGCGCGGGGCAGAGGAGGACCTCGGGCACCTCCTCGCCGCTGCGCTGGTTCGCGGGATCGAAGGCGCGGCAGCTCTCGATCTCGTCGCCGAAGTACTCGAGCCGCACCGGCCGCGGGTCGGCCGGGCTCCAGAGGTCCACGATCCCGCCCCGGACCGCGAACGTGCCCGGGTCCTCGACGAGCGGGGTCCGCGAGAAGCCGAGCAGGACGAGCTTCTGGGCGAGCGCCTCGCGCGGGAGCTCGAGCCCCTTGCCGAGGAGCTCGGCCCCCTCCTCGAACACGCGGCGCGGGACGACGCGCCGGCAGAGCCCGCGCGCCGAGACGACGACCGCCTGCACCGCCTCGGGCGCGAGGTGGAGCCGCGCCAGCGCGGAGAGCCGCTCCATCTCGACGCCGCGGTCGGGCGAGAGGTCGTCGTACGGCAGCACGGCGTCCGCGGGCACGCGCAGCACCGCGTCCGCGCCGAGGAAGAACGACAGATCGCGGGCGAGGGCGTCCGCCTCGTCCTCGTCGATGGCGACGCAGAGGACGAGCCGCGCGCGGCCCGGGCCGGGCGCGAGCAGATCGCGGACGAGCAGGCCGCGCGCCGCGCCGACGAGGCCGGTCACGTCGGCGGCCCGCCGTTCGGCGAGCGCCTCCCGGACGCGGGCGCGGGCGAGCCGGGTCGGGCCGGGCTCGGCGCCGTGCAGCGTGTCCTGGAAGGGCGTATCTGCGGGGGATTTCGAGGCCATCTCGGCGAAGGGCTCCGGTACCACGGGGCGGGCGGCCGTGCACCGGAGATCCGGCGCGCGCAGTCGCCGCGGTTTCGGGGTGCCCCGGACCCGTGCCCCGGGCGGGATCCTCATAACCCGCCGGATCCACTCCCGCCCCGCCGGCACGGCTCGTCTCCGGGTGCGGGCGGCGGTACTGTAGTGGCGCGCCGCCACTCCGGCTCTCCTTGATCCCCTGCGTGGCCGGCGCGTACACTCGGACCCTCGCTCGCACCATGGCCTCCCGCGGACCAAACAGGGTTTCGCCCGCCCGCCTGCTGTTCGCCGCCGCGCTCGCGTTCGCGCTCGCCGGCTGCGGCGGCACCGACGCCGAGCAGCGGCGCGCCGGTGCGGCCCCCCTCGCGGTCACCCTCGACTCGCGCGGAGCCAACGCCGATCGCGTCCGGGCGGGGGACCTCGCGTCCGCCCGCGCCGGCCTCGAGGTGAGCCTCGCCGCCGACCCGGACCGCCTCTCGGCCCTGAACGACCTCGGGGCGACCTACCTCCTCGAGGGCCACGGCGACGCGGCCCGGCGGCTGCTCGACGAGGTCGTGGCCCAGGGGAACCCGCGCGAGCAGCAGGCCGCGCTCCTCAACCTGGCCGAGCTCTACGCGATGGACGGCTACCTCGACGCCGCCCTCGCCTACATCGAGACCGCCCGCTCGATCGACCGGAACCGCCCCGAGCCGTGGTACGCGCTGGGGCTGCTGCTCGACGTGCGCGGCGATCTCGCCGGCGCCCGGGGCGCGCTGCGCACGGCGCTCCGCCTGGACGAGGGCGGTGCGGCGCGGGCAGCCTTCGCTTACGCTTATCCCGAGGAACGAGCCCACCTCGAGGCCCTCGTCGCCGAGCAGACGGGCGACCGGGCGATCGCGGTGGCGCGCTGGCGCGAGCTCGCCCAGGGGCGCTTCGCCCCGCTCGCCGAGGCGGCGGAGCGGCACCTCTCGGGCGAGTAGCGCGACGAGGGTGGGCCGCGATGCCGGGGCCGGCTGGCGAACTGGATAGACGCGAGCGAGAGATCCTCCGGGCGCTCGTGCAGGACTACATCCAGACCGGGGAGCCGGTCGCGAGCCAGCCGCTCCTCGCCCGGCACGACCTCGACATCTCGCCCGCCACGGTCCGCAGCGTCATGGCCGATCTCGAGGCGCTCGGCTTCCTCGAGAAGCCGCACGCCTCCTCCGGCCGCATCCCCACCGCGCAGGGCTACCGGCTGTACGTGGACACGCTCCTCAAGGTCCGCCCGCCGTCCCTCCAGGATCGCGACCGCATCGAGCGCCTCGCCCACGACGCGGCCGACGTGAACGCGCTGCTCGAGGGCACGGCCGATCTCCTCCACGCCCTCTCGCACCACGCGGGCGTCGTCACGACGCCGCGCCCCAAGGCCGACCCGGTCCGGCAGCTCGAGTTCGTGCGGCTGCGCGAGAACCGGATCCTCGCGGTGTTCGTCTCCGCGGCCGGCCTCGTCACGAACAAGCTCGTGCAGCTCGAGTACCCGCTCGAGCCCGCCGACCTCGAGCGCGCCGCGGCGTACCTCACCGAGAAGCTGCAGGCGCTCGGCGCCGAGCACGAGCTGCCCGCGCTCCGCGAGCGGATCCTCGAGGAGATGCGCGCCGACCAGAGCGCGCTGCACGACCTCCTCCAGAAGGCGCTCGCCCTCGCCGAGCAGACGTTCGCGGCGGCGCAGGAGAAGGTGCTCGTGGACGGCGAGGAGAGCTTCCTCGACGCGCCCGAGTTCACCGACGTCCGGAAGGCGCGGGCGCTGCTCCGGGCGTTCGCCGAGAAGGACCGGATCCTCCGCGTCCTCGACCGCGTGCTCACCGCCGAGGAGGTCCAGATCTTCATCGGCGCCGAGAGCGAGTTCGCGGCGGTGCCGGACGTCTCGGTGGTGGCGGCGCCGTACGGGCTCCAGGGCCGGGTGCTGGGCACGCTCGCCGTGGTAGGTCCGACGCGGATGAACTACGCGCGGGTGATCCCTCTCGTGGACCTCACCGCCCGCCAGATCTCGCGCGCCCTCGCCGCGCTCGGCGAGTAACTCCGCTGCGGGCGCAGGGTGGGCGCGCCGTCCTCCACCGCGCCGGGGCGGCGAGGTGGGAGCGCCGACCGCACGGATGTGCTCCGACTTGTTCGGGTCTTCGCCCGTGTGCGATGATGACTCGGGCGCTCGATCCACGCCGAACCCACGTCCGTTCCCAACCGCGACCGCCCCCGATCGACATGGCCGACAGCCCGACCAAGGGGTCCTTCCACGCCGACATCCCCGCCGACGCCGTCGAGGAGGCGCTCCGCTCGGTGGAGCGCATCCAGGGCGGGCCGGCGCCCGAGGCGGGCGCCGAGGTGGCGATCGAGGCCGGCGCCGCCGCGCCGGCCGAGGGCGGCGCGAGCGAGCGGGAGCGGACCCTCGCCGCGCAGCTCGAGCTCTCGCAGGAGAAGTCGCGCGAGACGATGGAGCGGCTCAAGGAGACGCACGAGCGCTACCTCCGCGGCGCGGCCGAGCTCGAGAACTACCGGAAGCGCGCGCAGAAGGAGCGCGACGAGGTCCTGAAGTACGGCAACGAGAAGCTCCTCAAGGACCTCTTCCCCGTGGTGGACAACCTCGACCGCGCGCTCGCCGCCGCGACCGGCGGGGAGGGGGGCGCCGCCCGGAGCGACGACGATCCGCTCGTCAAGGGCGTGAAGATGGTGCGCGCGAGCCTCGAGGCGGCGCTCGCGAAGCACGGGGTGACGGCCTTCAGCGCCCTCGGCCAGCCCTTCGATCCGGCGCGGCACGAGGCGCTCCTGCAGGTCGCGACCGCCGACGCGGCGCCGGGCACCGTGGTCCTCGAGCACGCCCGGGGCTTCCTGCTGAACGAGCGCCTCGCGCGGCCGGCCATGGTCGGCGTGGCGAAGCCGCCGGAGGCGGGCGGCGCGGGCGGGGACGACGGGGGGACGCCATGAGCAAGGTCATCGGAATCGACCTCGGGACGACGAACAGCTGCGTCTCGGTGATGGAGGGCGGCGAGGCCGTCGTCATCCCGAACAGCGAGGGCTCGCGCACGACGCCCTCGATGGTGGCGTTCACCGAGGGCGGCGAGCGGCTCGTCGGCCAGATCGCGAAGCGCCAGGCGATCACCAACCCCGAGTCCACGATCTACGTGGTGAAGCGGCTCATCGGGCGGAAGTTCGAGGACCCCGAGGTGAAGCGGTCCATGGGCCTCGTGCCCTACCGGATCGTCCCGGCCGACAACGGCGACGCGTGGGTGGAGACGGGCGGGAAGCGGTACTCGCCGGCCGAGCTCTCCGCGATGATCCTCGGGAAGATGAAGCAGACGGCCGAGGACTACCTCGGCGAGCCCGTCACCGAGGCGATCGTCACCTGCCCGGCGTACTTCAACGACGCCCAGCGCCAGGCCACCAAGGACGCCGGCCGCATCGCCGGCCTCAACGTGCTGCGCATCATCAACGAGCCGACCGCCGCCGCGCTCGCGTACGGCATCGACAAGCAGAAGGCGGGCGCCTCGGAGAAGGTGGCCGTCTACGACCTCGGCGGCGGCACCTTCGACATCACGATCCTGGAGCTGAACCAGGGCGTGTTCGAGGTGAAGGCGACGAACGGCGACACGTTCCTCGGCGGCGAGGACTTCGACCAGCGGCTCATCGACTGGCTCGCGAAGCGGTTCCTCGAGCAGAACGGGATCGACCTGAAGCGCGACCGGATGGCGCTCCAGCGGCTCAAGGAGGCCGCCGAGCGCGCCAAGCACGAGCTCTCCTCCGCCGGCGAGACGGAGGTGAACCTCCCGTTCATCACCGCCGACGCCAGCGGCCCGAAGCACCTCGCCGAGTCCATCGACCGCGCGACGCTCGAGGAGCTCTGCGGCGACCTCGTCGAGAAGACCATCACCCCCTGCAAGATCGCGCTCAAGGACGCGGGGGTCACCGCCGCCCAGCTCGACACCGTCATCCTGGTCGGCGGCATGACCCGCATGCCGAAGGTGCAGGAGGTCGTGAAGCGGTTCTTCGGCAGGGAGCCGCACAAGGGCGTGAACCCGGACGAGGTCGTGGCCGTCGGCGCCGCCATCCAGGGCGGCGTGCTCAAGGGCGAGGTGAAGAACGTCCTCCTCCTCGACGTGACCCCGCTCTCGCTCGGCGTCGAGACCGCGGGCGGCGTGTTCACGAAGATCCTCGAGAAGAACACCACCGTCCCCTGCAAGAAGTCGCAGGTCTTCTCCACCGCCGTGGACAACCAGCCGCTCGTCTCCGTCCACGTCCTCCAGGGCGAGCGCGAGATGGCCGCCGACAACAAGACGCTCGGCCGGTTCGAGCTCGTCGGCATCCCGCCCGCGCCGCGCGGCGTGCCGCAGATCGAGGTCACCTTCGACATCGACGCGAACGGCATCGTCCACGTCTCGGCCAAGGACCTCGGCACCGGCAAGGTGCAGCAGATCCGGATCACCGCCTCCTCCGGCCTCTCCGAGGAGGAGATCCAGCGGATGGTGAAGGACGCCGAGGCCCACAAGTCCGACGACAAGGAGAAGAAGGAGCTCGCCGATCTCAAGAACAACGCCGAGGGGCTCATCTACACGACCGAGAAGAGCCTCGAGGAGTACGCCTCGGCGCTGAAGCCGGAGGACCTCGCCGAGATCCGCGCCGACCTCGACGCGCTGAAGGCGATCCTCTCCGGGAGCGACGTCCCGGCGATCAAGGACGCGCTCACCCGGCTGGAGGGGTCGGCCTACCGGATCGCGGACGCGATCTACGCGCAGCAGGGCGGGTGATTTGCCAGGGGCTCCCGCTGCGTTATGTTGCCCGTCGCAACGGGCCCCTCTCACCCAAGCCCTCGGATAGCCGGTGGAAAAGCGCGATTACTACGAGGTGCTCGGGGTCTCCCGCGACGCAGACGAGCAGGCCCTGAAGACGGCCTATCGCAAGCTCGCCCACCAGTACCACCCGGACAAGAACCAGGGCTCGAAGGACGCCGAGGAGAAGTTCAAGGAGGCCTCCGAGGCCTACCAGGTCCTCTCCGACCCCGAGAAGCGCGCCCGGTACGACCGGTTCGGGCACATGAACGGCGGCGGGTTCGGCGGGGGAGCGGAGGGGTTCCCCTTCGGCGGCGCCGGCAACATCAACGACATCTTCGGGGACATCTTCGGCGAGATGTTCGGCGGCGGCCGCGCGCGGAGCCGCCCGCGGACGCGCGGCGGCGACCTCCGGGTGCACGTCGAGATCGGGTTCGAGGAGGCGGCGTTCGGGACCACCGTCCGCGTCACGATCCCGCGCCACAAGGCCTGCGCCACCTGCCACGGGAGCGGCGCGAAGCCGGGCACCGGCCCGCGCGCCTGTCCGACCTGCGGGGGGACGGGCGAGATCCGGCTCACGCAGGGCTTCTTCTCCATCGCGCGGACGTGCAACCACTGCGGCGGATCGGGGCGCGTGATCGTCGATCGGTGCACGACGTGCCAGGGCCAGGGCGCGATCCGCGAGCAGGCGAACGTCGAGGTGAAGATCCCGCCCGGCGTGGACACCGGGACGCGCGTGCGGCTCACGGGCGAGGGCGAGGCGGCCCCCGTCGCGGGCGGTCAGCCGGGGGATCTGTACGTCGTGGTCCAGGTCCAGGACCACCCGATCTTCACGCGCGAGGGGACCGAGATCCTCTGCGAGCTGCCCCTCTCGATGACCCAGGCCGCGCTCGGCGCGACCATCGACGTGCCCACGCTGGACGGCGCCGCGAAGCTCCGCATCCCGCCCGGCACGCAGGCGGGCAAGATGTTCCAGCTCAAGGGGAAGGGCGTCCCGTCCCTGCAGGGCGGCGGCCGCGGCGACCAGCACGTGCGCGTCCTCGTGGAGACGCCCACGCACCTGACCCGCGAGCAGAAGGAGCTGCTCGAGCAGTTCGCGGCGCTCTCCGGCGAGGACACGAGCCCCCAGGCGCGGACGTTCTGGCAGAAGGTCGGGGACCTGCTCCAGAAGTGAGCGTCGCGCCCGCTCCCCGCGCGCGCCCGGGCGGAGGCCGGGGCGGGGCGCGCCGGGAATCGCCTTTCGCCGCCCGCGTTTCCGCTGTAGATCGGGAACGCCCATGCCCAGCGCCGTCCGCAAGCTCTCCGTCCTCGTCTTCGCCGCTGCCCTCGCCGCCTGCCCGAACCGGGCCATCATCGTGAACGGGCAGGAGCTCTCGCCCGAGCAGGCCGACGCGCAGGGCCAGGCGGAGCTCGCCACGCTGCGCCGCGACCTCGCGGCGCTCCCGCCCGAGCAGGCGGCGGAGCAGCTCGCGGCCTTCGCCGGGAAGTACCGGGGCACCGCGCCCGCGGCCCAGGCGCTCCACGAGGCCGGGGAGAAGCTCCGGGCGGCGGGCCGGTCCGACCGCGCCGCCCAGGTCCTCTCCACCCTCCTCGCCGAGCACCCGCTCTACCCGCGGTCGCTCGACGCCAAGTACCTGCTCGCCCTCGCGCAGCTCGAGAGCGATCGCGTGAAGGACGGCCTCGCCACGCTCGACTCGCTCTACGCGCAGATGCCCGCCGAGGCCCGCCCCGAGGCGGCCCGGCGCGCGTCCGCCGCCGCGGAGGCGGCCGGCGCGATCTTCGAGGCGGTCCGGTGGCAGGCCGAGGTCGCGGCCCTCTCCACCGGCGACGCGAAGAAGGCCGCGGTGGCGCGCGCGGCGGAGCTCGTCGATCAGCTCACCTTCGCCGACGTCGCGCGCCTCCGGGGCACGTTGCCGAAGGACGCGCCGGTGCAGGAGGCGCTCACCATGAAGGCGGCGCGCATCCACCTGCACCTCCGCGAGTACGCGCGGGCGCAGGAGCTCGCGCGCGAGGTCTTCCTCCGCTGGCCGGAGGGGCCCTATGCGCAGGACGCGCGGGCGATCGTCGATCGCGTCGCGCGGCTCACCTTCGTGAAGCCGAACGTGCTCGGGGTGGCCGTCCCGCTCTCCGGCCCGTACAAGCGCTGGGGCGAGGCCATCCTGCAGGGCGTCGGGCTCGCGCTCGGCGAGGGCTCCGGGATCCGGCTCGCGATCCGCGACACGAAGGGCGAGCCGGACGGCGCCGCCCAGGCGATGGAGTCGCTCGTGCTCGAGGAGGGCGCGATCGCGGTGATCGGCGGCGTCACCAACGCCGAGGCCGAGCGCGCCGCCGCCGCCGCCGAGGAGCTCGGCATCTCCTTCGTCGCCCTCTCGAAGCAGGAGGGGCTCACCGCCGCCGGGCCCCACGTCTTCCAGAACATGCTCACCGCCCGGGCCCAGGCGCGGGCGCTCGTCTCCTACGCCATGGGCAGGCGCGGGATGAAGCGGTTCGCGATCCTCTACCCGTCGGTGAGCTACGGCACCGAGCTCGCGAACGCCTTCTGGGACGAGGTCGAGGCGCAGGGCGGCGAGATCCGCGGCGCCGAGAGCTACGCGGCGGACCGGACCACCTTCACCTCGATCGTGAAGAACATGGTCGGGAAGCTCTACCTCGACGAGCGGACCGAATACCTCGAGCAGGCGCGCGAGGTCGGGCTCAAGGTGAAGGACCCCTTCCGGCGGCGCAAGGCGCTCGAGAAGATCCGCGATCGCCTCCCGCCGGTCACCGACTTCGACGCCGTCTTCATCCCCGACTTCCCGAAGAACCTGAAGCTCATCACGCCCGCGCTGGCGGTCGAGGACGTCGTCACCCAGACCTGCCTCCCGGACGAGGTCCGGCGGATCGGCAAGGCGACCGGGCAGCCGAACCTCGCGCCGGTGCAGCTCCTCGGCGGCAACGGCTGGGGCGGCGATCCGACCCTGTTCGACACCTCGCCGGGCGCGCCCGGCCGGCACACCCGCTGCGCGGTGTTCGTGGACGGCTTCTTCGCCGCCTCCCGCCGCCCGGCCACGAAGGCGTTCGTGGACGCCTTCGGGAAGAAGTACCCGGGCCAGACCCCGACGATCCTCGAGGCGAGCGCGCACGACGCGGCGAAGATGATCCGCGAGCGGATGGGGCCGCGGAAGGCGCAGACGCGCGAGGAGCTCCGGGCGGCGCTCGCCGGCGTGCGGGGCTTCGCCGGGGCGACGGGCGACATCACGATGGGCGCGGACCGCACGCCGGAGAAGGAGCTGTTCTTCCTCTTCATCGACCCGAACGCCGGCGTGCGCGAGCTCTCGCCGGAGGAGCTCGGCGGCGGGGCGCTCACCCCGGCGCCGGAGCCGCGGGAGCCGCCGGCGGGATGAGATCAGTTGTCAGTGATCAGTTGTCGGTTGTCAGTTGTCGGTTGTCGGTTGTCGGTTGTCGGGCCTGACGACGGACGATTGACAACTGACTACCGACCACTGACCACTGACATCAGCCACTCCCGCTCCCCCGGGACCTCCTCCGCGAGCCGCGCGGCGGCGAGCGTCGGGAGCCAGGCGTCGATCTCCGTCTGGCGGAGCCCCGTGAGGCGCCGGTACTCGGACGCGTATGCGGCGGCGACCCAGTGCTTGAGGCCGCCGACCACCGGGCGCAGCGCGGCGGGGAAGTCGTCGGGCAGGTACGGCGAGCGGAGGAGGAGGAGCGTGCGCGCGACGTCGGCCGCGGGCGGGCCGGAGCAGGCGTTGCTCCAGTCGATGACCCGCGGGTGCTCGCCCTCGCCGATCACGTTGTCCGGGTGGAAGTCGTAGTGGCAGACCGCGGTGCCGTCGGGGAGGTCGAGGAGCCCGGCGAGGACCCGGGCGCCGTCGGCCCCGAGCCCGTCGCGCACCTGGGCGACGGCGTTGGCGATCTTCTCCCGCACGCCCGGCAGGCGCGTCGGGGCGGTGCAGGCGTGCATGTCCTTGTGGAGCCGCGCGAGGACCCGGCCACCCCAGCCCGCGTGCCAGGGGGCCGCCGTGAGCTGGTCCCGCAGGGAGCGTCCGTCCACCCGCTCGCAGACGATCCCGGGCCGCCCGTCCACGTCCACGACGTAGCCCACCGCAGGCACGGGCAGCCCGGCGGCGGCCACGGCGCGCGTCACCTCCGCCTCGTGGCGCGCCCACTCGCGGGGGCACCAGGCCCGGTAGAGCTTCAGGACCTTGCCCTCGCCCCACTCGAACACCTCGGCCGTGCGCCCCTCGCCGAGCTTCGCGCCCTTCTCCACGGGAACCTCCGCGCCATGCCTTCCGGCGCCTGACCCGTTACCCTACCACCATGGAAGACGTCCTCGGGCGCGCGCCGGCGCGCGCGCACCCCCGCTTTCCCACCGTCAACGTGCTGCTGTTCCTGGCGACCGTCGGGACGACCCTCGTGAGCGGCTGGAGCATGGTCGGCCCGCACGTCACCGGCCTCGCGCCCGGGGAGGCGCTGCTCACGATCGCGCGCGCCGGCCTCCCGTTCGCGGCCACGCTCCTCGGCATCCTCTTCGCCCACGAGATGGGCCACTACGTCCTCGCCCGCCGCTACCGGGTGGACGCGACCCTGCCGTTCTTCATCCCCGCGCCCCTGATCGGCGTCGGGACGTTCGGCGCCGTGATCCGGATCCGCTCCCGGATGCCGTCGCTCCGCGCGGTCCTCGACATCGGCGCGGCCGGGCCGATCGCCGGGTTCCTCGTCGCCGTCCCGCTCCTCCTCTGGGGGTACGCCCACTCGACCGTGGTGCCCGCGCCGGTGGCCGTCGCCGAGTCGCCGCTGCGCTGGCTGCTCACGTCGATCGGCGTGCTCGAGGGGACGCCGGCCGGGGGAGACCGGGTCCTCGTCTTCGGCGAGAGCCTCGTCAGCCTCGCCGCGCGCGCGCTCACGCACCCCGACCTGCCGGCCGGCGCCGACCTCGTCGTCCACCCGGTCGCCCACGCCGCCTGGTTCGGGATCCTCGTCACCGCGCTCAACCTCTTCCCGATGGGCCAGCTCGACGGCGGTCACGTCGTCTACGCGCTCCTCGGGCGGGAGCGCGCGCGGCGGCTCTCGCGCGTGGTGTCGTGGGGGCTGCTGGGCCTGGGGCTCCTGGTCTCGGTCACGTGGATGTTCTGGTGGCTCGTCACCCGGTTCCTGGTGGGCTACGGCCACCCGCCGGCGCTCTTCGAGGAGCCGCTCACGCCGGGCCGCCGCGCCCTCGCGATCGCCGCGCTGGTGCTCTTCGCCATCACCTTCACGCCGATCCCCATCCGCGAGGGGATCCTGCCCTGACCCGCCGCGCTGCCCCGCGGTCCGCGTTCGGGTAGACTGCCGCCCCGATGTCCACGGAGCTTCACCCCGATCCCGCGCCACCGCCGCCCGCCGCCCCGCCCTCCGAGGAGGCGGCGTGGGCCGAGGTGCGCGCGGCCTGGTCGGACGAGGCGGCGCACCGGCGGTACCTCGCGCGGTTCACGTCGCTCGAGGAGCTCCCGGTCGCGGGCGCCCGGTACAAGGCCGTGCTCGACGAGCGGCCGGGCGACGCCATGGCGCTCCTCATGCGCGGGGAGGTCGTGAAGAAGGCCACCGCGTACGCGCTCGCCGCCGCCCCGCGGGATCCGCCCGCGCTCGCGAAGGGCACGCGCGCGGTGCGGATCGGCCTCGCCCTCGCCGCCGGCGGCGCGACCGCGTGGGCCCTCGTCGAGCTCGCCGCGTTCCTGGGAGCCCGGTCCTGAGCGCCACCGCGGAGCGCCCCAGCGTCGCCGGCGTGCTCGGCCCGGGCGGACGCCTCGCCGCGGCCCTGCCTGGCTTCGAGTACCGGGCCGACCAGCTCGCCATGGCCGAGGCGGTGGAGCGCGCCATCGATCGGCGGAGCTACCTCGTCGCCGAGGCCGGGACCGGCACCGGCAAGACGCTCGCCTACCTCGTCCCGGCGATCCTCTCCGGGCGGCGGGTGATCGTCTCGACGGCGACGAAGACCCTCCAGGAGCAGATCTGGGAGAAGGACATCCCGATGCTCCGGGAGATCTGCGGCCTCGACTTCGAGGCGGCGTACCTCAAGGGCCGCTCGAACTACTACTGCCTCGAGCGCGGCGCCGCGTTCGAGCGGGCCCCGACCTTCGCCGTCCGCGAGGAGGCCGCGCTGTGGCCGCGCATCAAGGACTGGGCGGCGCAGACGCGGACCGGCGACCGCAGCGAGCTCGATCTCCCCGACCAGTTCCAGACCTGGCGCGACCTCTCGGCGACGAGCGAGAACTGCCTCGGCCGCGAGTGCAAGGCGTACGAGGAGTGCTTCGTCACGCGCGCCCGCGCCGCGGCCGCGGCGGCGGACGTGCTCCTCGTGAACCACCACCTCTTCTTCGCCGACCTCGCGATGCGGACGTCCCGGGCCGGCGTCGAGATCCTGCCCGACCACGACGTCGTCGTCTTCGACGAGGCCCACGCCCTCGAGGACGTCGCGACCGAGTACTTCGGGCTGCAGGTCTCCTCGTACCGCGTCGAGGAGCTCGTGCGCGACGCGCTCCGCGCGGTCGGCGATCGGCCGGACCTCGCCTCGCTGATGAAGGAGTCCACGGGCGAGCTGCGCCGCGCCGGCGAGCGGCTCTTCCAGGAGATCGCGGACGCGCTGCGCGCCGCGGGCGGGCGCGGGCGCGGGCCGGGCCCGGCG
>JAEYZK010000450.1 GCA_023428085.1 Pseudomonadota bacterium
CCCGACCCCGATGCCGCTCGCGGCGGCCGCGGCCGCCGCGGCCGCGAGCGCGCCGCCCTCCCCGGTCCGGCCGATCCCCGGCGGCCTCTCGCTGGCGCGCCTGTTCGGCGAGCACGGCGGGCGCGTCGCCGAGGTCGAGCTCCTCATCCGGGAGCGCTCCTTCGGGCGCGCCGCGCGCCGCGCCTCCGAGGGGCTCGGGGAGCTGCTCGCGGGCCTCACCTTCGCCGACCCCGCGCCGGGCGCCCGCGCCCTCCTCCTCGGCCTCGACGGCCGCGACGTGCTCCGGCTCGCGAAGCTCGCGGCGCTGCCCGAGGGGCAGGTCACGGAGCGCGAGGCGCTGTTCGGGCTGCACGTCCTCGTGTCGGCGATGCTGCGGGCGGAGGAGCTGTGAAGCGGTTCGAGACCGCCCCCCTCACCGCCGGGCCTGGAGATCGATCAGCCCCAGCCGCACCAGCTTCCGGATGGACTTGAGCGTCTCCACCTCCCGGAGCGGCGACGACAGGGTGATGCTCGCCACGTCCCAGGTCCCGTTCACGCGCGCGGCGACCTCACGGTCCGCGAACGTGAGCCGCCGGCCGGCGGGCATCTCGAGCGACCGCGGGCCCGCGAGGAGGACCGGGACGGCGACCGGCGACAGCTCCTCGTAGAGCGTCGCCACCTGCTCCCGCTCCGCCTCGCGCAGCAGGGTCCGCACGCGGCGGTCCGACGGATCGGCGGAGAGGAGGCTCTTGAACACGATGGCCGCCTCGTCGAACTGCCGCTCCGCGACGAGCTGCTGCGCCTGATCGACGAGCGCCGAGACCGGATCCGTCCGCGCCGCCACGCCCTCGACGTGCACGAGGCCGAGCTCCCGGAGCACCTCGATCCGCCGGAGCGCCGCCGGCCGCGAGAGGTGCAGCGCGAGCCGCGCCTCGGCGATGGAGAGCCGGCGCCGCGCCGCCTCGAGCAGCGCCCGCTGCGCCGGCGTGCGCGGGCGGCCGGCGGCGTCGGCCACGAGGAGCGCCGCCTCCGACGGATAGCGCAGGTCGAGCTCGGGCCACTCGTCGAGCCGGCGCAGCCCTTCGAGCGTCATCTGCCCGACGCCCAGGTCGAGCGGGATGCCATCCTCGAAGCCGGAGGCGTCGTCCACCAGGGTGAACCTGCCGCTCGGCGGTCCGAGGAAGAGATCGACGATCCGATCGGCGGCGGACTCGGACCAGAGCTGCTCCTCCGGCACCTCGGGGATCCAGCCGGCGAGCCGCCCCAGGCTCGCCTGGAGGGCGGTCGGCCGGGAGGCCGCGACGATGCGCCGGTCGCGCACCTGCATCCAGAAGGGCGCGCCCTCACCCGGGTCGATCTCCAGCACCCCGGCCCGGCGACCCTGATCGATCCACTGGAGCAGGTCGGGGAGCGGAAAGGTGGAGAGGTCTCCCTGGAGCACGCCTGCATTGTACCGTGAACGAGCCCGAGCCCGAGCCCGACTCCGGCTCCCGCGCCGCGCCCGCCCGCGATGCGACGACCGGCGGCGTCGCGCTCGGGTCTGGGCAGCCTCGTACTCCCCGTTCTTCCCGGAGGAGGGGCTCCCAGGAGACCCGCCCGGCCCCTTCCGCGCTCCGCACCCGCCGGCCCACCTTGTTGCCGGGGGAGCGGACATGCGGACCTTTCTGGGAGTGTCGGTGCTGGGCCTCGCCCTGGCTGGCGCGGCGGCGTGCGGGGGCGGCGGGGGCCCGGGCGGCGGCGGAGGAGGGGGCGGCGGCGGCACGCCAGGCACCGGGAACCCTCCGCCTCCACCGGCCGTTGCGCGCCCGGTGTTCGTCGGGGACTTCGCGTTCTACGGGTCGGACCAGGGCCTCTCGCCCACGGTGTACGACGTGTCGGCCGACGAGGGCGGCAACGCGTACGTCGCCGCGGGCGACGCGGTGTACGTCCGGGCGCGCGGCGAGGAGTCCTTCCGGCGGTTCTCGCCCGACGAGGCCGGGCTCACGAAGAACTGCCACGACCCGTCGCACATCGCGAACCCGACGCCCCCGGACCCGCCGGCCACCTGCCCCATCATCTCGGTGGCGGGCGGCGCGCCGGGCGTCGCCGTGATCGGGTTCAAGGGCGTCGGCACGGACTACGACTACGACGCCCCGTGGGCGCTCGACTCCGGCGGCGCCGACGTCCTCGCCTTCGACGGCGCGAGCCTCACCCGGACCCGCCACGTGTTCCTGGCCTCGCCGCCCGGCGTCATCTGCGAGGACTGGGTGCCGGGCACGAACAACACCGTCTGCCGGACCACCTGGATCGACTCCACCTGGATGAGCGGCCGCAAGAAGATGCGGCAGGTGAAGCGGATCGTCGTGAACCACGACGCCGCGCGGCCCCTCTCGTACGGCGACGTGTACTTCGGCGCCACCCACGGGTGCCTGGGGATCCTCGCCGCCCACCCCGCGGAGCGGGGCTGGATCGACTCCACCAAGGGTGATCCGGCGTGGGCCGACACCAGGGGAGTATGGGAGCACGAGCACCCTGCGAAGACGTGGACCGACGGCCGCCTCCTGACCGGCGAGGCCACCGGGCTCGCGCTCGACCCTGTGACCAACGTGCCGTGGTTCGCGAACCAGTTCTTCACCACGTCGCTGCCGGGGTACGCGGAGTACCCGCGCCCGAGCTGGAACGGCTGGTGGGGCGCCATGTCCGAGTTGCTCACGTTCTGGCAGCCGGAGGGGAACCCCGACGACGCCAGCCTGCGCGACAACGTGTCCGGCCTGTCGTTCTGCGAGGACGGCACGCTGTGGGTCGCGTCCGGGAACCACGGGATCGGCCGGTACGACCCGAGGACCGGGGCGTGGAGGGCCATCCCCCTCCCGCCCAACCACGGGAACGCGGCGAGCGCCATCGCCTGCGACCCGACCGACGGGTCCGCGTGGGTGGGCTTCACGTATGGTGGCTTCGGCCGGGTGCGGGGGAACGACTGGGATCCCCGGTACTTCGTCCCGGCAACCGCGCCTGGCTTCACGCAGAATCCGGTGCGGTCGATCCAGATCGACCGCTGGTCCACTCCGCGGATCGTCTACCTGGCGCACGAGCGTTCGAGCCGGTATGGCGCCGGCGGCGTGACGGTCTATGGCGGACCGTGAAGCGACCGGCGGCCCACCCGGCGCCCTGCGTCACTGCTCGTCAACTCCCGCGGAGTCGTTTGCGCGCGGTGTCACTGAGCGTCTAGGTTGACGGAGCGCAGGACCCGAAAAGGATGCTGCCGCGGGTACCCCCCTTTGCTAATGGTCGCAACATGGATCTCCTGACGCGCTTCGCGGGCAACGTCCGTCGCCTCCGCTCGAAGAAGAAGCTCTCGCAGAAGGCGCTCGCCGACAAGGTCGGGATCTCCGTCTCCTACGTCTCGATGCTCGAGCGCGGGCAGCGGTCCCCACCGCTCGAGACGATCGAGAAGATGGCGAAGGCCCTCGGCGTCCCGCCGGCGGCGCTGCTCGGCGGCGGCCGGTAGCCGCGCCTCGGCGTCAACGGCCGGTGAACCGTCCCCGGCCGCTGGCCGGGGCCCGCCCGGCGGGCTCCGGGTCCCGGCGCGCCGGTCGCGCAGGGAATGTGCCGCGCCCCGGCGTCGTTCTCCTCTCCCGGGAGGACGACGGACCATGGCGGCGCGCATCGGCAGGCGAAGGCTCCTGGCGGGAGGGATCGCGCTCGGCGTCGGGCTCGCGCTCCCCGCGCGCTCGCGCGCGGGCGCGGCGCGGCCGCGGGTCGAGGAGGTCGTGCTGCGGGTGCCCGGCCTCGACCCGGCGCACGATGGCGTGCGCGTCGCGCACCTCACGGATCTGCACGCGGGCGAGCGCACCGACCCCGCGCTCATCCGCGCCGCGATCACCGGCGCGAACGCCCTCGCGCCCGACCTCGTCGTCCTCACCGGCGACTACGTGTGCAACGACCGGCGCGAGGTGGGGCTCATGCGCGCGCTCCTGGCCGGCCTGGCCCCGCCGACGTTCGCGGTCCTCGGCAACCACGACGTCTGGACCGATCGCCGCGGGTGCAGCGCCGCGCTGCGCGGGCTCGGGTACGAGGTGCTCGAGAACGCCTGGACGGCCCCCACGGTCCGCGGCGCGCCGCTCCCGATCGTCGGCGTGGGCGATGCCTGGACCGGCGAGGAGGACGTCGCCCGCGCCACCGCGGGCCTCCCCGCCGGCCCGGCGCCCCTGGTGCTGGCCCATGGCCCACGCACCGCGGAGCGGCTCCGCCACCTCGGGCGCCCCCTCGCCTGCCTGTCTGGCCACACGCACGGCGGACAGATCAGCGTGCCGATCCTGACCCGCGCGGTGTTCCGGCGCGTGGTCAAGGAGCCGTACGTCCGCGGCCGGTACACGGTCGGCGACGTCCAGCTGTACGTGAGCCGCGGGATCGGGAATTCCGGCGTGCGGGTGCGGATCAACGCGCCACCCGAGCTCACGCTCCTGACGTTGCGCACCGCGTAGGCCCCGGCTGTGACGCGGGCGCGTGGCTTGCCCTCGCTACGCTAGCCCCATGCCCGCCGCCGCCCCTGCCCCGACGGATCCCCGCCGCATGGACGAGGCCCTCGCCCGGCTGCGCGAGCACGCGCCGCGCTGGGCGCGCGCGACGCTGCCGGAGCGGATCACCCTCGCCCGCTCGATGCTGCACGGGATCCACCGCACCGCCGCCCGCCACGTCGCCGCGGCCTGCGAGGTGAAGGGCATCCCGCGCGGCAGCCCGGTGGAGGGCGAGCAGTGGCTGAGCGGCCCGTACGTCGCGGTCCGGTTCCTGCGGCAGCTCGAGCGGTCGATGCGGCTCCTGCACCGGAACGGCAACACGCCGGTGGGCCCGCTCTCCGAGACGGCGGACGGGCGGATCGCGGTCCGCGTCTTCCCGGCCGGCCCGAAGGATCGCCTCCTCTTCATGGGCGTGACGGGCGAGGTGCACCTCGAGGCGGGCGTGGACGAGGCCGAGCTGCACCGGAGCCGGGCGCGCTTCCACAAGCAGCCCGATCACGCAGGGAAGGTCTGCCTCGTGCTCGGCGCCGGGAACCTCGACTCCATCCCGGCGACCGACGTCGCCTACAAGCTCTTCAACGAGGGCAAGGTCTGCGTCCTCAAGGTGAACCCGGTGAACGCGTACCTCGGGCCCGTGCTCGAGGAGGCCTTCGCCGACGCGATCGCCCAGGGCGTGCTCGCGATCGTCCAGGGGGGCGCCGCCGAGGGCGCCTACCTCGCCCAGCACCCCGCCGTGGACGAGGTCCACGTCACCGGCTCCATCGCCACGCACGACGCCCTCGTCTGGGGCCCCCCCGGCCCCGAGCGCGCCGCGCGGATGGCGCGGGCCCAGCCGCTCCTCACGAAGCCGATCACGAGCGAGCTCGGCGGCGTCACGCCGGTGCTCGTCGTGCCCGGCCCCTGGGACGACGGGCGGATGCGGTTCCAGGCGGAGAGCGTCGCGGGCGGCGTCACGCACAACGCGTCGTTCAACTGCGTCGCCGCGAAGCTGCTCATCACCCCGCGCGGCTGGGCGCAGCGCGACGCGTTCCTCGCGGCGGTGGAGCACTACCTCGCGCTCGCGCCCACGCGCCGGGCCTGGTACCCCGGCGCGCACGACCGCTACCGCGCGCTCACGGAGGGGCGCGGCGACGTCCGCCGCGTGGGGAAGCTCGAGGCGGACGACGCGCTGCCCTGGACCATCGTGGCCGGCCTCGACGCCGCGACCGCGGACCCCGCGTTCCAGACGGAGCCCTTCTGCGCGCTCCTCTCCGAGACGTCGGTCGGCTCGGAGGATCCCCAGGAGTTCCTCGCCGAGGCCGTCCGGTTCGTGAACGAGCGGGTCGTGGGCGATCTCGTCGCGCACCTCGTCGTCCACCCCCGGACCCTCGCGGACCCGACGCTCGGGCGGGCGGTGGAGGAGGCGATCGGCGCGCTGCGATACGGGAGCGTGTGCGTGAACGTGTGGGCCGCCTACCCGTTCGGCTTCGGGACGACGCCCTGGGGCGCGTACCCGGGCAACCCGCTCACGGACATCCAGAGCGGCCGCGGCCTCGTCCACAACACGCTCATGCTCGAGCGGGTCGAGAAGACGGTCATCCGGCATCCGGCCCGCACCTTCCCGAAGCCCGTCTACTTCCCCACGCACCGGACGACGAACCAGGTGGGGCGCGCCATGCTGGACCTCGAGGCGCGCGGGTGGCGGGCGCTGCCCGGCGTGCTGGCGGCCGGCGTCGCGGGGTGAGGGCAGCCTCCGCGGGGCGATCGCTGCGCCTCCGACCTCTCCCTCGACCGCGCTACACGCCGTCATGCGACGTGCACCCGGGTCCGCGGTCTGGTGTGCTCCTCCCGTGAACGAGCCCGCGCCCGAGGACCGCTCGCCTCGCGACCGACGCGAGGGGCTCCCGTGAAGGCGTACTTGATCTCCTGGCTCGCCCGTCAGGAGCGGCTGACCGCCGACCTGGCGACGTTCGAGCGCTCGCACCCCGGTCCCTGGCTCGTGTGGGAGGCGGGCCCATGGCGCCCGCCGTCCCCGGACCGCGCCACGCGCGCCGCGTCCGAGCGCCGCGCGCGCGAGTCCTCCGGCGACGCCCTGGCGCTGCTCGTCGCGCCGCGCCCGGGGCGGGAGCTGTTCGACGGCGTGCGGCTCGGGCGCGGACCGGACAACGACCTCGTCGTGGACGACGGCACCCTCTCGCGGACGCACCTGCTGCTGCGCAAGCGGGCCGAGGGCTGGACGGTCGAGGACCTCCACTCCTCGAACGGCACCCAGGTGGACGGGACGCGCGTGAACGGCGCGCCGGTGATCCTGGAGCCCGGCGCGCAGATCGAGGCCGGGTCGGTGCGGCTCACGTTCTACGACGGGCGGGGGCTGTACCTGCGGCTCAAGCACGGCGTGTGAGGCGGTTCACAGTTCACAGTTCACAGTTCGCGAACTGACAACTGACAACTGACAACTGACAACTGACCACTGACAACTGACAACTGACCACTGACAACCGACAACCGCTTCACCACACCCCGCACCGTGTCGCCGCAGGCCGTGCCATGCGGCTCCCGGCCTCGCAGCGGAACGCCTTCGCGAACTCCGGGAGGTTCGAGAGCGGCCCGTTCACGCGGAACCGCGCCGGGACCTCGCCGGCGCCGGCCTCGACCACCGAGACGGTGCAGAGCGACTGGGCGTACGCGAGGAAGAACTGCTGGTCGGGTCCGAACCCGAGGTGCTTCGAGGTCTCCTGGCCGGCCACGCGGGCGGCCTCCATCGCCTCGTAGGCGGCGCGCACGGCCGCGAGATCGGCGAGGTTCGACGCCCGGACGTCGCCGTCCGGGGGCGGGCCCCCGGTCTCGGCCCGGAAGGCCGCGTACTGCTCGTCCACGCACGCCGCGCCCTCGTCGTAGCGCCGGGCGGCCTCCGCGCTCCACCAGGCGGCGACCTCTCCCTCCGGCCCGTGCCGGCGCCCCTCGCCGTCGATCGCGCCCACGAGCGCGCGGCCGACATCGACTCCGAGTGAACCATAGGTGACGGGATCGGGCGCGTCGCGGATCCAGCCCGGCGGCTGGAGCGCCCCCGCGGGGACGTGCAGCGCGTTCCGGTCGGCGGCGTAGCCCGGCGCGGGCGCGAGCGGGCTGACGAGCCACTCCGCCCGGTCCACCGGCCGCTCGGCGCGGGCCACCTCGCGCGCCACCGCGAACCGGCGCGCAGAGAGCACGTTCCGCAGCCAGCTCGTCCGGGTCACCCGGAGCTTCTCGTGGTCCTGCCCGGCGGCGTCCGGATAGCCGACGAGCCGCTCGACCCGCTCCAGCTTCCGCGCCGCGCGCTCGCGCGTCGCGCGATCCGCCCAGGGCGCCCCGTCGAGCGCCGCGCCGAGCCCGCCGCTCACCGCGGCGGCGATCCGCTCGGCGCGCTCGCGCCCGCCCGGCCCCAGGTGCCGGCGCCCGAAGGACCTCCCGAGCACGACGCCGAAGGTGCGCCCGGTGACGTCCACGCAGTGCTTCCACCGCGCCCGCGGCTCCGCCGGGCTCGGCGCGAGGAGCCCCAGGAACCGGAGCCGCTCCTCCACCATCGGCGCGGGCAGCGCCCGCTCGTCGGCGAGGGTCTCCGCGAGCCGCCAGCGCAGGTACGCCTTCCAGCGATCGAGCGGCGCCTCGAGGAAGACGCGCCCGAGCCCGGCCGCGAAGCCGGGCTCGGGGACGAGGATCCGGGCTCGCCCGCCGCCGCCCAGCGTCCGCAGGAGCCGCTCCCAAGGGAACCCGGGCGCCAGCGTCTGGAGCCCGGCGCGCTCGACCCGGACCGGCGCCTCCCCGCGCGGCCGTCGGGCCGCCGCCAGCGCGTGCTCGAGCGCCACGGCGCCGGCCGCGAGGGCGTCGATCTCGGCGGGAGGGACGCCGGCCAGGGCGAGCTCCTTCTTCACGTGGCCCGCGTACCGCTCGCGCAGCGCGGCGCCGTCCGGGCCGTCGGCGAGGTAGAGCGCGGGACGGGGGAGCCCGAGGCCGTCCGCCTCCAGCGCCAGGACGGCCCGGCGCGGGTCCTCGGGATCGACCAACGCACGCACGGTGTAGGGCACGGCCACGCCCATGGCGGCGAGCCGCGCGAGCTCGTCGGCCAGGCCGCCGCGATCGCCGATCGCGTCGAGCCGCGCCCACTCCGCCTGCAGCTCGGCGCGGCCGCGCGCGTCCACGTCCGCCTCCTCCATGCACGCGGCGTAGAAGTCTCCCGCCTTGCGCCCGTACCGGTCCTGGGGATCGACCTTGCCCGCGCGCGCGTCGTCGAGGATGCGCCGCAGGAGGCGCGCGTCCCGCTCCTCGACCTCGCTCGCGGCCCGGACGAACGAGGTCCGGTCGGCCGGGACGGCCGTCTCGGCGATCCAGCGGCCGCAGGCGTACTGGTAGAAGTCCTCGCACGGCTCCGCGGCCCGATCGACGGCCGCGAGATCGATCGGAGGGTACGGGGCCTCGTCGCCCGGCGGGCGCCGCACCCGGGGCTGGCAGGCCGCGAGCGCGACGGCGGCGACGACGATGAACGGTCGGTGCAAGGGCTTCGATCCCCGGGGCGGCCCCGGCCGGCCGGCCGGGCGGTCGATCATCGCCGCGGCGGGCCGCGGGCTCAAGGCCGAACCGCGTCCGGCGGTGTCCCGATCCGGCGGGACGCGAGCCGCGCCTCCCGCCGGGCGAGCGCCTGCTCCGCGCGGAGCCGCTCCTCCCCGGTCTCGCAGCGCAGCGGAGGGACCCGGGTGGGCTTCCCGTCCGGGCCGACGGCGACGAAGGTCAGGAAGGCGTCGCAGCACCGCCGCCGCACCCCGCTCGCCGGCCCCTCCGACACCACCTCGACCTCGATCTCCAGCGATCTCCCGAACGTGGCGTTCACCCGCGCGACGAGGATCGCCATGTCCCCGACCCGGATCGGGGCCAGGAAGTTGAGCTGATCGACCGAGGCCGTCACCACCGGGAGCCGCGCGTGGCGCATGGCCGCCATGCTGGCCGCGAGGTCGATCCAGGCCATGACCGTGCCGCCGAAGGCCGTCCCGAACGCGTTCGCGTCCGAGGGCATGACGATGTGCGTGGTCTCGATCCGGGACGCCGACGCCGGCTTTCCGTCGCTCATGGGTACGGCTTAACACGGGGCCGGCGGCTGTCCGTGGCCGCGTGTGGGGTACGGGCGCTATAGTCCGCGGCCTCATGGCACTCGAGGTCCACCTCATCGATTTCGCGCGGGACCCGCTGCAGAAGCTCTACGGCGCCTACCGCACCTGCTACACCCCCAAGACGCCGGGCGAGGTCTGGGAGGAGATCCGCGACGGCCGGATCGCGCCCGAGACCATCCGCACCTTCGTGAACGAGCGGCTCAAGACCGGCCACGCCTCGCCGCTCGAGCAGGTCGTGTTCTGGTTCGGCATCTCCGGCGTGTCGCGCGCCCTCTCGCACCAGTTCGTGCGCCACCGCATCGGCATCTCGTTCGAGCAGCAGTCGCAGCGCTACGTCCGCTACAAGGAGGAGCGCCTCGACTACGTGATGCCGAAGACCTGGGACAAGGCGGGCCTCGGCGACGCGTACGACCGGCTCATGCGCGAGATCACCCGGGTCTACGAGGAGGCGCTCGCGAAGGGCATCCCCGCCGAGGACGCGCGGTTCGTCCTCCCCAACGCGACGCCCACGAACTTCCAGGTGATGGTGAACTTCACCGAGCTGCTGCACATCGCCGACCTCCGGCTGTGCTGGCGCGCCCAGTGGGAGATCCGCCACATGGTCGCGCTGATGCGGCGCGAGGTCATGCGGGCGGCGCCGGAGCTGGGGACGCACCTCCAGCCCAAGTGCGGCGACAAGCGGATGGGCTACTGCGACGAGCCGCGGAAGGAGTGGGAGAAGTGCCCGCTCGGCAAGGTGCGCCCGCACAAGGAGCAGATCCTCGAGGTCTTCCAGCAGTACCGCTCGGGAAACCTGGTGCCGCTCGGGGAGGAGCACCTCCGGTCCGTGGAGGACGCCGAGGGGGAGTGACCCTCGAAGGTGGAGGGCTGGCCGGACGGACTCCTGGAGAGACCGGGTGCGGGACCGCTCCCGGTCCCGCACCCGGCTCTTCGCTCCACGGATCCGAGTCCCCCATGCGCCCACGCCTCCCCCTCGCACTGCTCGCCCTCACGCTCGCCTTCCCCGCGCAGGCCCAGCTCGCCGCCGACGACCGCGAGCGCGGGCTCCCCGCCGGCCTGACGCTGCCCGTGCTCGGCGCGGCGGCCGCGGAGGAGCCGATCGCGCTCGACGTGAACCCCGCGGGCGTCGGCTTCGTCGGCGGGTTCGCCCTGCAGTACTTCCACGAGGGCGTGCCCGGGCGGCGGACCCTCGGCGACGGCGTGTACCTCGCCGATCGTCTCGGTCCGGTCGCGGTCGGGTTCGGGCACGAGTGGCTCCGCCCCGGCGCGGCGCCGCGCGCGAAGTACCAGCGAACCCGCCTCGCGCTCGCCCTCACCGACGGCCGCTCCGCCTCGCTCGGCCTCGGGTGGACGTGGATCCGCTCGGGAGACGACGCGCTCGAGGAGGCCGGGAGCTGGGAGCTCGGCGTCACCTCGCGCCCAGCGCGCTCCCTCTCGTTCGCGGCCGCGGCCCTGGGCAGCGACGCCCGCCTGGGGGGCGCCCGCCTCCCGGTGCGGTTCGACCTCGGCGTCGCGGCGCGCGGCTGGGAGGACCGGCTCACGCTCTCGGCCGACCTCCTCGCCGACGATGGCGGCGGCCGCGCCTTCCGTCCGACGTCGGCGCGGTTCGGCGCCGGCGTCGAGCTCGGGGCGGGCCTCGCGGCCGCGCTCCACGTGGAGGTGCCGGTCCGGGACGTGGCGGGGCGCGACCGGGATCCCAGCGGACTCCTCACGGTGACCTGGAACGCGCCGCACGCCGGGGTCACCGCGGGCGCGCTGCGGTTCGGCGCGCGCGCCGGCTGGATCGCCGGCGTCCGGCTCTCGGAGGAGCGGTACCTCTCGGGCGGCGCCGGGCGCGGGCTCGCCGCCCTCGACCTGCCGCGCGATCTCACGCCCGAGCGGCTCCTCTTCTTCACCATCGGAGAGCGCGACCCCTACGGCCGGCTCGTGGAGCGGCTCGTCGCGGCGCGCGACGACCCCGCGGTCGGCGCGCTCCTCCTCCGGATCGACCGGGCGCCGTTCGGCTCCGGCCGCGTCGAGGAGCTCCGCGCCCTCGTCGCCGCGGTGCGCGCCAGAAAGCCCGTCCTCGCGTACCTCACGGGCGGGGGGACGCGGGAGTACTGGCTCGCGAGCGCCGCCAGCGCGGTCGCCGCCCCGCCGGGCGCGCCGCTCCTCGTGAACGGGTTCTCGAGCGCGCAGCTCTACTACCGCGACCTGCTCGCGCGCCTCGGCGTCTCGGTCCAGGTGGTCCGCGCCGGCGCGTACAAGACCGCCACCGAGCCGCTCGTCCGCAGCGGCCCCTCGCCCGAGGCGGCGCAGGTGCGCGACGCGATCCTCGACGACGTGTACGGCCGGTTCGTCGCCGACGTCTCCGCCGCGCGCCGGCTCGAGCCGCAGCGGGTCCGCGCGCTCGTGGACCAGGGGATCTTCACGAGCGACGAGGCCCGCGCCGCCGGCCTCCTCGACGCCACGCCCTGGCCGGACGAGGTCGCGCGGTGGGCCCGCGAGGTGTCGGGCCGCGCGCTCCACGACGCCGGCCGGTACCGGCCCACGCCGCTCCGGTCCGCCCAGCGCTGGGGCAGGCCCCCCGTGGTCGAGATCATCCGGCTGTCGGGGGTCATCACGCGCGGGGCGCAGCCGGGCGCGCCCGGACGCGGCGCCGACGCCGTCGCGGCGGCGATCCGCCGGGCGGTCGAGGACCCGGAGGTCCGCGCCCTCGTGCTCCGCGTGGACTCGCCGGGCGGCGACGCGTTCGCCTCGGACCTCCTCTGGCGCGAGGTGATGCTCGCCCGGCGCAAGGGGAAGCCGGTGGTGGCCTCCATGGGCGACGTGGCCGCGAGCGGCGGGTACCTCGTCGCCGCGGCGGCCGACGTGATCCTCGCCGAGCCGTCCACGCTCACCGGGTCGATCGGCGTCTTCGGCGCGAAGCCCGACCTCGCCGGGCTCCTCGCCAGGCTCCCGGTCCAGCGGTCCGGCGCCGGGCGCGGCGAGAAGGCCGAGGCGCTGTCCGTGCTGCGCCCCTGGTCCGAGGCGGAGCGCGGGGCGGTGCAGCGGCAGGTGGACGCCTTCTACGCGACGTTCCTCGAGCGCGTGGCCGCGGGCCGCACGCTGCCGCCCGCGGAGGTGGAGGCGGTGGCGTCCGGCCGCGTGTGGACGGGCCGGCAGGCGCTGGAGCGGCGGCTCGTCGATCGGCTGGGCACGCTCGCCGACGCGATCGAGCTGGCGTGTGAGCGGGCCGGGCTCGCGCCCGGGGACGCCCTGCCGCGGAGAGCGGACGCCGCGCGCACGCTGTCGCTCGACCTCCCTTCTCCCACCCGCGCCGACCCGGGGGCGGCGCTCGACCGCCTCGTGCGCGACACGCCGGAGCTCGAGGCGCTCCTGCTGCTCTCGGAGGGGAGCCTGGGTCCCCTCCTCGCCCTCCCCGAGGAGTGGCTCGGGACGCCGTGACGCTCAGGCTCCTCGAGGAGCCACCGCCACCCACCCCGCCGGGGATCACAAGGACTTTCGCTTCCCCGGCTTTTTTGCTAAGGATCGGGTTGTCTCTCGCCCTGTTCGGCCGTACGTTGGGACGGGCGAGGGGATCGACCTCGGGTCGATCGGCTCCTGGCAACGCTGGATTCGAGACGCTGCGCGGGTTGCGCGCAGCGCGCCAGATGCCGGACCGCAGGCCGGGCGCAGCGCGGACTTCAGCCCAACCCACCGCGAGCGGCGCCGTTCCAGACGCAGTGATGTGACCGCAGGGGGACGAATGAACGTCCCGCGGTCGGAGCAGACGACAGCATGAACGAGCACGAAGAGACCCCGGTCCCCGGTGACGGCGGGGCCCCGCAGACCTCACAGGCGGCGGTGGCGGTCGCCGAGCCCGCAGACTCCCTCCCAGGCGGAAACGGCGGATCCGGCCAGCCCGGACAGCCGGGCTTGCCCGGGCAGGGGCGCCGCCGGCGCCGTCGCCGCGGTCGCCGCGGCCGCGGCAACCCGGCCCAGGGCGGCGGGCCGAGCGGCCTCGCGCCGAACGGCCAGAACGGCCCTGCACCCCAGGTGAATGGCGGCGCCCCCGCGCCGCAGGCGGCGCCCGGCGCGGCGCCGCAGCCCGAGGTGACCGAGGACGTCGAGGGCGTCCTGCAGTTCGAGGGCAAGGGGAACGGCTACCTCCGCGATCCGAAGCGGAGCTACCTCCCGCAGCCCTTCGACGTGGAGGTCCCGCGCTGGATGGTCGAGCGCAACCACCTCCAGCCCGGCATGCTGGTGAAGGGCCTCGCCGCGGTCCGCAACATGAAGCGCGTGCTCACGCGCATCGACACGCTCGAGGGCGCCGATCCCATCGCCGTGGCGCGCCGGACCCACTTCCACAACCTCACCGCGACGGATCCCACCGAGCGGCTGGTGATGGAGTCCCGGTCCGACGAGATGATCGGCCGCGTCCTCGACCTCATCTCGCCCATCGGCCTCGGCGCCCGCGGCCTCATCACCTCGCCGCCGAAGGCGGGCAAGACGATCATGCTCCAGCGGATCGCCCAGGCGATCACCGCCAACCGGCCGGACGTGCACCTCACGGTCCTCCTCGTGGACGAGCGCCCCGAGGAGGTCACCGACATGAAGCGGAACATCAAGGGCGAGGTGATCGGCTCGTCCAACGATCGCCCCACGGAGGAGCACATCCACGTGGCGGAGATGGTCCTCGAGCGGGCGAAGCGGCTCGTCGAGGGCGGCAAGGACGTGGTGATCCTGCTCGACTCGATCACCCGCCTCTCGCGCGCCTACAACAAGGAGGTCGAGTCCTCCGGGCGCACGCTCACCGGCGGCGTGGACAGCCGCGCGCTCGAGCGGCCCAAGCGGCTGTTCGGCTCGGCCCGCAAAGCCGAGGAGGGCGGCTCGCTCACCATCCTCGCGACGGCGCTCATCGACACCGGCTCGCGCATGGACGAGGTGATCTTCGAGGAGTTCAAGGGCACCGGCAACATGGAGGTGGTGCTCTCGCGCCAGCTGGCCGAGCGCCGGATCTTCCCCGCGATCGACATCGGGGCCACCGGCACCCGCAAGGAGGAGAAGCTCTTCTCGACGAAGGAGATCGAGAAGGTCCGCCGGCTGCGCGGGGCGCTCGCGTCGCTCAAGCCCGTCGAGGCCATGGAGCGGCTCCTCAAGAAGCTCTCCGAGTTCGACTCGAACGACGAGTTCCTCCAGAGCTTCTAGGCCCGTGCCCGAGCCCGAGCGTCGGTCGGAACCATCGCACCCCCGTGCGTGGGCCGCGACCCGCGTGCGGGGAGGTGCGGAGTCCGCTTACGCCCCCTAGGTCTAGGGTCCAATGGACCGTCGAGTTGCGCCGACCGAGAGCGCCTGTTCTACTTCTCCCATGGCCGCCGACCGGGTGCTGATCGTCGACGACGACGAGCTCATCCTGAAGGCGCTCGCGCGCATCCTCGAGACCGCGGGGTACGAGACCCGCTGCTACGAGACGCCGGAGGAGGCGCTCGACGCCATCGAGGCGCAGAACCCGGTCGTCGTCATCTCCGACTACATGATGCCGACGATGGACGGGATCGCGTTCCTCAAGGCGGCCCGCGTGCGGTGCCCGACGGCGGTGCGGATCCTCTGCACCGCCGCCGAGGACTTCCGCGTCGCGCTCCAGGCCGTCAACGCCGGCGAGGTCTTCCGGATCATCTCCAAGCCGTGGCACCAGCAGGAGCTGCTCGGCACCGTCCAGCAGGCCGCCGACTCCGCGAAGCTCCGGCGCGAGAACGAGCGCCTCACCGCCGAGGTGCAGCGGCAGAACGGCCAGCTGCGCGAGGTGAACACCCGGCTCGAGGAGATGGTCCAGCAGCGGACCCAGGCGCTGCTCGAGGGGCTCATCGCCGCCCTCGACTACCGCGACGCCGAGACCCAGTGGCACTCGCGGCGCGTGTCGCTGTACGCGCGGCGCCTCGCGGAGGCCCTCGGCATCCGGGAGCCCGAGCTCACCGTCATCGAGCACGGCGCCCTGCTGCACGACATCGGCAAGATCGGCGTCCGCGATCTCGTGCTCCTCAAGCCGGGTCCCCTCACGAGCGAGGAGTGGAGCGAGATGCGCCGGCACCCGGAGCTGGGGTGGGCGCTGCTCCAGCGCGTGGACTACCTGCGCCCCGCCTCGACGATCGTGCTCCAGCACCAGGAGAGCTGGGACGGCACGGGCTACCCGAAGCGGCTCAAGGGCACCGAGATCGTGATCGGCGCGCGCATCTTCCACGTCGTGGACACGCTCGACGCGATCACCAGCGACCGGCCCTACCGCCGCTCGCGGCCGTTCGCGGAGGCGCGCAACGAGATCAGCCGCTGCCGCGGGACGCAGTTCGACCCGGCGGTGGTGGACGCGTTCCTGGCCGTGCCGCCCGAGGACTGGGAGCGCATCCGGCTCGACGTCGAGACGGTGGCGGTGCTCTCCGCCGATCTGGCGGAGACGGCGCCGGGCGGCCAGGAGCTCCTCGACGTCCTCGAGCTGGGGTAGGGGCTCGCTCGCTACGCGGGCAGGCTCGCGAACCGCGACAGCTCCACCCGCAGCTCGTCCGGGAACGCGCTCGCCAGGATGCGCGCCACCGCGGTCCCGCCGTCGCGGGCCGCGTGCGGACGGAGCGCGTCGCGGAGCTCGCTCGCCCAGCGCCACCGACGATCCCGCTCGCGGGCCAGGGCCCGGAGCACGATCGCGTCGAGCGCGGGCGGGATCTCCGGCCGGCGCGCCGAGGGCGGCGGCACGTCGGCGCTCCGGATCTCCACCAGCGTCGCGAGCTCGGAGCGCGCGGCGAAGAGCTTCTCCCCCGTGAGCAGCTCGTGGAGCACGACGCCCAGCGAGAAGACGTCGGCGCGCCGATCGACGGGCAGCCCGCGCACGGCCTCGGGCGAGAGGTACGAGAAGCGGCCGCGCAGGGCGGGGGTGCCCGTGGGCGCGCGGAGCGCCGCCTGGGCGATGCCGAAGTCGATGAGCCGCACCGAGCCGTCGAACCCGAGGAGCACGTTCGCGGGCGAGACGTCGTTGTGGACGATCCGCAGCGCCTCGCCGCGCGCGCCGCGCCGGCGGTGGGCGTGGTCGAGCGCGTCCGCGGCGCACGCCGCGATCCACGCGGCCACCGGGACCGGGAGCCGCGCGCCGGCCTGGCGGAGCCGCGCCTGGAGCGCCTTGAGGTCCTTCCCGGGCAGGTAGTCGTAGGCGATGTAGTAGACGCCGTCCTCGCGGCCGAGCTCGCGCACCGGGAGGATCGCCGGGTGGTCGAGCTGCGCCCAGACGCGGGCCTCGTCGAGGAACATCGTCACGAGCTCGGCGTCGTCCGCGAGGTGCTGCAGCATGCGCTTCACGGCGTACGGGCGCCCGCCCGCCTCCCCGGCCCTGCGGGCGAGGAACACCTCGGCCATGCCGCCGGTCGCGACGCGTTCGAGGAGCAGCCATCGGCCGAATGGGACGGGCTTGCGCATGTGGGTGGCGAGCCGGGCTATGATAGCGCGGCCATGGCCACGAGCTGCTACGGATGCGGTGCGGCGCTGCGCATCGACGGTCCGGTGGGACGTCGTACCACCTGCCCCGCGTGCGACGCCGACCTCCACGCCTGCATCAACTGCAAGCACTACGAGCAGGGCGCCGCCCACGATTGCCGCGAGCCCCACGCCGAGCACTACCTCGACAAGGAATCCTCCAACGCTTGCGACCTCTTCCAGCTCGGCGACGGCGCCTCGCGGCGGCGCGGATCGAACCGCGCCGCCCGCGATCAGCTCCGGGCGCTGTTCGGCGACGCCCCCGGGCCCGCGGCGGACGAGAACCCGCGGGACGCGCTCGAGGCGCTGTTCCGGAAGAAGTAGCGGCGCCGCCCGCGCCCGGGCGCGGGCGCCAGGACGAGCGCTCCCAGGCCCGCGGCGACGCCGAGGGCGAGCCCCGCGCCCGGACGCCCAGCCGCCGCACGCCGGGCGTCGCGGCGCACCCGCCGTGGGCCCCGGATCCGGGTGGCCGGGGTCCGCGGCCCTGCTTAGCGAACCCGCGGGTCCGCCGGGGTCCGGCGCGCGGCGCGGGAGGGGCGATGGGGGAGAGGCCGATCATCGTCATCGTGGACGACGAGCCCGCCGCGCTGAGCGCGCTCCTCGAGGCCATCCAGCGCCGGTTCGGCGCCGACTACCGCGTCGCGCCGTTCCTCACCGCCGGGAGCGCGCTCGGCGAGGTGGCGCGCGCGAAGGCGGCCGGCGAGGACGTCGCGCTCGTGATCGCCGATCAGTGGATGCCGGAGCGGACGGGCCGCGAGGTGCTCGGGCAGGTCCGCGCCCTGGTGCCGCTCGCGAAGCGCGCGCTGCTCGTCCCCTGGGGAGACCGCCCCGCGGCGCAGGAGATCCTGCGGGGCTGCGCCTACGGGCAGCTCGACTACTACCTCACGAAGCCCTGGACGCCCGCCGAGGTCCACCTCTACCCGCCCATCAGCGAGTTCCTCGCCGAGTGGACGCGCGCGAACCGCCCCGGCCTCGAGATCCTCCGGGTCATCGGGGACGACGCGGCGCCCCGCTCCCACCTCGTCTGCGAGCTGCTGGCCCGGAGCGGCCTCCCGCACGGGTTCTACTCCGCGGAGAGCGACGAGGGGCGGCGCCTCCTCGCGGAGCGCGGCCTCTCCCGCGGCGCGCTCCCGGTCGTCCTCCTGCGGGACGGGAGCGCGCTCGTCGCGCCGACGAACACCGAGCTCGCGAGCGTCCTCCCGGACGGCGCGCCGGCCGAGCTCGAGGCCGACGTCGCGGTCGTCGGCGCCGGGCCCGCCGGGCTCGCCGCGGCGGTGTACGGCGCGTCGGAGGGGCTGCAGACGCTGGTCGTCGAGCGGGAGACGATCGGCGGCCAGGCGGGCTCGAGCGCGCTCATCCGGAACTACCTCGGATTCCCGCGCGGCATCAGCGGGGCCGAGCTGGCGCAGCGCGCCTACCAGCAGGCGTGGCTCTTCGGCGCGAAGTACGTCCTGGGGCGCGAGGGCACGCGCCTGCGCGCCGACGGCGATCGGCGCGTGCTCACGCTCTCGGACGGGCGCGAGGTGTCGGCGCGCGCGGTGATCATCGCGACCGGCGTCCGGTACCGCCGGCTCGGCATCCCGCGCCTCGAGGCGCTCGTCGGCGTCGGCGTCTACTACACGCCCTTCGACGCCCGGCTCGCGCGGGATCAGGACGTGTTCGTGGCGGGCGGCGGCAACTCGGCGGGCCAGGCCGCGCTGCACCTCGCCGTGCAGGCGCGCCGCGTGACGCTGCTCGTCCGGGCGGCGTCGCTCGAGCAGGGCATGTCCGACTACCTCGTGCAGTACCTCCGGCGCTCCCCGAACGTCGAGCTCCGCCTCGGGTGCGAGCTCGTGGACGGCGGCGGCGATCACCGGCTCGAGTCCATCACCGTGCGCGACCGGCGCACCGGCGCGCTCGAGACGCTGCCGGCGCGGATCCTCTTCGCCCTCGTCGGCGCCCGCCCGCACACCGACTGGCTCGCGGGGACGGTGGCGCGCGACGAGCGCGGGTTCCTGCTCACCGGGAGGAACCTCGCCGACGGCGCGTGGCCGCTCGCGCGGCGGCCGCGGCGGTACGAGACGAGCATGCCCGGCGTGTTCGCGGTCGGTGACGTGCGCCACGAGTCGGCGAAGCGCGTCGCCTCGGCGGTCGGCGAGGGCTCCGTCGCCGTGGGGTACGTGCACGAGTACCTCGCGGAGCTCGACGGGGATCGGCTCGTCCCCCTGCCCGCCGGCGCGCCGCAGGCGCCGGAGCCGCGGGCGAGCGCCGGCGGGGCGCCGGCCGGAGCGCCCTGAGCGCCGGGCTCAGCCCTCCAGGACGTACCGGATCATCCGCGTCCGCTCCGCCGCGTCCGGCAGCCGCCCGCGGGCGGCCGCCATGTTGTCCTCGAGGTGCTTCACCTTGGACGTGGCCGGGATCGCGCAGGTGACCGCGGGGTGGGAGACCGCGAACTTGAGGAAGTACTGCGCCCAGCTGGCGATCCCGAGCTCCGGCGCCCAGGCCGGGAGCGCCTTCCCGCGGACGCGGTCGAACAGCCCGCCGAGCTGGAAGGGCCGGTTCACCAGCACGGCCACGCCCCGCTCCGCCGCGAGCGGGAGGAGCCTGGCCTCCGCCTCGCGATCCTCCAGGTTGTACGTGAGCTGGACGAAGTCGAACCGCGCGCGCGCGAGCGCGCGCTCGAGCTCGTCGTGCATCCGGCCGTGCGAGGTCGTGATCCCCAGGTAGCGGATGCGGCCCTGCGCCTTCCACTCCTGGAGCGTCGGGAGGTGGACCTCCCAGTCGCGCAGGTTGTGGATCTGCATGAGGTCGAACCGCGGCACGCCCCAGAGCGCGCGCGAGCGCTCCATCTGCGCGACGCCGGCCTCCGCGCCGTCGGTCCAGACCTTCGTCGCCGCGAACAGGCGCGCGGGGCGCGCCCTGGGGAGCAGCTCGCCCAGGACCGCCTCGGCCTCCCCGTACATCGGCGACGAGTCCACGAGCGCGCCGCCGCGCGCGAAGAACGCCTGGAGCACCGGGAGCAGCGCGGCGCGCTCCGGCCCGGGCGGCGCGGCGAAGGTGCGGGAGGTCCCGAGCCCGATCACCGGGATGCCCTCCCCGCTCGAGGGGATCTTCTTCTGGAGGACGGCGCCCGTGGGCTCCGCCGCGCCCGCGGCGCGCGGCGCCCCGATCGCGGGGACGGCCGCGGTGGCCCCGAGCCAGCCGAGGAAGCTCCGCCGGGTCAGCTGGCGGTTCCAGGGTTCCATGACGCCGCTCCTTTCGACTCCTGCGCCGCGAGGGCCTCCTGCCGCCGGCCGAGCCGGACGGCGAGCCACGTCCAGAGGGCCACGACCGGCACGGCCGCGAGCGCGATCGTCCCGAGCTGGAGCCCGACCGCCCGCAGGCCCGCGAAGGCCCACGCGCTCAAGGTGTCGCCGCCGCGGTAGACGGCGGTGTCCACGAGGTTCTTCGCCTTGTACTTCTCCTCCCGTCCGAGCACGACGTAGAGCAGCTCCCGGGCAGGGCGCGTGACCGCGTACTCGCCGGCGCGGCGGACGATCTGGACGGCGAGGATGGCCGGGAGGACGGGCGCGAGCCCGATGGCGAGGAACCCGAGCCCGAGCAGCCCGGGCACGAGCGCCAGCGTCCAGGCGACGCCGAGGGCGCGCACGAGCCGGCCCGTGAGGAACACCTGCGTGGCGAGGGTGAGCGCGTTGACCGCGAGGTCCATCGCCGCGAACAGCACCGTCCGCTGCTCCTCCCCCGCGATCGTGTCGCGGACGATCTCGGCCTGCTGGAAGTAGAGGACGGTCGAGGCGCTCGTGAAGAGGAGCACGAACGCGGCGATGCCCAGGAGGTAGGACGAGCGCAGCACGAGGGGGATCGCCGAGAGCACGCCCCCGCCGAGCGGGCGCGCCGCCGCGGCGCGGCGGGCGGCGTGCGCGTCCCCGGCCTGGGCGTCGTGCCACGCGCCGAGCCGCTGGATGCACACGATGGCGCAGGCGAGGAGCCCGGCGGAGACGAGCAGCAGGCTCTCCTGCCCGAGCGGGCGGATGAGCGACGCCGCCAGCGCCGGCCCGGCGAGCGCGCCGGCCGTGCCGCCCGCGGCGACGAAGCCGAACAGCCGGCGCGCCTGCGCGGTGGTGAACAGGTCCGCCATGAAGCTCCAGAAGACGGAGACGACGAACAGGTTGAAGACGCTCACCCAGACGTAGAACACGCGCGCCGTGACCAGCGCGAACCGCTCCGCCTGGAGCAGCCCCCAGAACGCGAGGAGGTGGAGGATGAAGAAGGCGTAGACCCAGGGGAGGAACCGCCGGCGCGGGAACCGCGAGGTCACCCACCCGAAGAGCGGGACCACGGCCAGCATCGCGACGAACGTGGCCGTGAACAGCCAGTGCAGGTTCTCCACCCCGGCCGCGATGCCCAGGGTCTCGCGCATCGGCCGGACGACGTAGTACCCGGAGAGCACGCAGAAGAAGTAGGCGAACGCCCAGAGCAGGGCGTGGACCTCGTGGCGCTCGACGAGGACGACCCTGCGCAGCCAGCCGTCGAACCTGCTCCCGGCGGGGGGGACGGGGTCGGGCATGGGCCCCTCCATTACGGAGGGAGCCCCCGCGCGCCACCGCCATTTTGGCGGCAGCTCCCGCGCGCGTCCGCGCCCGGCCCTCCTCCGCCCAGCGGTGGGGCTCACCCGCCGAGCGCCGCGGCCAGGTCCTCGCTCCGCGCGGGCGCGCGGCGGCCGATCAGGGCCCGGGCCGCGTCCACCTGCCCGAAGATGCCCCACAGGAGCACGCCGCGGATCCGGGCCTCGAGATCCAGGTACGCGACGACGCCCTCGCGGAGCGGCGTCCGCCAGGACGCGACCGTCGCGCGCCGTGCGTCGAGCTCGCCGACGGCCTCGTAGCCGAGGTCGAACAGGTCCGAGTAGAAGAACGGCAGCCCCTCGTACCGTGCCGCGCCCCCCGCCATGTTCTCGCCGGCGACGCGCCCCGTGGACACGGCCGCGTCCTCGTGCTCGACCCGCACGCGCCCGCCGAGCGCCGTCGACGGGAACCGCGCCACGTCCCCCGCCGCGAAGACGCCGGGCGCGGACGTGCGCATCGCCTCGTCCACGAGGATGCCCGCGTCCACCGCGAGCCCCGCGCCGCGCGCGAGGCTCGCGTCCGGCTCGATCCCGAGCCCGGCGACCACCGCGTCCGCGGGCACCACCTCGCCGCCGCTCGTCCGCACGCGCGCGCGTCCCCCCGGCGCCGCCTCGACGCCGGTCGCCGTCCGCGCCCGGAGCACCCGCACGCCCTTCCGCTCCAAGTACGAGGTCACGAAGTCCGCCAGGTCGAGCGGCCACACGCGGGCCCCGATCGCGTTCTCCCGGAGGATCAGGGTCACGCGCCGGCCGCTCGCGGCGAGCGCGGCGGCGATCTCCGAGCCCACGAACCCGCCGCCCACCACGGCCACCTCCGCGTCGGGGGGCAGCGCCGCCAGCCGATCGTGGTCCGTGAGCGTGCGCAGGTAGGTCACGCGCCCGGCGTCGGAGGCGAGGCGGCGCGGGCGCCCTCCGGTGGCGAGCAGCAGCCGCTCGTACCGGTGGGTGTCGCCCGCGTCGTCGTGCACAATCCGGGCGGTCGCGTCCAGCGCCACCGCCCGGCGGCCCGCGTGCAGGCGGAGCCCCTCCACCGGCGGCAGGAAGACCGAGTCGCGCGGCGCGCCGCGCCAGAGCCCCTTCGAGAGCGGCGGCCGCGCGTAGGGCGGGTGCGGCTCCTCGCCGATCATCGCGATGGTCGCGCCGGGGTCGCGGGCGCGGAGGGCGGCGGCGGCGGCGTGGGCCGCCATGCCCGCGCCGACGATCAGGTGCTGCGTGCGGTGGTCCATGCGTCCTCCTCGTGCGTCCTTGGATGCAGGACGCGCGCGGAGGCGACGGAGAACGGCACGGACCGGACGGGGCCCCCTCCTGCCGGCTGCTGGGAGAGCCGGAAGGTGGCGACCATCGCGGCGAGCTCCTCCGCCTGCCCCGAGAGCTCCGAGGCGGCGGAGGAGGACTCCTCCGCGCTGGCGGCGTTCTGCTGGGTCACCCGATCCATCTCCCCGACCGCCGCGGTCACCTGTCCGACGCCCGTGGCCTGCGCCCGTGCCGCGGAAGCGATCTCCGCCACGATGTCGGCCACCTTCGAGACGCCGCCGACGATCTCCGCGAGCTTCCCCTCGACCTGGTGCGCCGCCTGCGCGCCCTCGCCCGCCTCCCGGACCGACTGGTGGATCAGCGCCTCGGTCTTGGTCGCGGCCTCCTTCGCGCGCAGCGCGAGCGAGCGGACCTCCTCGGCGACGACGGCGAAGCCGCGCCCCGCCTCGCCGGCCCGCGCGGCCTCCACCGCGGCGTTGAGCGCGAGCAGGTTCGTCTGGAACGCGATGTCCGAGACGTCGCGGATGATCTGCCCGGTCCCCTCGGCCGCGCGCTTGATCCGGGCCATCGTCGCCTGGAGCTGATCCACGGCCGTCGCGCCGTCGCTCGCGGCCGCGCGGGCGCCGAGGGCGAGCGCGCTGGCCTGCTGCGCGTTGCCCGCCGACTGCTGGATCACCCCGGCGACCGAGAGGAGCGAGGCCGAGGTCTCGGCGAGCGAGGACGCCTGCTCGGACGCGCCGGAGGCGACGGCCTGCGAGGAGGAGGCGATCTGGGCAGCCGCGGCGGAGACCTGCTCGACCGCCGCCGAGACCTGGACCATCGCGTCCTCGAGCGCCGCGGCCGTGGCGTTGACGGCGTCGCGGATGCGCGCGTGATCGCCCTGGTACGCCCCGGCGACCCGGGCGCGGAGATCGCGCGCCGCCAGGGCCTGGAGGACGGACCGCGCCTCCTCGACCGGCGCGGCCAGCGCCGCGAGGGTGGCGTTCAGCCCCCCCGCGATGCGGCCCCAGTCGCCGCCCAGCGCGCCTGCGTCCGCGCGGGCGCCGAGGTCGCCCGCCTGCGCCGAGGTGACGAGCCCCTGGACCTCGGCGGAGATCCTGCGAAGGTTGTCCCGGAGCAGGTCCATGCGCTCGTTCGCCACGATCTGCTTCCCCGGGAGCGGCCGGAGCACGGGGCCGAAGTCGCCGTTCGCGTACGCGGCGACGATGTCCAGGATCAGGAAGAGGTTCGTCACGTGGATCCGCACCCCGGCGTTCACGCCCTCGGCGAGGAGCCGGTAGGCGCCCTGGAACCGCTCGACCGGGATGTACGCCTCGATGTCGCCGGCCGCCTGGGCGCCCGTCATCGCGTTCGTCTCCTCGATGACGCCGCGCAGCGAGGCGCAGGCGGTGTTGAGGTTGTCGCGCAGGGCCGCGAAGCTCCCGCGCCAGGCGGCGGAGATCGGCGGCGGGATCTCGCCCCGCGCGATCCGCGCCACCGCGTCGGCCGCCTGGTCGAGGGGGCCGATGACGGCGTCGAGGGTCGCGTTCACGCCCTCGATGACGTTGCGGAAGTCGCCCTGGTGGCGCGCGGGATCGGCCCGCACCCCCAGGTGGCCCTCGGTGCCGGCCTGCGCGAGCGTCGCCACGTCCTCGAGCAGGGCGTTCACCGCGTCGATGCAGTCGTTGAGGCTCGCCTGGATGTGCCCGAACTCGCCGCGGGCCTCGCCGGTGAGGCGCTCCGGGATGTCGCCCTTGCCGATGCGGGTCACGCACTCGACCGTCAGGCGCATGGGCCCCTCGAAGGCGTCCATGGTCGCGTTCATGCCCTCCACGATGGGCCGGAGCTCGGGGTCGATCCCGCCCACGTCGCCGCGGACGCGGAGGTCGCCCGCGGCCACCGCGTCGCGGAGCCGGGTCGCCTCGCCGGTCAGCCGCCCCAGGCCGCGGCCGATCCCGCGCGCCAGCACCACGCCGTAGATCCCCATCGCGAGCGCGCCGGCGAGGATCGCCGCGAGCACCGTCCAGCCCGCGCGCTGGCTGGCGGCGTTCCCCGCCGCCGTGCTGCGCGCGCCGTCGGCCGCCGTCTCCTCGCGCACCGCCCGGAGGATCTCGTCGAGCGCCGCGCCGGCCGCGCGCGTCTCGGAGAGCAGGGCCGCCTTGCGCGTCCCCTCCTGGAGGAACTCCTGCGAGGAGTCGGTCGCGGCGATGACCACGATCCGCATGGACAGGTCGCGCCAGGCGGCGATCTTGAGGGTGGCCTCCCTCCACAGCGCGAGCGTCTGCTCGTCGTGCGACAGGGAGTCGAACCGGTAGGACGCGTCGTCCACCCGCTGCAGCGCGTCGGAGAACGCCGCCTTCGAGCGCTGCCGCGCCTGCGCGTCGGGGGTCGGGAGCAGCATCGCGTTCAGGTGGCGGGCGGCGTCCGTCACCGCCTCGTTCGCCGACCAGAGCGCGTCCAGGCTCGGCAGCCGCTCGGCGCTGAACTCCTCGAGGTGGCGCGTGAGGCCGGCCGCGGTCCGATATCCGACGGCGCCGATCACCACCATGAGCGCGAGCGCGACCGCGCAGGCGACAAGGATCTTCGTCCGGATGCGCAACGCTCTCGGCATGTCGTCTCTCCCCGGAGCGTCCTCACTGCACGTGACATACCGCTCCCGGGCGAGCCGCCAGACCGTGATCACGGGGGGTTGGAGCGGGGTCCGGATCCTCTGCGCAGCCCCGATGGGTCCGGGCGGACTCTCCGTGCGCTGTGAACCCGCAAGACGACGGAATTCGAGCGAAAAGCGGGCTTTCGAAGCGAGAGCGGACGCACGCCTATTTGCCCGCATCGCCTCCCTTATACTGTCGGGTCGTATCGGTTTATTGTCGGATTCGGGATAGAATGCCGCAGATGATGGGATAAGCTCCCAGCCGGACGCGTCTCCCGCGCGCGGGACGCGTGGAACCGGGACCAGGAGGAGGACCGCAATGAAGGTCGGGATCGACAGCTACTGCTACCACCGCATGTTCGGCGAGGTGTACCCGGACCAGAAGAAGCCGCCCCGGACCCTGACGCTCGAGCAGTTCATCGACCGCGCGAAGGAGCTCGGCGTGGACGGCGTCTCGCTCGAGTCGTGCTTCCTCCCGCGGTTCGACGCGAGCTACCTCTCGGAGATCAAGGGCCGGCTCGACGCGGCGAAGTTCGACCGCGTCTACGCGTGGGGCCACCCGGACGGCCTCGAGGGCGGCCGGAACGAGAAGGCGTTCGACGACATGCTGCGGTCGATCGAGTACGCGAAGGCGATCGGCGCGGACGTGATGCGCGTGTGCGGCGCGAGCCTCATGTTCCGCAACGAGCCGCACGGGCCGATGCTCGAGAAGCTCGCGCGCATGTTCCAGAAGGCGGCGAAGGTCGCGGAGAAGGCGGGCGTGAAGATCGCCGACGAGAACCACATCGACTTCGACTCGGACGAGATGCTCGCGCTCATCCAGGAGGTCGACTCCCCGTACTTCGGCATCAACTTCGACACCGGGAACTTCATGCGGGTGCAGGACGATCCGGTCGAGGGGATGAAGAAGCTCGCGAAGTACACGTACGCGACGCACGTGAAGGACCTGAAGCCGATGAAGGGCGTCTCGGTGAAGAACTGGCACTTCTTCGCCTCGACGCCGACGGGCGACGGCTACGTGGACAACCTCGCGCTCGCGAAGCTCCTCGAGGAGGCCGGCTACCAGGGCTTCCTCGCCATGGAGATCGACTTCCTGCACCCGGACTACGGCGACGACGAGGACGCGGCCGTCGCCAAGAGCGTCCAGGAGCTGAAGCGGATCGCGGCGATCGTCGGCGCGCGAGGGCACCAGTGAAGAAGCTCAACGTGGCCCTCATCGGGCACAACTTCATGGGCAAGGCGCACAGCAACGCGTGGCGCCAGGCGAGGTACTTCTTCGACGTCGCCGCCGAGCCGGTGCTCAAGGTGGCCTGCGGCCGCGACGAGGCGACGCTGAAGGAGTTCGCGGCGCGCTGGGGCTGGGAGCGGACGGAGACCGACTGGAAGAAGGCCGTCCGGAGCGACGACGTGGACATCGTCGACGTCTCCACGCCGACGTACCTGCACCACCCCATCGTCCTCGAGGCGGCGAAGGCCGGGAAGCACGTCTTCTGCGAGAAGCCGGTCGCCCTCACCTTCGCCCAGGCGAAGGAGATGTACGAGGCGGCGGAGAAGGCCGGGGTGAAGCACTTCCTCAACCACAACTACCGGCGCGTCCCGGCGGTGCGCCTCGCGAAGCGGCTCATCGACGAGGGCAGGATCGGGCGCATCTTCCACTGGCGCGGCGCGTACCTCCAGTCCTGGATCGTGGATCCGGGCTTCCCGCTCACCTGGCACCTGCAGGCGGAGACCGCCGGCTACGGGCCGCACGCGGACCTCGGCTCGCACAGCGTGGATCTGGCGCGCTACCTCGTGGGCGAGATCCGGTCGATCACCGGCATGACCAGCCAGTTCGTCTCCGAGCGGCCGCTCCCCGGCGCCGCGGCGGGCACGTTCACGGCCAGGGCGGGCGAGGCCGCCGGCCGGGGAAAGGTGACGGTCGAGGACGCGTCGTTCATGGTGGCCGAGTTCGCGAACGGCGCGCTGGGCTCGTTCGAGACGACGCGCTTCGCGCCCGGACGGAAGAACTACAACACGTTCGAGATCTACGGCGAGAAGGGGAGCCTCGCGTTCGACTTCGAGCGCATGAACGAGCTGCAGTTCTTCTCCGCCGGCGACCCGGAGTACGCGCAGGGCTTCCGCACGATCCTCGCCACCGAGGCGGCGCACGACTACATCGCGAACTGGTGGCCCCCGGGCCACACCATCGGCTACGAGCACGAGTTCGTGCACGGCGTCGTGGACTTCCTCGACGCGATCGTGAACGGGAAGAGGATCGACCCGACGCTCTGGGACGGGATGAAGAACGCCGAGGTCCTCGACGCCGGGATCCGCTCGGCCGCGACGGGCGCGCGGGTCCAGATCGGCTGAGCGCCGCCAGGAGGGCGGCGCGCGGCCGGCCGCCCTCCTGCCCACCTCCCCTCCGCGCCGACCTCCCCACGATTGACATCCTGTCGCAGGCGCAGCTAGAGTTCGAGACGTCTAGACATCATGACGTCATCCTCCCAGACCCTCCCGCAACGCCCCCTCGCCGCCCCCGCGGTCGCGACGCGGCTGCCGCAGTACCTCCGGGTGTACGAGGTGCTCCGGCGCCGCATCGAGGACCACGAGTACCCCGTCGGCTCGTTCCTCCCGCCCGAGCCGGAGCTGGGCCGCCTCATGGGCGTGAGCCGCACCACGGTGCGCAAGGCCGTCGAGATGCTGATCGACGACGGCTTCCTCGTCGTCCGGCGCGGGCGCGGGACCGAGATCCTCGACTTCCGCGCCATCCAGCGGCTGCACTTCGTCACCTCGTTCTCCGAGACCCTGCGCGAACAGGGGTTCGAGGTCGGCTACCGCGACGTGCGCGTCGGCGCGGTCTCGGCGTCCCCGGCGCTGGCCGCCGATCTCGACGTGCCGGAGGGGAGCCGCCTCGTCCACGTCCACCGCCTCGCCCTCGCCAACGGGAAGCCGATCGCGATCATGGACAACCACCTCCTGCCGGAGCTCGCGCCCGGCATCGAGCAGAAGGTGGGGAAGATCCGATCGCTCTACGCCTTCCTCGAGGCGGAGTACGGCCTCCGCATCGAGGCGGCCACCGACTACATCTCCGCCCGCGCCGCCACGCGCGAGGAGGGGAAGAGCCTCGGCGTCGCCGCCGGGACGCCGCTGCTGCTCGTGCGGCGCATCACCTTCGCGCGCGGGAAGCCGGCCGAGCGCGCAGAGCTCCACATCGTGGCGAGCCGGTACGAGTACAGCGTCCGCACGCTGCAGCGCCCCAGCCGCCCGGGGTGAAGCCTGGAGGCACCGATGCTGCTGACCCCACAGAAGCTGGCCCGGATCGTCGACATCAGCGCCGTGCGGGCGCAGCACGGCCAGCGGGAGATCACCGAGCTCGTCGCGCGGGCGAAGCAGCACCGCTTCATCGCGGTGCACGTCCTGCCGGCCTGGGTCCCCTTCCTCCGGGCGCAGCTCGCGGGCGAGCCGGACATCCTCGTCGGCGCGCCGGTCGGCTTCCCGTCCGGCGGCCACACCACGGCGGTCAAGATCGCCGAGGCGAAGGGCCTGGTCGCCGACGGCGTCCAGGAGCTCGACATGGTGATCAACGTCGGGAAGCTCAGGTCGGGCGCCGACGCGTACGTGCGGGACGAGATCAAGGCCGTGGTGGACGCCTCCGGCGATCGCCCGGTGAAGGTCATCCTCGAGGTCCACCACCTCACCCCCGACGAGATCAAGCGCGCGTGCGAGCTGGCGATCTCCGGCGGGGCCGCGTTCGTGAAGACGTCCACCGGCTGGGCGCCCTCCGGCGCGACGCTCGGCACCGTCCGGCTCATCACCTCGTTCGTCGGCGGAGCCATCCAGGTCAAGGCCGCGGGCTCGATCCGCGACCTGGAGACGGTGGTGGCGATGATGCGGATGGGCGTGACGCGGTTCGGGATCAACCTCGACTCCTCGATCGAGATCCTGCGGGACTGCGGCGCCCGGCCCGGCGGCGGCGTGGAGCTCTCCGAACCCGAGCCGCGGCCGGCGCAGCGCGCGCAGGGCGTGGCCTAGAGAGGCGGACGATGGCGCGGCGGATCATCGCTTACGATCTCGGCACGGGCGGCGCGAAGGCGTCGCTCTACGGCGAGGACGGCGCGTGCCTCCGCAGCGCCTTCCTCCCGTACGAGACCCGGTACCCCGCCGGCGGGTGGCACGAGCAGCGGCCCGACGACTGGTGGGACGCGATCGTGCGGGCGACGCGCCAGCTCCTCGAGGGCCAGGACCCCGGCGCCGTCGAGGGTCTCGCCATCTCCGGCCAGAGCCTCGGCGTCGTGCCGGTGGACGACGCGGGCGCGCTCCTCCGGGAGTGGACGCCGATCTGGTCCGACACCCGCGCCACCGCCCAGACGCGCGCCTTCTTCGCGAAGGTCGATCCCACGCGCTGGTACATGACGACCGGCAACGGCTTCCCGGCCGAGTGCTACGCCGTCTTCAAGGCGATGTGGTACCGCGACGAGGAGCCGGCGCTGTTCGGGCGGGTCCGGTGGCTGCTGGGCTCCAAGGACTACGTCAACCTCCGCCTCACCGGGCGCGCCGCCACCGACTTCTCCTACGCCTCGGGCGCGGGGGTCTACGACCTGCGCCGCTGGCGGTACGACGAGGAGTTCATCGCCGCCAGCGGGCTGCCCCGCCGCGTCTTCCCGGAGCCCCTCCCCTCGACCGCGATCGTCGGCGGGCTCACCGCCGAGGCCGCGGGGCGGCTCGGGCTGCGCCAGGGCGTGCCGGTCGCGTGCGGGGGCGTCGACAACTCCTGCATGGCCCTCGGGGCGAGGAACCTGGCCGACGGGCGCGTGTACACCTCGCTCGGCTCGTCCTCCTGGATCGCGGTCTCCGCGCGCGCGCCGGTGCTCGACCCGGCGAAGAAGCCGTACGTGTTCGCGCACGTCGTGCCCGAGCTCTTCACCTCCGCCGTGAGCATCTTCGCCGGCGGGAGCTCGTTCCGCTGGGCGCGCGACGTGCTCCTCGGGCTCGACGCGAAGGGGCTGGGCGGCCGCGATCCGTACGAGGCGATGAACGAGATGGCCTCCCGGTCCCCCGTCGGCGCGAACCGGCTCCTGTTCAACCCGAGCCTCGCCGGCGGGAGCTCGCAGGAGCCGAGCCCACACCTGCGCGGCGGCTTCTTCGGCCTCGACCTCCGGCACGGGCGCGACGACCTCGTCCGCGCGGTCATGGAGGGCGTGGCGCTCAACCTGGGCGCCGTGCTCGCCGTGCTCCGTGGCTGCGTCCGGCTCGACGACGAGATGCTCCTCGTGGGCGGCGGCGCGCGGAGCGCGCTCTGGCGGCAGATCTTCGCCGACGTCTACGACCTGCGCGTGGTGAAGACCAACGTGGACCAGGACGCGGCGTCGCTCGGCGCCGCCGCCGTGGCCGCGGTCGGCGTGGGGCTGTGGGAGGACTTCTCGCGCGTGGACGCCGTGCACGTCGTCGAGGCGACGCACGCGCCCCGGGCCGCGGCCGTCCAGGCCTACGCCCGCCTGATGCCGGTGTTCGAGCGGATCCGGGTGGACCAGTCGGTGGTCGGTCAGATGCTCCTCGACTCCGGGCTCTGAGCCGGGGCGCGCCACGAAGGAGGAACGCAATGAAGATCGGATTGTTCGCCGCGACGTACCTCGATCAGAAGCTGGAGGACGTCTGCAAGATGGCCGCGTCCCTGGGCTACGAGGCGGTCGAGCTGCCCGCCTTCTCCGCCAACCCGCACCTCGACGTCGACGAGATCGTGAAGGGCGGGGCGGCCGCCAGGCTGCTGAAGATGATCAAGGACAACGGCCTCATCATCTCGGCCCTCTCCAACCACACCGAGAGCCAGCTCGTGCTCGGGCCCTACGGCAAGGACACGGACGCCTTCTGCAAGGGGACGAAGGAGGAGAAGATCCGCTTCGGCACGGAGCGGATGATCAAGACCGCCCAGGCGGCCAACGCCCTCGGCGTCCCGGTGGTGTGCGGGTTCGTCGGCTGCGAGAACTTCGGCCGCTTCTTCCCGTTCCCCTACTCCAAGGGCTGGGCCGACATGGAGCAGGAGTTCGTGGAGCGCTGGGGGCGGATCCTCGACAGGTTCGGCGAGTACGGCGTGAAGTTCGCCCACGAGCCGCACCCGAACCAGCTCGTCTACGACATCGGCACCGCGGTCCGCGCGGTGGAGCTCATGGGCAACCGCAAGGAGTTCGGGTTCAACTTCGACCCGGCCAACCTGATCTACCTGGGCATCGACGTCGAGAACTTCATCGACACCCTGCGCGGGAAGATCTTCCACGTGCACGCCAAGGACGGCGAGCTCGTCAGCCACAACGTGAAGCGCTCCGGGATGATCCCCCAGGGCGACTGGCAGCGGCTCGACCGCGGGTTCCGCTTCCGGATCCCGGGCTGGGGCACGGTGCCGTGGAAGAAGGTCATCACCGAGCTGGCGATGATTGGCTACGACTACGTCATGAGCTACGAGCACGAGGACGTCACGATGAGCCGCCAGGACGGCATCACGAAGACGATCGCGTTCCTCAAGCCGCTCATGATCGAGAAGCCCTACGAGGGACGCAACGACGTCCTGTTCAACTGAAGGGAGAGGCACGCCATGTCCAGGACGATGAAGGCCGCGGTCCTCGAGAAGCCCGAGGTCATGAAGATCGCGTCGGTCCCGGTCCCCACGATCGGCGACGACGACGTGCTCATCAAGGTGAAGCTCACCGGCATCTGCGGGACCGACTGGTCGATCTTCACCGGCAAGTACTCGGCCGACCGGCTCCCGCTCATCCCGGGCCACGAGTTCTGCGGGACGCTCGAGCAGGTGGGCAAGAACGCCAAGGGGCTCCAGGTCGGCGACAAGGTCACCGCCGACATCAACATGAGCTGCGGCCACTGCTTCTACTGCAAGAAGGGGCAGAAGCTGCTCTGCCCCGACTTCCTCCAGCTCGGCATCCACATCCACGGCACCTACGCGGAGTACGTGAAGGCGCCGTGGGCCCAGGTCCACAAGATCCCGGAGAGGCTCGGCTTCCTGGAGGGCGCGTTCATCGAGCCGGTGTCCTGCTGCGTGCACTCGGCCAAGGCGATGAACGCGGAGCTGGGCAGCTCCGTCGCCATCCTCGGCTGCGGGCTGGGCATCCTCCACGGCGCGCTGGCGCGGCTCCGCGGCTGCGCCCCCGTCATCGTGATCGGCACGAACGAGAAGCGGCTCGAGATCGCCAGGCGGATGGGCGCCGATCACGTCATCGACCCGCGGAAGGTCGATCCGGTCGCCGAGGTGAAGCGCCTCACCGGCGGGCGCGGCGCCGACTACGTGCTCGAGTCGGTGGGGACGATCGCGACCTACGAGCAGGCGTTCCAGATGGTCCGCCCGGGCGGCCAGGTCTCGGCCTTCGGCATCACGGGCGACCAGGAGAAGATGGCGCTCGCGCCGTTCGACCTCGTGCTCAAGGAGAAGAAGGTCACCGCGTCCTGCGCCGGCGTCGGCAACGACTGGAGCGACGCCATCACGCTCATCGAGCACGGCCGGATCGACCCGAAGCCGATGTTCTCGATGATCGTCCCGCTCGAGGATCTCGAGTGGGCCCTCAAGGAGCTCCGCACCAACAAGGAGCTCATCAAGGTGTTCGTGAGCCCGGAGGCGAAGAAGCGCGAGGTGCTGTAGGCGATGAAGATCCTCGGCATCGAGCACGTCTCGATCAACGTCGCCGACCTGCCGGCGTCGGTGGACTTCTACGAGCGCACCCTGGGTCTCCGGCGGCTCGAGGCGATCCCGGAGGACGGCTTCACGATCGTCTACTTCGCGCTCCCCGACGGGCGCCGCCTCGAGCTCTTCGACTACCGCGGCCGGAGCCCCCGGCCCGGGCGCGGCGAGACCGACGTCGGGCTGCGCCACCTCGCGTTCGAGGTGGACGGCGTCGCCGCGGCGGAGCGGGAGCTCCGGGCGAAGGGCGTGCCCTTCGTGCTCCCCACGACCGAGCTCCCGGAGCTCGGGGTCCGGGTCCTGCTCTTCCAGGACCCGAACGGCGTCACCCTGGAGTTCTGCGAACGGCTGGACCACGCGTAGGTCGGAGCAATCGAGCAAGGAGCGACCGCAATGGCCACGGACCCCATCCTCTTCACCCCCCTGAAGCTCGGCGCGCTCACCGCCCCGAACCGGATCGCCATCAACGCCATGGAGGGCTGCGACGCCGACACCTCCGGGAACCCCACCCCGACGACCTACCGCCGCTACGAGCGGCTGGCGCGCGGGAACGCGGGCGTCATCGTGGTCGAGGCCCTCTCCGTCGTGGACGAGAACCGCGGCCGCGATCACCAGCTCACCGCCCTCCCGCAGAACCAGAGGGCCCTCACGGACCTCGTCAGGCACGTGCGAGAGGTCAACCCGAAGCCGCTCCTGCTCTGGCAGCTCACGCACTCCGGGGAGCTCTCGAACCCCGCGTTCTCGGAGCGCGTCTGCGTGAAGCCCTTCCCGGGCTACGAGGGCCGGCTCCTGAGCGAGGAGGAGGTGGACTTCATCCTCGACCGGTTCGTCTTCGCGACGAAGATGGCGCACGACTGCGGCGCCGACGGCGTGGACTTCAAGATCTGCCACGGCTACTTCGGCTCGCAGCTCCTCCGGCCCTTCAACGACCGGAAGTGGAAGTACGGCGGCTCCTGGGGCAACCGCACCCGCTTCGCCTACGAGTACTACGAGCGCGTGGCGAAGGAGATCAACGACCCGAAGTTCATCGTCGGCTCCAAGCTCTCGGTCTGGGAGGGCCTGCCCGGCGGCATGGGCACGATGGCGCCCGACTCGCCGGTCATCGACCTCACCGAGATCCACGACCTCGTGAAGAACCTCGAGGCGCGCGGCGCGAAGTACGTCATCCAGTCGGCGGGGAACCCCTCGCTCACGCTGGCGCTCACCCAGCCCGACAAGCGCATCCCCGACTACGCGTACCTCCACTTCTGGTTCCAGAAGGAGCTGCGCAAGGTCCTGAAGCCGGAGACCGCGGTCATCGGCTCCGCGTACTCCATGTTCCGCGACGGCAAGAACCCTTTCCGCGGCGTGAGGCGGGAGGAGTCCTCCTTCACGTACTGGGCCGCGAAGAACATCCGCGCCGGCGTCTGCGACATGGTCGCGCTCGGCCGCCAATCGCTCGCCGATCCGTACGTGCCCGCGAAGCTCGAGGCGGGCAAGGACGCGGAGATCGACTGGTGCACCTGCTGCGACAACTGCATCGAGTTCCTGATCCGGCAGAAGCCGGTCGGGTGCGCCACGCACGAGAAGGAGTACACCCTGGAGCTGAAGCAGATCCGGCTGGAGAAGGGCAAGCTGGCGGAGGCGGAGAAGCACACCTGAGCAGGCAGGTGGACCTCCCCGCGCCGGCCCGCCCATCACGCACGGTGTCATCATGAACGAACCGGCCACCTTCGACGAGCGCGCCGCCGCCCCCGCGGCGGCGCCCACCCTCCGGATGCAGGGCATCCGGAAGAGCTTCTCCGGCGTCGAGGTCCTCCACGGGGTCGACTTCTCCGTCGATCGCGGGGAGGTGATGGGCCTCTGCGGCGAGAACGGCGCGGGGAAGTCCACGCTGATGAAGATCCTGGCTGGCGTCCACGCGCAGGACGCCGGGGCGGTCGAGGTCAAGGGCGCGCGCGTCCTCCCCGGCGCCACCCCGCGCGCGATGCAGGCGCTCGGCGTCTCCATGATCCACCAGGAGCTCAACCTCCTGGACGAGCTCACGGTGGCGCAGAACATCTTCCTCGCCCGCGAGCCGCGCGCGCGGTCGGGCCTCATCGACTTCAAGAGGATGAACGAGGCCGCCGCCGCGCAGCTCCAGAAGCTCGGCGAGCGGATCGATCCGCGGCGCAAGGTGCGCGAGCTCAAGATCGCGCAGAAGCAGATGGTGGAGATCGCCAAGGCGACCTCCTTCGACGTCGGGCTCCTCATCCTCGACGAGCCCACCGCCGTGCTCACGGGCAAGGAGACGCGCATCCTCTTCGATCTCATCGCGAGCCTGAGCGCGCGGGGGATCTCCATGGTCTACATCTCCCACCGGCTGAAGGAGATCGGGGACGTCTGCCACCGCGTGACCGTCCTCCGCGACGGGAGCCTCGTGGCCACGAGGAAGGTGTCGGAGGTCACCCCGCGCGAGATCGCCACCTTGATGGTGGGCCGCGAGGTGCGGGACACGCGGGCGGCGGACTTCGCGGGCGACCGCGCGGCGGTGGTCCTCGAGGCCCGGGGCGTCTCGGACGGGCTCCTGAAGGACGTCTCGTTCCAGGTCCGCAAGGGCGAGATCCTCGGGTTCGCGGGGCTCGTCGGGGCCGGGCGGACCGAGGTGATGGAGGTCCTCTTCGGGATCCGCACGCCGGAGACGGGGACGGTGCTCGTGGACGGGAAGCCGGCCGCCATCCGCGGCCCGATCGACGCGATCCGCGCCGGCCTCGGGTTCGTGACCGAGGATCGCAAGGACACCGGCCTCGTCCTCGGCCGGGACGTCGGCGAGAACGCGAACTACGTGCGCTGGCAGAAGACGCGCGGGTTCTTCAAGGGCAGGCGGGCGACGGACCACGCCAGCCGCCGGATGATCGAGCGGCTCCGGATCCGCTGCCAGGGCCCGCACCAGCTCGTGAGCAGCCTGTCGGGCGGCAACCAGCAGAAGGTCGCGCTGGCGAAGTGGCTCATGGCCGGCGCGAAGGTGCTCGTGCTGGACGAGCCGACGCGCGGCGTGGACGTGGGCGCGCGCCAGGAGATCTACGACGTCATCCGGGAGCTGGCGGCCGAGGGCGTGGGGGTGGTGGTGGTCTCCTCCGATCTCCCCGAGGTCCTGGCCATCTGCCAGCGGGTGCTCGTCATGCACGAGGGTCGGATCACCGGCGAGCTGGCCGCCTCGGAGATGACCGAGGCCAAGATCATGTACTGCGCGACGGACGTGCGCGCGGGAGGCGAGCATGGACGCACTTGAGGCCGTCTCGGAGCGCCGCCCCGCCGGCGACCTGCTGCGCAGCGTCTGGCAGAACTACAGCATCCTGTTCGTCTTCACGGCGATCGTCGGGGTCTGCGGCCTCGTCACCGGGGGACGGTTCCTGATGCCCGGGAACCTGTCGGCGGTCCTCATCAACGCCTCGATCGTGGGCATCATCGCCCTGGGCATGACCTTCGTGATCATCGGCGGGGGGATCGACCTCTCCTCCGGGCCGGTGCTCGCCACGTCGGCGGCTGCCCTGGTGCAGCTCACGCGGATGACGAACGAGGCCGGGGCGCCGCTCGTCCCGATCCCGGTCGCCGTGCTCGCCTGCATCGTCGTGGCCGTGGCCTTCGGGTACGCGAACGGCATGCTCATCACCAAGGCGAACCTCCCGCCGTTCATCGTGACGCTGGCGGTGGGGATCATCGCCCGGTCGCTGGTGATGCGCCTCTGCCGCGGCGCGACCATCAGCGTGGAGGGGTTCCCGTCGGTGCTCGGGTTCGGGTCGCTGTCCTTCCTCCCCTACCCGTTCCTCATCCTCGTGGCGCTGGCGATCGCCTTCCACGTCCTGCTCACGCGGACGAAGTTCGGGTCGTACGTGTTCGCGGTCGGTGGAAACGAGAACGCGGCCCGCTACTCCGGCATCAAGGTCGACCGGATCCGGATCCTCACGTACATGCTGGTCGGCTTCTGCACCGGGATCGCCGCGATCATCGAGGTCTCGCGCATGCAGGCGGTCGCGGCGGCGACCCAGGGCTACCTGTACGAGTTCGAGGCCATCATCGCCGTGGTGGCGGGCGGGACCTCGCTCGCGGGCGGGCGCGGCCGGATGATCGGGACCGTCGTGGGCTGCATCATCCTCGGCACCGTCAGCAACATGATGATCATGCTGGACATCTCGCCGTACCTGGCGGGAGCCGTGAAGGGGTCGGTCATCCTCTTCGCGGTGCTGCTGCAGCGTCGCGAGCGGTGAACCGTGCGTCCGCCCGGCCGGAGGTGGGAGGAGCGGGCTCGATGTGGACCCGTACCTGCGCGGAGTCCTCCACTGAGGGTGGGTGCACGTTGAATGAAGGGCCCTCGCCGCCGGTCACACCATTGCGGCGCGCGAGGAACGATGCAAGGCTCGGGGGCCGTGAGGGACGACGTCGTGGGAGTCGTCGAGACGGTCCCTGAGTTCGGAGCAAAGTCGCAGGACACCCTGTCGAGGAGGAACCAGAGATGATGAAGAAGATGGTTCTCGCGCTGGTCGCAGCCCTCGTGCTCGTCCCCCAGACCCAGGCCGCGGACAAGAAGTTCCGGATCGCCGTCTCGCTGCCGCCGGCAAACAACGCGTGGCAGGCCAAGCTGCTCGACTCGATCAACGAGGAGATCGCGAAGGACCGGCAGAACTTCGAGATCGTGGTGAAGAACGCGGTCGACGACGCCGACCAGCTGAACATCATGCAGACGTTCCGGGCCGGCGGGTACGACATGATCGCCATCCTGCCCGGCAACGGCACCCTCATGACCCCGATCGTGCGGGACATCTACAAGTCCGGCACGAAGGTCATGGTCATCGACCGGCCGGTGGAGGGCGACCAGTTCACGGTGTTCTACGGCGGCGACAACGCGCAGTGCGGGCGGAACGCGGCCAAGTACATCGGCGATCGCCTCAAGGGCAAGGGCCAGATCGCCGTGCTGCGCAGCTACGTCGGCATCCCGATCGACCTCCAGCGCTACAACGGCTTCATGGAGGTCCTGAAGAAGGACTTCCCGGCCATCAAGGTGCTCGTCGAGGGAGACGGCGAGTTCAACCAGCAGGCGGGCCTCAAGGCGATGACGAACATCCTCCCCGCCTACCCGAAGATCGACGCCGTGTTCTCGCAGGACGACGAGTCCGCCGTCGGCGCCCTCACCGCGATCAAGAACGCCAAGCGCAAGGACATCCAGTTCGTCACCGGCATGGGCGGCTCCAAGTCCGCGTACGCGCGCATGGCCGCCAAGGACCCGCTGTACGGCGCCTCCATGTCGTACCTGCCCACCATGGGCGGCCGCGCCGTCGCGCTGGCCAAGAAGATCCTGCAGGGCGAGACGTTCGAGAAGAACATCGTCGAGCCGACGATCGTCGTCACGGCGGAGAACGTCCAGAAGTACATGAAGGACGCCTACTAGGCGCCCCGCCCAGGCAGGGAGTCGAGGGGAGGAGGGCACGCGCCCTCCTCCCCTTTTCTCATGGGGTGGACCCACCCGCCCCGCGCCCCTGGCGCTCGTTGACGGCGCGCGTTTTTCGCTGGTACAACCAACAAAGTCCCCCGCCCGCCGCGAGGTCCATGGGGTGGCCACTCCCCGGTCGATCCGCTACCTGAACGAGATCCGCGCCCTCAACGCGCTGTTCCGCGCGGGCGGCATGAGCCGCGCGGACCTCGCGCGTCACCTGGGGATGAACCGCTCCAGCATCGGGTTCATCGTCGAGGACCTCCTCGCGGACGGCCTCGCCCGGGAGCGGCCGGCCATGCCCGGGGCCGCGCGGCGGACCGGGCGCCCGGGCATCGTGGTCGAGCTCGACCCCGACGGCGCCGGCTTCCTCGGCGTCGAGATCGGGGTGGACCACCTCACGGTGGTCGGGGTCGACCTGGCGGCGCGCGAGATCGTGCGCCGCACCGTCGCCTACCCCACCCGCGCGCGGCCCCCCGCCATGGGCGTCGCCAGGGCCGCCACGCTGGTCCAGGAGGCGGTCGCGGCGATCGGCCTCCCGCGCGCCCGGCTCCGCGGCGTGTGCGTGGCCGTCCCGGCGCTCGTGCGCGACGGCGTGGTCCGGAACGCGCTCATGCTGGGCTGGCGCAACGTCCCCGTCCAGGCGCTGCTGCGACGCCAGCTCGGCGACGTGCAGGTCCGGGTGGAGAACGACGCCAACGCCTTCGCCTTCGGCGAGACCTACGCGGGCGCCGACGGGCGCGCCGACACGGTCGCGTTCCTGCTCATCGAGAACGGCGCCGGCGGCGGCGTCGTGATCGGCGGCCACCTCCACCGCGGCGCGTCCGGCTTCGCGGGCGAGTTCGGCCAGCTCGCCGTCGCGGACGGCGCCGGCGGGGTCGAACACCTCGAGCGCCACATCGGCAAGGACGCGGTCCTCGCGCGGTACCGCGCCCACGGCGGCCCGCGCTCCGCCGACCTGCCGCACCTGCTCGAGGCGCTCCGCGCCGGGGAGCCCGCCGCGCTCCGGACGGCGCGCGCGTGGGGCGACACCCTGGCGCGCGGGCTCGTGGCGATCACCGACGTCCTCGCCCCCGGGCGGATCGTGCTCGGCGGATCGGTGGCCCCCCTCTTCCCGCACGTCGCCGACCGCGTCGAGGCCTCGATGCGCGCCGCGCTCCTCGAGGGCTTCCCCGTCCCGCGCATCGAGGTCTCGCGGCTCGGCGCCGAGGGCGCCGCGTTCGGGGGCGCGTGCCTGCTCCACCAGGCCCTCTTCGCCGTGGACGAGGGGCTGATCCACGCCCTCCCCGCGGCGCAGCCGCGCGCCGCCGCGAAGCGCGGCAGGCGGCGCCGCGCCCCCCGAGAAGGAGCGACTCCATGACCGCCTCCGGCCCCATCGTGACCATAGGTGAAGTTCTCGTCGAGATCATGGCCGTCGATCCGGGCGAGGGGTTCCGCGCCCCCATCCGCCTCGTCGGACCGTTCCCGTCCGGCGCGCCCGCGATCTTCATCGACCAGGTCGGGAAGCTCGGCCACCCGTGTGGCATCGTGAGCTGCGTCGGGGCCGACGACTTCGGCCGGGTGAACCTGGATCGGCTCCGGGCGGACGGGGTGGACGTCTCCGCGGTGCGCGTCCATCCGGAGATCCCGACCGGCAGCGCCTTCGTGCGCTACCGCCCCGACGGCGCGCGCGACTTCGTCTTCAACATCAGGCACAGCGCCTGCGGGGCGATCACGCTCGACGCCGCCGCCGAGGCCCTGCTCGACCGGGCGGGCCACCTGCACGTCATGGGCTCGTCCCTCTCCTCCCCCGCCCTGGTGGAGATGAACCGCGCCGCCATCGAGCGCGTGAAGCGGCGCGGCGGCACGATCTCGTTCGACCCCAACTGCCGCAAGGAGATCATGGGCCTGCCCGGCATGCGCGCGGCGCTGGACCACGTCCTCGCCCGCGCCGATCTGTTCCTGCCCAGCGGGCCCGAGCTCCTCCTCTTCACGGAGGCGCAGGAGGAGCGCGCCGCCATCCGCGAGCTCCTGGGCCGCGGCCTGCGCGCCGTCGTGCTGAAGCGCGGCGCCGCGGGCGCGAGCTACCACGACGCGGACGGCGCGCTGTCGGTCGAGGGCCACCGGGTGGAGGAGATCGATCCCACCGGCGCCGGCGACTGCTTCGGCGGGACCTTCGTCACCTGCTGGCTCGAGGGGCTCGGCCCCGCGCGCGCGCTCGCGCGCGCCAACGCGAGCGGCGCCCTCGCGGTCCGCAGGAAGGGGCCCATGGAAGGCGCCTCCACGCGCGCCGAGCTCGAGGCCTTCCTCGCGCAGGGCGCGGTGCACGGATGAGCCACCCCGCGCTCGCCCGCCTCTGCCCCCGGACCGTGCGCGCAGGCGGCGCGGCGGTGGCGTCGATCTGCTCGGCCCACCCGCTCGTGCTCGAGGCGGCGCTGCGCCACGGGCGCGCGGGCGGCGGGGAGGTCGTCGTCGAGGCGACCTGCAACCAGGTGAACCAGGAGGGCGGGTACACCGGCCTGACGCCGGCCGCGTTCCGGCGCTTCGTCGAGGAGCGCGCCGCGCAGGTGGGGCTCGAGCGCGGCGCGCTGGTGCTCGGGGGCGACCACCTCGGCCCGAACCCGTGGCGGCACCTCCCCGCGGAGGAGGCCCTGGTCCGGGCGGAGCGGCTCGTCGAGGCCTACGCCCGCGCCGGCTTCACGAAGCTCCACCTCGACACCAGCATGGCCTGCGGCGGCGACCCGCCCGCGCTGCCCGAGGAGGTGGCGGCCGCGCGCGCCGCGCGGCTCGCGGCGGTCGCGGAGGCCGCGGCGCCCGCCCCGGAC
>JAEYZK010000453.1 GCA_023428085.1 Pseudomonadota bacterium
CGCGCGTCCTCCGCGACATGAACCTCGACGACCGGCGCTACTCGCCGAAGTCGGTGCTCGGCCGCATCCACAAGGAGAAGCAGGAGGGCCGCGGTCCCGACGACATGCACCTCGACAGCTACCTCGATGACGCCATCCAGAAGGCGTACAGGCGCTACGAGGACGCGCTCCGGTCGGCCAACGCCCTCGACTTCGAGGACCTCATCCTCTCCGTCGTGCGCGTGCTCGAGGCGCCGAGCGACGGATCGTTCCCCGCGGAGGTCCTCCGCGCGCGCGAGGCGCTCGAGAAGAAGTTCGACTACGTCCTCGTCGACGAGTTCCAGGACACGAACCAGATCCAGTACCGCCTCCTCAAGAAGCTGGCGGGTCGCACGAGGAACCTCTGCGTCGTCGGCGACGACGATCAGTCCATCTACCGCTGGCGCGGCGCCGACGTCCGCAACATCCGCTACTTCCGCCGCGACTGGCCGGACGCCAAGGTGGTGAAGCTCGAGCAGAACTACCGCTCGACGCGGACCATCCTCGACGCCGCCCACGCGATCATCTCCCGCGCCCGCCGCCGCCGGGAGAAGCGGCTGTGGACCGAGGCCGGGCCGGGCGCGCCGCTCGCGCTCCTCGTGGGCGAGGACGAGGGGCTCGAGGGGGAGCGGATCGCCCGCGCGGTGGTCGCGGAGCGGGCCCGCGGGACGCCGGGGGACGAGATCGCGGTGCTGTACCGGACGAACGCCCAGTCGCGGCCGATCGAGGCGGCGCTCCGCGCCGCCGGCGTCCCGTACGTCATCGTGCGAGGGACGAGCTTCTACGACCGCGCCGAGGTGAAGGACGCGGCGGCGTACCTGCGCCTCGCGCTCGCGCCGAGCTCGGACCTCGACGTGGAGCGCGTGGTGAACAAGCCCGCGCGCGGCGTGGGGGACAAGACCCTCGAGCGGCTGCGCGAGCACGCGGCGGCGCGGGGGAGCTCGCTCTTCGCGGCGCTCGCCGAGGCCGACGCGATCGAGGGGCTCAAGCCGGCGGCGCGGCGCGCGCTCGCCGCGTTCCACGACCTCGTCGCGGGGCTCGCGCGCGACGTGCCCGCGCTCGACGCGAGCGCGGCGGTCGAGCAGACGCTCACGCGCACCGGCCTGCTCTCGAGCCTCGCGGCCCAGCACACCGACGAGGCGGCGGACCGGGCCGAGAACCTGGCCGAGCTCGTCGCCGCCGCGCGCGAGTTCGACGAGGCGCTCGTCGGCGAGCCGGAGCCGCGGGATCCGGAGGAGGTCCGGCCGCCGCCGCTCGCCCGCTTCCTCGAGCGGATCGCGCTCCTCGGCGAGGCCGACGGCGCGACGCCGGAGGGGCGCGTCGCGCTCATGACCCTGCACGCGGCGAAGGGGCTCGAGTTCCATGCCGTCTTCCTCGCGGGCGTCGAGGACGGGACGTTGCCGTACGAGCGCCCGTGGGCGAACGAGAGCCCGGCGGAGCGGGCGGAGAGCCTCGACGAGGAGCGGCGCCTCTGCTACGTCGGGATGACGCGGGCGAAGGAGCGGCTCACGCTGTCGCTCTCGCGGCGCCGGATCGGCTACGGCGAGATGGGCCCGTCGTACCGCGACATGCGGCCCTCGCGGTTCCTGCAGGAGCTGCCGCCGGAGCTCTTCGGGGAGGAGATCGCGCGCGAGGTCCGGGCGCGGGACGCGGCGCGCGGCGCGCGCGCGCCCGTCATCCGCAGGCACCCGGGCTCGCTGCCGGGCGAGCCGCACATCGAGCTGGACGGCGAGGACGCCGAGGGCGCCGCGCGGCCGCTCGCCCTGGGCTCGTCGAGGGGCGAGCGGTCGGACCCGACCGTGGACTACTCCTACGACCAGCGCTCCGACGCGGCCGGCGCCTTCGCCCGGGGCGCCCGCGTCCTCCACGAGAAGTTCGGCGAGGGCATCGTGCTGACGACGGAGGGGGCCGGCCCGGATCGCAAGGCGCTCGTCCGGTTCGGGATCGGGGACAAGAAGGTCCTCGTGCGGTTCCTCGCGCCCGGGTAGCTCCGCCGGAGGCGCCCGCTCCTCGCGTGGGCTCGTTCACGGGTGGGACCGGGGGCGGATCGGCCCGCGCGTTGGGCGTAAGATTCCCCCATGCCGATCCCCGACCTCCACGGTCCTCCGCCCCCCGTCACGGAGGCGCTGGTGCGGGCGCTCCCCAAGACGGACCTGCACTGCCACCTCGACGGCTCGCTCCGGCTCGCGACCATCCTCGAGCTCGCCGCGCAGCAGGGGGTGCGCCTGCCCGCCGACACGCCGGACGGGCTGGCGAAGGCGATCCACATGGGGGAGAACTGCAAGTCGCTCGAGGACTACCTGACGGCCTTCGACGTGACGCTCGCGGTCCTCCAGACCGAGGAGGCCCTCTACCGCGCGGCCTACGAGCTCGCGCTCGACTGCGCCGCCGAGAACGTCCGGTACCTCGAGGTCCGCTACGCGCCCGTGCTCCACACGCGCCAGGGGCTCAAGGCGACGACGATCATCGACGCCGTGCTCCTCGGCCTCCGCGACGCGAAGCGGGAGACCGGGATCCGCTCCAACGTGATCGTCTGCGGGATGCGCCACACGGATCCGCAGACCTCGGTCCGGCTCGCCGAGCTCGCGGTCGCGTACAAGGGCAAGGGCGTCGTGGGCTTCGACCTCGCCGGCGCCGAGGAGGGCCACCCGGCGCGCCGTCACCGCGAGGCGGTCCAGCTCATCCACGACAACAACGTGAACGTGACGATCCACGCGGGCGAGGCGTTCGGTCCGGAGTCGATCGCCCAGGCGGTCCACGTCTGCGGCGCCCACCGCATCGGGCACGGCGTGCGCCTGCGCGAGAACGGCGAGCTCCTCAACTACCTCAACGACCACCGGATCCCGCTCGAGATGTGCCCGTCGTCGAACGTCCAGACCGGCACGGTGAGCTCGTTCTCGAGCCACCCGCTCAAGTTCTTCTTCGACTTCGGCCTGCGCGTCTCGGTCAACACCGACAACCGGCTCATCACCGACACCACCTGCACGAAGGAGCTCCTCCTCGCGCACCGCGAGATGGGCTTCTCGCTCGACGACCTCTGCACGCTGGTCGTCCAGGGGTTCAAGAGCGCCTTCCTGCCCTTCCGCGAGAAGGCGGACGTCCTGCGGCAGGTGAACGCGGAGATCGCCGAGGTCCGTGCGCGGTTCGCGGCGGGCGGCGCGGCCGAGGCGCGCGGGGTGGGTCCCGCATGACCGCCCGCCTCCGGTTCCGCTCGCCGCTCGGCCCGCTCACGGTGGAGGCGGGGGACGAGGGCGTCCTCGGCATCTCGTTCGACGACGGCGGCGCCGCGCAGGCCGGGGTCTCCGCGCGCGCCCGGGCGCACCTGGCGGCGGCCGAGGAGGCGCTCACCGACTACTTCGCCGGCCACGCGCCCCGCCTGCCGGTGCTCGACCTGCGGGGCACCCGGTTCCAGCGGACCGTCTGGACCGCGCTCCTCGCGATCCCCTGGGGCGAGGTGCGCACGTACGGCGAGATCGGCCGGTCGATCGGCGTCGTCGGCGGCGCGCGCGCGGTGGGCGGCGCCAACCACGAGAACCCGGTCGCGATCCTCGTCCCCTGCCACCGCGTCGTCACCGCGGGCGGCCGGCTCGGCGGCTACGGCGGCGGGATCGAGCGCAAGCGCTGGCTGCTCGCGCACGAGGCGGCCCACGCGCCCGCGCTCCGGCCCGCGACGCGCTCCGGCTGAGCGGCGGTCGTGCGGGCGCGATCCGGGCGAGCACTCCGAGCGCTCCGGCCTTGCTTGGGGAGCCCCGGAAGGCTGGTTGCGACCGCGCCGGCGCCATGACGTACTCTGCGATCGAGCCCGGCGCGGCTCGCGCCGCCGCGTCGCCTGGTTCCTTGCCCCTGCCCCCGACGGTGCGTAGCATCCGGCCGGGGGATCACGCATGTCACGCGGAGTCATCGAATGAACGTGCTCGCCATGATCCTGGCCGGCGGGGAGGGGCGCCGCCTCGACCCCCTCACCCGCGAGCGGGCGAAGCCCGCCGTGCCCTTCGGGGGCCGCTACCGGATCATCGACTTCGTCCTGTCGAACCTGGCGAACTCCGGCTTCTTCAAGATGAAGGTGCTGGTGCAGTACAAGTCCGAGTCCCTCAACACGCACATCCAGCGGGCGTGGCGGCTCACCGCGCTGCTCGGCCAGTACGTCGAGATCGTGCCCGCGCAGATGCGCGTCGGCCCGCGCTGGTTCTCCGGCTCGGCCGACGCGATCTACCAGAACCTCAACATCATCACCGACGAGGAGCCCGACTACCTCTTCGTCTTCGGCGCCGACAACATCTACCGGATGGACGTCCGGCAGATGCTCGACTACCACCTCGACCGGAGGGCCGACCTCACGGTCGCGGCCATCCCGGTGCCGGTCGAGGAGGCGAGCGAGTTCGGCATCATCGAGGTCGACTCCGAGAACCGGATGATCGGGTTCGTGGAGAAGCCGAAGGCGAACCCGAAGACGATGCCGGGCGACCCGACCCGCTGCCTCGCCTCGATGGGCAACTATCTCTTCACCACCGAGGCGCTCGTCCAGGAGATCGTGCGCGACGCGGGCGATCCGAACAGCGCCCACGACTTCGGCAAGTCGATCGTCGCCTCGATGTACCAGCGCAAGAAGGTCTACGTGTACGACTTCGCGACCAACGTCGTGCCCGGCCAGTCGGCCCGCGAGCGCGGCTACTGGCGCGACGTGGGGAGCCTGGACGCGTACTACCAGGCGAACATGGACCTCGTGGCGGTCGATCCGATCTTCTCGCTCTACAACTACGACTGGCCGATCTACACGGTCCAGTACAACTACCCGCCGGCCAAGTTCGTGTTCCGCCTGGAGAGCGAGGGCCGCATCGGCCGCGCCACGGACTCGCTCATCTCCGAGGGCTGCATCATCTCCGGCGGCGACGTCCACCACTCGATCATCTCGCCCAAGGTCCGCGTGAACAGCTACGCGACCATCGAGGACTCGATCGTCTTCGAGAACGTGAACATCGGGCGCCACTGCAAGATCCGGAAGACCATCGTGGACAAGCACGTGGACATCCCCGCCGGCACGGTCATCGGCTACGACCTCGAGAAGGACCGCCGCCAGTTCCACGTGAGCGACAGCGGCATCGTCATCATCCCCAAGGGCATGCGCATCGAGCCGGGGCGGTGAGCCCGCGCCAGGCATGCATTCCCAAGATCCGAACTGCGGCCCGTTCGCTGTCCGTGCGCCTCGCCTGGGGGCGCCGCCGCGCGCGTTCACTCCTCTACGCGCGCGTTCCTCGGTCGATCACGCTCGGGCGCCTGCGCCATGGTCGGCTCGCTCCGCCGGGCCCGGCCGACCGCCTGTGGGCGTTGCTTGGGGCGGCTCGGCTGCGAGTGCGTTCGTGCGACGTCATGGTGCGCATCCACTGACCGGTTTCCCCTCGGCCAGCGCCCGACAGAACGAAACCGCAGCCGAGCCGCCGCAAGCAACGCCACCCAGCGGGCGGCCGACTCCGCCGCCGCGCCGACCGTCGGCGCAGGCGCCCAAGGGGTGCAGCCAGTCCGCCGCGCGCGGACCGGGACGAGAGCGCGCGGAGGCGGTTGAACCGCCGACGCGCCCAGGTGGAGCGACGGTGCTCCGCGCGTGGCCTACGATCGAGATATGCGCCGAGCATTCCTTCTCCGCGTCGGCGCGGCGGCGGAGTCGGCCGGCCGCCCACGGCAACGCGCCCCCAGGCGAGGCGTACGGCAACCGCAAGGCGAGGCGACCGGCAACCGAACGCGACGACGAACGCGCGGAAAGGTCAGGCGGTCTGCCGCTCGGTGACGACCCGCTCCGCCTTGTTGAAGGCGATCTGCAGGTCCACCGGCTTCTCCATGACGTCGAACGCCCCCAGCTCGAGGAGCAGGTCGCGCAGCGACTGGTCGCCGCCGAAGGCGGAGATGACGAGCACCGGGATGCCGGCCGTCTTCGGGGTGGCCTTGAGCTGCTGGAGCGCGTCGCGGCCGTCGAGCTTGGGCATCGAGACGTCGAGCAGGATGAGGTCCGGGAGCTCCGACGCGGCGACGACCAGCGTCTCCGCCCCGTCGCGCGCGAAGAGCACGGCGTGGCCCCGGCTCTGCGCGTAGGCGGCGTAGAGCTTCGCGACCGCTGTGTCGTCCTCGGCGACCAGGATGCGCATCGGCTCCCCGAGCGAAGGTGCTGGTCCGAGGATACCCCGATGAGCGTGGGGTGCAACGGCCGCCTGCCTCCGAGCCCGGCCATGGGGGGTACACCCGCGGTGGGACCCGCGACCGCCGGCCCGGAACGGGTCCGCACGTCCGGAAAGGGCGCAGGGGTTGCCCCGCTGTCGGCGGGCGGGCGCCACTCGCCGCGTGACGGCGGCGCGCGCCACCCTTATAACGCAGCCCGCCATGTCCCTTCGAACCGTCGTCCTCCTCGCTCCGCTGCTCGCGGCGCTCCCCGCAGGCCCGGCCTCCGCGGCCGGCCGCGAGACCCCGAAGCTCGACTACGAGCTGTACCGGCTCGCGAACGGGCTCACCGTCATCCTCCACCAGGACCGGACCGTCCCGCTCGTCGGAGTTCACGTCGAGTACGACGTCGGCTCGAAGGACGAGAAGCTCCAGCGCACCGGCTTCGCCCACCTCTTCGAGCACCTCATGTTCCAGGGCACGGCCCACCTGCCGAAGGGCATGGCCGACCGGCTGCTGACCGCGGCCGGCGCCGACAACAACGGCGGCACCTCGCAGGACGCGACGGTGTACTGGGAGGTCGGCCCGTCGAACGCGCTCAGCCAGCTCCTGTACGTCGAGTCCGAGCGGATGGGCTGGCTCCTCCCCGTCATCGACCAGGCGAAGCTCGACAACCAGCGCGACGTCGTCCGGAACGAGCGGCGCCAGAACTACGAGATGCGCCCGTACGGCCTCGCGATCGACCGGGTGATGGCGAACCTCTGGAACCCGGAGTTCCCGTACCACTGGCTCCCCATCGGCTCGCACGAGGACCTGGAGCGCGCGACGCTCGAGGACGTGCGCGAGTTCTTCCTCCGCTGGTACGGCCCGGAGAACGCGGTGCTCGCCATCGCGGGGGACTTCGACCCCGCCGAGGCCAGGGCCCTCGTGCAGCGCTGGTTCGGCCCCATCCCGAGCCGGGCCCGCCCGGTCCGGAGCGCGCCCGTCCCCGTCCCGCTCACGGCCGAGAGGCGGGTGACGATGGAGGACCGGGTCCAGCTCCCCCGGCTCTACCTCGCCTGGCAGACCCCCAAGGTCTTCGCGGAGGGCGACGCGGCGCTCGACGTCCTCTCGCAGATCCTCTCCGACGGCAAGAGCGCGCGGCTCGTGGAGCGGCTCGAGATGCGGGAGCGGATCGCGCAGGACATCGACACCGGCCAGTGGAGCATGGTGTACGCGAGCGCCTTCCTCGTCGAGGCGACGCCCAAGCCCGGCGTCACGCTCGAGCGGCTCGAGAGGGCCATCGACGAGGAGCTGGCCCGCATCGCGGCGACGCCGCCGTCGAAGGAGGAGTTCGAGCGGGCGCGGAACAAGATCGAGTCCGCCGCCATCTTCGGCCTGGAGCCGGTGGGCGGGTTCGGCGGGCGGGCGGCGACCCTGGCCCGGTACTACGTGCGGACGGGCGACCCCGGCTACCTGGAGCGCGACCTCGAGCGGTACCGCAAGCTCACCGCCGCCGACGTCTCCGCGGCGGCCCGGACGTGGCTCAGGAAGGACGCCCGCGTGGTCGTGCAGGTCGTGCCGGCCGGCACGGGCGGCCCCACCGCGTCCGCGCCGAAGGGAGGTGCCCAGTGAAGCGCTCGACCCGCCTCGCCGCGCTCGCCGCGGTGCTCGCCCTCTCCTCCTGCGCGCACCCCCGCCCGCCGAAGCCCACCGAGCCGCAGGGCCCCGCGGCGGACGCGCCCCGCACCGAGGCGTCTCCCGCGCCGCCCGCGGCGACCGCCGCGCCCGAGGTGGACCGCTCCCAGCCGCCCCCGCTCGGCCCGAACCCGCCGCTCGCCCTCCCGGCGCAGCGCCACTTCACCCTCGCGAACGGCCTGCGCGTGCGGCTGGTCGAGCAGCGCCGGCTCCCCATCGTCGCCTTCGACCTCGTGGTGGACGCCGGCTCCGCGCGCGACCCGGCCGACCTCCCGGGCCTCGCGAGCTTCACCGCCGACATGCTCACGGAGGGGACGAAGACCCGCACCGCGACGCAGCTCTCGGACGCGATCGGCTTCCTCGGCGCCTCGCTCGCGGCCGCGGCCGCGCCCGACTCCGCCCACCTGGGCGGCGCGACGCTCTCCGAGCACCTCCCGGCCTTCCTCGAGCTGTTCGCCGACGTCGCCCGGAACCCGGCCTTCCCGCCGGCCGACTTCGAGCGCGTCCAGGACGAGCGGCGCGTGACGCTCCTCCAGCAGCGCGACCAGCCGGCCATGGTGGCGTCGCGGGCGTTCGTCTCCCTGTTCTGGGGGAACCACCCGTACGGTCACCCGCTCCTCGGCACCGAGGCGGCGGTGGAGCGCACGCGCCGGCAGGACCTCGCGCGGTTCCACGCGCGGTACTGGGTGCCGGCGAACGCCGAGCTCGTCGTGGTCGGGGACGTCACCGAGGCGGACCTCCGGCCGCTCCTCGAGAAGACGCTCGGGCCCTGGGCGAAGGGCAGGGCCGCGGCGCCGCTCTCGCCACGCGGGCCGGCCGCGCCGTACCGGACGCTCCTCATCGACAAGCCCGGGGCGCCGCAGTCGTACCTCGCCCTCGGCCTCCCCGGGCTCGACCGGCGCTCCGACGACTACGTCGAGGCGACCGTGCTGTTCGAGGTGCTCGGCGGCGGGATGTCGTCGCGCCTCTTCCGGAAGCTCCGGGAGGAGAAGGGCTACACCTACGGCATGGGCGCCGGCGCCGACGCGCGCCGGCTCGCGGGCGCGAGCGTCGTGCGCGGGAGCGTCAAGGCCGAGGTGACCGGCGCCGCGCTGCAGGATCTCCTCGGCGAGCTCCAGCGCCTGCGCGACGAGCCGGTCCCGGCGGACGAGCTCGCCGAGGCGAAGAACGGCATCGTCCGGTCGATGCCGGGGCGGTTCTCGAGCGTCGGCGGCATCGCCGGCCAGCTCGCGGTCCTGGCCGTGCACGGGCTCCCGGACGACTACTGGGGCACGTACGCGCGGGAGGTGGAGCAGGTGACCCCCGCCGACGTCCAGCGCGTCGCCCGGAAGTACCTCGACCCGCAGCGGCTCACGCTGGTGGTCGTCGGCGCGCGCGGGGTGGTGGAGCCGCAGCTCGCGGGCGTGCCGGTCGGGAAGCTGGAGCTCGACCGGACGCGGAACCCGCTCCTGCCTCGCAAGCCGGCGGTGAAGCCGCCGCGGCCCGCGGGCCCGGTGGGCGTGGTCGGGCCCTGAGGAGGCAGATCGGTCCGCGATCCCCTCGCGGACCACGCTCCCGCTCGATCGTCCCGGTCACGGCTGCGGATCGTCGTGGCCCATGGTCGGCACGATGTCGTCCTCGCCGCGGACCGAGAGCCCGTCCAGCTCGGCGGCGGTCGGCGGCTCCGGCTCGGCGAGGCTCGCGAGGTCGTCCTCGGGGCCGGGGAGGTCGCCGCCCGAGTCGCGCCCGCGGAGCGTGGGCGCGGCCCCGCCGATGTTGCTCGACGGGACGAGCCGGTCGTCGTCGTCCTCGAAGCGGCTCGGCGCGTTGCCCGAGGGCCGGGCGGTCAGCTCGCGTTCATCGGGGTCGCTCGAGCCCAGCTCCGGCTCGTCGGGCTCCGACGCGCGGAGCTCCGTGTCGTCCGGATCGAGGTCGAGGTCGAGGTCGTCGGGATCGTCGTGGCGGGGCATGCGAGAACGCTGGGCACGCCGGCGCGGCGGCGCACGCGGCGGGGCGCCTACTTCGCCGGCGGCGCGGAGGCGAGCCAGCGATCGTACGCCTGGAGATCCCAGAGGCGCGTGAACCCCTTCTCCCGGAGCGTCTGGGCGGCGACGCCCGAGCGGCGGCCGGTCCGGCAGTAGACGAGGATCGGCGTCGAGGGCGCGCCGAGCTCGCCGGCGCGCGCGGGCAACTGGTCGTACGGGATGTTCACCGCCCCGGGGACGTGGCCGGAGGCGAACTCCTCGGGGGTGCGCACGTCCACCACCTTCACGCCGTCGGCGACGAGCTGGCGCGCGGCGGACCCGTCCACGACGCCGGGCAGGATCCGATCCTGCGCCTTCCGGGACGGTGCGGCGATCGCGGAGGCGGACGCGAGCGAGAGGGCGAGCGCGGAGACGATGGCGAACGACCGGTACATGGCGGGCCTCCAGGTGTGAGCCGCGCAGGGCGGCGAGGGTTCTGCGGTGCACCCGCGCGGGCCGGCAGCGGAGCGCACGGCGGTTCGCCGCGGCGGTGAGCGCCGGGGCTGTCAGGCGGCCGGGATACACTCGACCGAGCTGGTGCCCGGCCTCTCCGGGACGCCGGTCCGTTCATGGCCGAGCTCGCGAACGAGTTTTCCTGGTCCAAGTCCCGCCACGAGCGGTTCGCCGAGTGCCGGCGAGCCTACTTCTACACCTATTACGGGAGCTGGGGTGGCTGGGAGGCGGACCATGGAACGGCGGTGCGCGAGCTGTACGTCCTGAAGAAGCTCTCGTCGCGCTGGCAGTGGGCGGGCTCGCTCGTCCACGGCACGCTCAAGCGGATGCTCCAGGCCGCGAAGGCCACCGGGAACTTCTGGCCGCTCGAGAAGACGCTCGAGCGGACCCGGGCGCGGGCCCGGTCGGAGTGGGCCTGGTCGCGGGAGAAGAGCTACTGGCGCGAGCCGTCCCAGATCGTCGGCCTCGTCGAGCACGAGTACGGCGAGGTGGTGCCCGACGCCGACTGGAAGCGCCTGTACGAGCAGGTGATCGAGGGGAGCCTCCGGGCGTTCTACGCGAGCCCGGTGCTGGAGGAGCTCCGGCGCGTGCCGCGCGAGGCGTGGCTCTCGGTGGACGAGCTCGACTCGTGGGAGTTCGAGGGGACGAAGATCTGGGTGGCCGTGGACTTCGCCTACCGCGACGCGAACGGGCGCGTCCACATCCTCGACTGGAAGACGGGCAAGGAGCGCGGCGTCGACCACACGCAGGTGGGCATCTATGCGCTGTACGCGCAGCGCAAGTGGAGCGTCGCGCCGGAGGAGGTCCGCGGCGGGCTCGTCTACCTCGTGCCGAACGGGGTCCCGGGCGGCGAGGTGGTGCCCGTGGCCGCCGACGCGGCGGCGCTCGAGGCGTGCCAGGCGGCGATGCGGTCCTCGATCGCCGAGATGCGCGGGCTGCTCGCGGATCCCGTGAAGAACGTCGCGGTGGAGGAGACGTTCCCGCGCCCCGCGGCGCGCGAGGCGTGCAAGCGGTGCCCGTTCCGCAGACCGTGCGGGCGGATCTAAACGACCGATCGTGATTCGTGAACACGTCGACCGGGATGCGGAGTGGGGGGCCCCAGCGAAGCTGGGGGGAGGGGCAGAGCCCCTCCGCCGCGGGGCAGCCGCGCGCAGCCGCGAAGCGGCGAGCACGGCGCAGGGCCCCGCGCGATCGGGGTGGGGCGTCGATCG
>JAEYZK010000472.1 GCA_023428085.1 Pseudomonadota bacterium
GCCCTGGGCCTCGGCCTCGCGGGGGCGCTGTGGGCGTGGTTGCTCGGCGGGCGGCGTGCGTCCGCGGGCGCGGGAAACTAGGCTCCGCGCTTCCGGCGCGCGCCGCCGGTCGCCGGCGCGAGCGAGACGACGTGGCGCGGATCGAGGACGGGCACGGGCGCGCTCCCCGCGACGCGCTGCTCCTCGGCGTCGAGGCGCGCGAACCAGCGCGCGGCGCGCTGCTTGATGCCTGCCCAGCGGATGTCCTCGTGCGTCGCCTCGGGGATGCCGCGGGGGCCGGGCTCGTAGCGCGTGAGCCGCGCGCCGGCGCCGCGCCGGAAGACCTCGCCGTACGCGGACGACTGCGTGCGCGCGCAGATCGGGCACTGGTAGTAACGGATCGGGCTCCCGGGGGACGCCCAGCTCGTCATCAGGACACCGCAGTGGGTGCACTCGGCCGCGACTTCCATTGGGAAGGTCGATATCACCCGCTGGATCCGGGTCAAGAAACCGGAGCGTCGCGCCTGGGGCCCGCGCCGCTGCGCGCGGCCGGGCCGGTTATGAACGAGGCATGCCCCTGCCGGTCCTCGTGAACCTCGACGGCGCCCTGGTCCCTCCCGCGCAGGCCAGGGTCTCGATCCTCGATCGCGGCTTCCTGTACGGCGACAGCGTCTACGAGGTGATCCGCACGTACCGCCGCCGGGCGTTCGAGCTGGGGCCGCACCTGCGCCGGCTCGCGCACTCGGCGGAGCGGATCGGGCTCCGGCTCCGCTGGGACGCAGCGCGGACGGAGCAGGAGCTCGCGCGCACGATCGACGCCGCGGGGCGGCTGCCCGCGCCGGCGCCGGATCCCGAGGCCGCGCCCTGGAACGTCGGCGAATGGTCCGCGCGCATCGTGATGACCCGCGGCGCGGGTGAGCTGGGGCTCGATCCGGGCCTCGCCGTGGATCCGCTCGCCGCGATCCTGCTCGTCCCGCTCGCCGGCCCGCCGGCCCGGGCCTACGCGGAGGGCGTGAAGGTCATCCTCGCCTCGACGCCGCGCCCGTCCGCGGCGGCGGTCGATCCGACGGCCAAGACGGGCGCGCACCTGGCGCAGGTGATGGCGATGGCGGAGGCCCGCGCGGCGGGCGCGCACGAGGCGCTCCTCGCGGACGGCGAGGGGCGGCTCACCGAGGGCGTCTCCTCGAACCTGTTCACCGTCCGTGATGGCACGCTCCGGACGCCGCCGCGCGCGGCCGGCATCCTCGAGGGGGTGACCCGGGGCGCGGTGCTCGCCCTGGCGCGGGCCGAGGGGGTCCCGATCGAGGAGGCGCGGTTCGGGCCGGAGGAGCTGCGCGCGGCGCAGGAGGTCTTCCTCACGTCCACCCACCGGGAGCTCCTCCCCGTCACACGGGTGGGGGATGCGCCGGTCGGGGAGGGGCGGCCCGGCCCGGTCACCCGCAGGTTGCACGCGGCCTTCCGCGCGATGGCCGACGCGCTGTAGGCGGCGCGGCGCCTGCGGCGCACCTCGCCCCATCGTGAGAACCAGCCCCCCGCCGCCGCGGGGAACGCGTAGTCTTGGAGTGCATGCGACCGTCGCTCGGACTCGTGCTCGTCGCCCTCGCCGTCGCCCCCATCGCGGCGCGGCCCGATCCTCAGACCGAGCGCGCGCTGCGCGCGCTCGCGACGAGCGACTCGCTCAAGATCCGCACCCAGGCGGCGCTCATCCTCGGCCAGCTCAAGCCGTCCGACGCGGGGCCGGCGCTGCGCAAGGCGGCGGTCGGGGATCCCTCCGCCGCGGTCCGGATCGCCGCCGTGGCGGGCCTCGCGCGGTTCGGCGACCCCGAGTCGAAGGCGGTGCTCGAGCGGGTGCAGCGGTCGGATCCGGACGAAGGCGTGCGGACCTCGGCCGCGGGCGCGCTCGTGGCGCTCCGCGATCCCGTGACGCCGGCCGTGCGGGGCCGCGGCGAGGTGGTCCTCGAGGACACGGTCGGCAGCGCGGGTCGCCCCTCGGATCGCGCTGCGCTGCGCGACGCCCTCGGGCGGCGGCTGACCGAGGCGGGGTTCCAGGTGGGCCGGGACGGCATCCGCCTCAAGCCCTCGATCGTCCGGCTGGACGTCGAGCGGGCGAGCGAGAAGACGGTGCTCGCCGTGCGCGCGGAGCTCGTCGCGGTGGAGGGTGGCGGTCGGATGGCGGCGATGCTGGAGGGGGCCGCGAAGGTGTCCGCGCACGGGCCCATCGGGGACCGCGAGCTGGCGGAGTACTCGGTCCGGGTCGTGGACGCAGTCGCCAAGGTTCTCGTCGAGGACCTCGCCGCGAAGCTCGGGGAGAGGTAAAACGGGGGCATGGCCCTCGCCCAGGCACAGCGCTCCCCGGAGGAAGCCCCGGCGTCCGCGGAGGTCAAGCCGCGGCGCCACCTCCGCAACTACCTGCTCGACACGAGCCTCCAGCTCCGGCTCGCGAGCTACCTCATCGCGGTCGCCACGGCGCTCGGCGTCGGCCTGGGGTGGCTGCTCTGGAAGGCGTACCGCGAGACCAGCCAGATGCTCGTGGATCAGAACCCGAGCGTCGGCGCGGCGCTCGGCAACGCGCTCGCGCGCGAGGACCGGTTCAGGATCGTCGTCATCGCCGGCGCGCTCGCCGTCGTCCTCGTCTGCCTCCTCGTGGCCGGCGTGCTGGTGACGCACCGGATCGCCGGGCCGGCGTACGCCATCCGCCGCACCTGCAAGCGCGTCGCGGAGGGCGATCTCGCCGAGCCGCCGCCGCTCCGGACGGGTGATCTCCTCTCCGAGCTCGGGGACGAGGTGGCCGAGATGGTCCGCGCGCTCCGGGCGCGCGAGGTGCGCGAGCGGGACGTCGCCGCGTCCGCCGCCCAGGTCCTGCGCGATCCGCTGGCCTCCGCCTCGACGCGCCAGGAGATGGCCCGCGCGCTCGAGGCGCTCGCCGCCGAGAAGGACCGCCGCCTCGAGCCGTGAAGAGGCTGCTGATCCTCGCCGTCCTGCTCGTCGGGGCCTGCGCCGAGGCGCAGCGCGTTCCTGCGCCTGCGCCCGCGCCGCAGCAGGAGCCCGCGCCGGCCCCGCCGCCCGAGCCGCCTCCCGCGGACCTGAGCGCCGATCTCCCGCCTCCGCTGCCGCCCCCCGAGCTCCCCCCGCCGGAGCCGCCGCCGCCCGCGACCGACCTCGCGGACCCGCTCGATCTCCTCTGGGGACACCGCCTCGAGTTCGCCGCCGGCGGGGAGCCGCTCGTCACCATCCGGCTCATGGAGGGCCAGCGGGAGATCGCGTTCCGGCCGCGCGGCCCGGCGCGGATCGCCCTGCGGGGCGGGGGCGTCCTGGACGTCCCGGCCGGCGTCCGGCTCGCCGTCCAGGCGCGCGCCACCGCCCCGGGGCGGCTCGCCCGGTTCGTGGTCGTCACCGACGTCGAGGGCCACGACGACCTGGTCGCCGCGCGCGCGGCGCTCGCCGGCCGGGGGTTCGCCGCGCGCCTCCGGGTGACGGGCGCGGTCTACGGGATCGCCGGGCGGGTGCTCGACAACCGGCGCGAGCAGCTCGTCGTGGACGCCGACGGGACCGAGGCCGGGGCCCGGAGCGTGCTCGCGGAGCTGCAGCAGGGCGGGACGCGCGGCGTCCTCGCCGAGGAGCTCGCGGTGCGACCCTCGGGCACCCTCGTCCTGCTCGGGCCGGGCGGCGCGCTGCTCGGCGAGGCGGACGCGGCGCTGACCCTCGTCGTCGACGGCGACGCGGGCTTCGTGGTCGAGGCGGTGGAGCACGACCTCGGCCGGGTGGGGCGGGCGCGCGAGGATCGCTCGTACCGCGGGCGGCTCTACGTCGCGCTCGACGCCCGCGGGAGCCTCGCCGCGATCCACGGCGTCCCGCTCGAGGAGCTGCTCCTCGGGCTCGTCCCGAGCGAGATGCCGGGCTCCTCCCCGCTGGAGGCGCTCAAGGCGCAGGCGGTGACCGCCCGGTCCAACGTGCTCGCGCAGATCGGGACGCGACACCTCGACGACCCGTTCATGCTCTGCGCCGAGGTTCACTGCCAGGCGTACCGGGGCGACGGGGCCCGCACCGCCCGCACGGACGAGGCCGTGCGGTCCACGCGGGGGGAGGCGCTGTTCGGCAAGGACGACCGGCGGCTCGTCGACGGGGTGTACTCGGCCATGTGCGGGGGGCACACCGAGGACAACGACGCCGTCTGGGCCCACGCGCCCTCGCCGAGCCTGCGCGGCCGGCCCGATCTCCCGCCCGAGGAGGCCGCCCGCTGGGCGGGAGGGCTCGCGCAGGACGCGTCCGTGCGCGCGTTCCTCGCTGCGCCCTCCGGCGCCTGGTGCCGGATCCCTGCGGCGCGGCGCGACCGGTTCCGCTGGGAGCGGCGCCTCGACCCGCCCCGGCTCAAGGCCCTGGGCGACGCCCTGGGGGTGGGGCACATCCGGGGGCTGCGGGTCCTCGCGCGCGGGGTCTCGGGGCGCGCGCGCGCCGTGCGGATCGAGGGCGAGCGCGGCGCGGTGGAGCTCGGGCCGGAGCTGCGCATCCGGCGCGCGCTGGGGGATCTCCCGTCGGCGCTGTTCACCGTGGACCGCGACGGGGAGACCCTCGTGCTCCGCGGCGGCGGCTGGGGTCACGGCGTGGGCCTGTGCCAGTGGGGCGCGGTCGGGCGCGCCCTGTCGGGCCAGCGATATCTCGACATCCTCCGGGCGTACTTCTCGGGGGCCGAGGTCGGGAAGATTTACTGAAAGTAGAGCCCCGCCCGCTCGGCCGCCTGCTCCATGGGGTCCGTCGCGCGCGCGGGCCGGCACGCGTTCGGGCCGGTGCCGCGCCGCGCCGGTCGTTCCATTTTCTCCGCGGGGGCACGTTCCTGGCCAGAGAGTGGAATCGGATGGACCACGACTGTACGGTCCTCGTCGTCGAGGACGACGAGGGCGCCCGCACCGCGCTCGGCAGCTTCCTCCAGGCGAACGGGTTTCGCGTGCGGACGGCGAGCAGCGGCGCCGAGGCGCTCGGCGCGCTCGCGGGGCCGGCGCCGGACGCGGTGCTGCTCGACCTCGTGCTGCCCGAGCCCGACGGCTTCGAGATCCTGCGGCGCATCCGGGCCCGCGACGCCCAGCTCCCGGTCGTGGTGCTCTCCGCCCTGGCCCACGCCGAGGACGTCGTCCGGGCGATGAAGCTCGGGGCGACCGACTACCTGCCGAAGCCGTTCGAGCCCTCCGAGCTCGACCTCGTGCTCCGCCGCGCGCTCGACGCCCAGCGGCGCCCCGCGCCCGAGCCGCGCGGCGCCGAGGCGGACGAGGGCGGCACGCCGATCCTCTCGGGCGCGATGGTGCGGGTGCGGGACCTGGTCGAGCGGATCGCGGACACGGACGTGCCGGTGCTGCTCGTCGGCGAGAGCGGCGTCGGCAAGGACGTCATCGCGCGGCGGATCCACGCGCGCAGCCGGCGCGCGGCGCGGCCGTTCGTGAAGATCAACTGCGCGGCGCTCCCCGGCGAGCTGCTCGAGAGCGAGCTCTTCGGCCACGAGAAGGGCGCCTTCACCGGCGCGCACGCCGAGAAGCCGGGCAAGTTCGAGCTCGCGCACCAGGGGACGATCTTCCTCGACGAGATCGGCGAGATGGATCCGCGCCTCCAGGCGAAGCTCCTCCAGGTGCTCCAGGACGAGGAGTTCTACCGGGTCGGCGGCAAGCGGCCGGTGCGGGTGGACGCGCGCGTCCTCACCGCCACGAACCGCGTGCTCGAGGAGGCGATCCGCCAGGGCACGTTCCGCGAGGACCTGTTCTACCGCCTGAACGTCGTCACGGTGCGCGTCCCGCCGCTGCGCGAGCGGCGAGAGGAGATCGCGCCGCTCGTGCGCCACTTCGTGGAGAAGTACCGGCGCCGCTACGGCGGCGGGCTCGAGGAGGTTCCGCCCGAGGTGCTGGAGCGGTTCCTCCGCCACGACTGGCCCGGCAACGTGCGCGAGCTCGAGAACCTGGTGCGGCGGCTCGTCGTGCTGCGCGATCCCGCCATGGTCCTCGGGGAGCTCGTCGCGCGGCCGGCCACCCTGCCGCCCGTCCCGAACACGGTGCGGGACCCGGCGGCGCTGCCGGCGGGCGAGGACGAGCCGCTCAAGGAGGTGGCGCGCCGCGCCGCGCGCGTCGCCGAGCGCGAGGCGATCCTGCGGGCGCTGAAGCGCACCGGCTGGAACAAGCGGAAGGCCGCCCGGCGGCTGCAGGTGAGCTACAAGGCCCTGCTCTACAAGATCCGGGACTGCGGCATCGTGGACCCGCGCGACGCGGCGACGCTCGAGTAGCGCCTCACGCCGCCGCCTCCTTCGCCTGCACGAGCCGCGCGCGGCGCGGCCTGGGCGTGCGCGCGCTCACCCAGAGCATCGCCACGCCGAGCGCGAGCAGGACCGGCGCCTCCAGCCAGCTCGCCGGGAACAGCCGGCAGACCACCATCCCGATCCCGAACAGGCCGACCGACCACGCCGCAGCCCTCAGCATCCGTCCCCCCGGACAGTTGTCAGTTGTCAGTTGTCAGTTGACAGTTGTCAGTTGTCCGTCTGGCAGCGGACCACTGACGACTGACCACTGGCTCCTGACCAACCTCATGCGCCGCGGCCCGCCAGGCAACGCGAGCACGCCGTTGCCGCGCGGTGGAACGAAAGTCGCCACCTCGGGCGCCGCGCTTCACCGGCCGGGCGGGCCCCCGGGCGCGGAGCGCGCGCCGGCCCGTCGCCCGCGCGCCGACCGCGCCCGGATGCAAGGCGCATCCGGTGGGGCGCTTCCGGCGTGGCATGCGCGATGCTCACGGTCTCGGCGCGCGCGCGTCAGCGCCGGAGGTGTGCATGAAGCGGTGGATGGGAGCCGTGATGGCTTGCAGCGTGGCCGCGGCGGGCTGCGCCTCGACCAAGGTGAGCCGGATGGCGGCGGAGCCGCAGCGGGGCGAGTACCGGATCGGCAAGGAGGACGTGATCGAGGTGGTGGTCTTCCGCGAACCCGAGCTCTCGCGGGTGGTCCCGGTCCGGCCGGACGGGAAGATCTCGCTGCCCCTCGCGGGAGAGATGGACGCGGCCGGCAAGACCGCGGCGGAGCTCCAGCAGGGGATCGCGAAGATGCTCGCGGCGTACGTGCGGGAGCCGGCGGTGTCGGTCCTCGTCCGGGAGATCAACGCCTCGCGGGTGTTCGTCCTGGGCGAGGTGGTCCGGCCCGGGGGCTTCCCGCTGCGCGGGCCGATGACCGTCGTGCAGGCGATCGCGATCGCCGGCGGGCGGACGCCGTACGCGGGAGATCGCGTGGTGTGGCTCCGGGACAAGCACGGGGCGAAGCCCGAGAAGGCGACCCTGTCGTTCCGGGATCTCGTGAAGGGGGAGGAGTCGGGTGAGCTCTGGCTGGCGAGCGGCGACGTCCTCTACGTGCCTTGATCGGGAGCGAGGGAGCGGCGTGGGCGCGCGCGCGTGGGCGGCTGCCCTCCTCGCGGTCCTCGCCGTCTCCGCGCGCGCCGAGCCGCAGCTCGACCCGGTGCTGCGGCTGGGCGTCGAGGGCGGGTACGACTCGAACCCGCTCTACGACGGCCGCTCGGACGAGCGCGCACGGCTGGCGCCCGAGCTCGGGCTGCGGCTGAGCGATCACCTCTGGGATCTCCTCGGCGTCTACGCGGCCGACTACCTGACGTTCCGCCGGATCCGCCCCACGGGCGTCTGGAACCACCGCGGCGCGCTCGAGCTCGCCGCGACGCCGACGCCCCGCACGCGCGTGGCGGGCTCGCTGCGCGGCACCTGGGCCCAGGACCCGGTCGGCCTCGCCCAGGAGGGCATCTTCCGCGAGGGGCGGAGCCGGGCGCTCGTGATCATCGGCTCGGGCCGCGTCGAGCAGGATCTCGACCGCAAGCTGCTCGCGGGCGTGCGGCTCTCCGAGCGGCTGGTCCGGTTCGAGGACGGGGGCGGCGGCGCGATGCACGCGCCCTCGGTCGAGCTCCTCCGCCGGGTGGACGCGCGCCTCCTCTTCGGCGCCGCGTACGCGTTCACCGCGTTCCAGGACTTCGCGGAGACCGGCGACACCGTCGCGTACGCCCAGGCCGTCCGCGGCCGGGCCCGGTACCTGATCAACCGGTACCTGGAGGCGGACGCGTACGCCGGGCCCGCCTTCTGGTCAGGCCCGGAAGGGCGCGCGGTCGTGCCAGAGGTCGGGGTCGAGCTGCGCCTCGGCCGGCGCGACTGGGATCTCCGGGCCGCCGCGTGGCACGGCCTGGGGCTCGGCTCCACCGCCTCGCCGGCGCTCATGAACGCCGTCGAGGTCGGCACCGTCCGGCGGTTCGGGCGCACCTTCGACCTGCGCGCGGACGGCGGGTTGTGGCACAGCGGGCGGGTGCCCTCCGGGGACGACGCCACGCTGGGGCTCGCCGCGGCGGGGGAGGCAGGCTGGTACGTGACGCGGCAGTTCCGGCTCGCGCTCGCGAGCTCGTACACGACCCGGCTCGATGACTCCTCCTCCCGCCTCCGAAGGTTCACCTTGGGTGTCCGGGCGGGATGGGAGCTGGCCGCGCGGCGGTAGACGGAGAGGGGTCGGGCTCGGGCTCGTTCACGGGCTTGGGACCAGGGGGGGGAAATGGAGAGGACGTACACCTTCGAAGATCTGATGGCGGCGCTCCGGCGCCGGCGGGCGCTCGCGCTCGCGGTGCTCATCGGGGTCCTGGGGGCCGGGCTCGCGCTGGCGGCGCTCCTCCCGGCCGAGTACACGGCGACCTCCACCATCCAGCTCGAGCCGCGGCGGGTCACCGCCGAGTTCCTCCCCGCGCAGGGGATCATCCCGCTCGAGGACCGGATGCGGACGCTGAAGCACGGCATCCTGGCCCGGCCCGTCCTCGAGCAGGTCGTCCGCGAGACGGGCTTCGACCCGAAGGCGAAGAGCGTGGACGAGGCGATCGAGAAGCTCCGCCGGAGCACGGAGGTGCGGCTCGAGGGCGAGGTGCCCGGCGGGCCGCCCGCGCTCCTCTTCGTCGTGGCGGTGCGCGGGAAGGACCCGGAGAAGGTCCGGGCCGCGGCCGACCGGCTCCCCAAGGTCTACGAGGAGCGGACGCGGAGGCTGCTCGCGGCGCAGGCCGAGTCGCTCCGCAAGACGCTCGACGGCGAGGTGGCGGGCATGTCGAAGCGGCTCGCCGAGGGCGAGCGCGCGATCCTCGAGTTCAAGAAGGCGCACGCGGGCGAGCTGCCCGAGGAGTCGGAGGCGAACGCGCGGGCCACGGGCCGCGCGCAGGCGCTGCTCGAGATGCGCATCGGCGCGCTCCTGGAGGCGCAGCGCCGCCGGGCGGCGCTCCTCGGCGCGGTGCCGGAGGGGGGAACCGGCGCGGGCATGGCGGAGGGCGCGGTGGACGCGGCCCAGCGGCGCGTCCAGGCGGCCGAGGCGGCCTACGGGACGGATCACCCCGACGTACGGCGCGCGCGGCGCGAGCTGGAGGAGGCGATCGCCCGGCGCGACCAGGAGCTGGATCTGTTCCGCCAGCAGCGCATCGACGAGGGGCTGAAGCGCGTGGACGCCGAGATCCGCGACCACGAGGGCGCGCTCGCGGGCCTGCGCAGGGAGATCGAGCGGTACGCGCTGCGCGCGGACGCCGCCCCGCGCGTGGGCGCGGAGCTGATGGCGCTCACCCGCGACTACGAGACGCTCCGGGCGAAGTACGTCAGCACGGTGTCGCGCCAGGCCGACGCCGCCGCGGCGGAGCGGCTGCTCGAGGCGGACGGGCCGGGCCTGTTCCGCGTGGTCGAGGCGGCGGCGGTGCCGGTGCGCCCGTCGGCGCCCGATCGCGGGCGGCTCGCGCTCCTCGCCGCGATCGCGGCGCTCGCGGCGTCGCTCGGGGCGGTGGCGCTCCGGGAGTGGCTGGACGGCTCGCTGCGCGGGCCGGAGGACGCGAGCGGCCACGGGGTGCCCGTGCTTGCCGCCATTCCGCGCATCGGGCGGGGCTCCGCCTCGTAGCGCACGTGAGGAGAGACATGACGCCCGCCGAGTCCGTGATCCCTTCGTTCCCCGCCACGTCCGGCAGCCGGCTCGTGGCCCTCGCCGACCCGCGGTCGCAGGCCGCCGAGCAGTACCGGGTCCTCTACCACCGGCTCCTCCGGCTCGCCGCCCGGCGGCCGGCGCGCATCGTGGCGATCACCTCGGCCGGACGCGGGGAGGGGCGGACGACCACCGCCGCCAACCTGGCGCTCACCGCCACGGGAGAGGGGCGCTCGGTGCTCCTCGTCGAGGCGGACCTCCGGCGTCCGTCGATCGCGGGCCTCTTCGGGCTCGCGCCGCGCGCGGGGCTCGGCGAGGTCCTCGACGGCGGCGCGGAGGCCTCCCAGGCGATCGCCCGGGTGGGGAACCTCTCGGTCCTCTGCGCGGGCAAGGTGCGCGATCCTGCCGTCGCGCTCCGGAGCGCGCGGATCCCGGCGCTCGTCGAGGGCTGGCGCGCCGCCTACGACCACGTCTACCTCGACGCGCCGCCGGCCCTGGCGTTCGCGGACGGGGACCGGCTCGCGGCCGAGGCCGACCTGGCCTTGCTCGTGGTGCGCGTGGGGGTCACGCGCCGGCAGGTCGTGTCGCTCGCGCTCGAGGCGCTCGGGGACCGCGCGGCGGGGCTCGTGCTCAACGACCTCGACCCGGCTGCGCTCCCGCGCGGGCGCTGGCTCCAGGCCGACCTCGGCCCCGAGGAGCCGGCGCCGCGGCGCGCGCGGGGTGGATAGCTTCACCCAGGGAAGAGGGGGGGAGCGTTGGGGTGGGGGACCCGCGCGTCAGCGCGGGGGAGGGGGCGTGAGCCCCCTCGATGCTGGGTGCCGCGCAAGGCCCCCATCCGACACGTTCGCGATCTGGGGCCGCAGCGCGGCGGGACCCAGCGCAGCAGGGGTGGGGCCCCATCGGCTCGGCCGATGGGGCGGGGGCGCAGCCCCCGTGGGAACTGACACTTGGTCCGGGTCTTCAATCATTGGTTCTCGCCGCGCAAGGCGGCGTACTTCTTCGCCGAGGAGACGGTGCTCGTGCTGGCCCTCCTCGCCGGGGCGGCGCTCGGCCCCGTCGCGGCCAAGGCGACCGGCGCGGCGCCGCCGTTCGGGGCGGGCCTGCTCCGCGCGGTGGTCGCGTCCCTCATCTTCGCGGGCGCGCTCTACCTCGGCGATCTCTACGACCTGCACGCGGCCGTGCGCGACCGCACCGACGGCCGGCGCCTGCTCCGCTCGCTCGGGGTCGCCGCGGTGGCGCTCGCGGTCGCCGACGTCGCGCTGGAGCTCCTGGTCCTCCCGGGGTGGATGCTGCAGGGGTCGCTCGTCCTCTCGGCGGCGGGCGGGACGATGGGGGTCGTGCTCGCGCGCGCGCTCCTGCCGGCGGTGGTCGGCGCGCCGAACCGCGTGCTGGTGCTCGGGACGGGCGCGCGCGCGTGGGACGTCGCCCGGGCCGTGGAGCGCGAGGCGGACGGCCTCTGGGAGGTGGTCGGCTTCGCGCCGTGCGGCGACGCGCCGCCGAGCGTGGATCCGGCGCTCGTGCGGCGCGGGCCGCTCCGGGAGCTCGCGCGGGGGCTGCGCGCCCAGGTCGTCGTCGTCGCGCTGGAGGATCGGCGCGGCCTGCCGGTGGACGAGCTGCTCGCGCTGCGCACGAGCGGCCTCCGCGTGGTGGACGACGTCGGCTTCGCGGAGGCGACGCTCCAGCGCATCCCGCTCTCGCTCGTGCGCCCGAGCGCGCTCATCTTCGACGAGGGGTTCCGGACGGGCCTCGCGACGCGCGCGGGCAAGCGGCTCCTCGACGTGGCGGTCTCCCTCACCATGCTCGTCGCGCTCGCGCCGGTGATGCTCCTCGTGGCCGGGCTCATCTGGGCGACCGACGGCCGGCCGGTCCTGTACACGCAGGAGCGCGTGGGGCGGCGCGGGAAGCCGTACCGGCTCTTCAAGTTCCGGACGATGCGGCGCGACGCGGAGCGGATGGGGGCGGTCTGGGCGACCGACGGCGATCCGCGGGTCCTCCCCGTGGGCCGCTTCCTCCGGCGCTCGCGGCTCGACGAGCTGCCGCAGCTCTGGAACGTGCTCCGTGGCGAGATGAGCCTCGTGGGCCCGCGGCCGGAGCGCGCGATCTTCCTCGCGCAGCTCGAGGCGCGCTGGCCGCTCTTCGCGCTGCGCGAGCTCGTGAAGCCGGGCCTCACCGGGTGGGCCCAGCTCAAGCACGGGTACGGCTCGACGATGGAGGAGAACGCCCGGAAGCTCGAGTACGACCTCTACTACATCAAGAACACCTCCCTCTTCCTCGACCTCGTGTGCCTGCTCGCCACGGCCAAGGTCGTGCTGCTGGGCCGGGGGGCGCGGTGAGGCCGGCGGGGCGCCTCGTCGCCACGGCGCCGTACCGGGTCGAGACCTGGGTCGGGCGCACGGCGTTCGGCGGGCTGCGGGCGGAGTGGGACGCGCTCCTCGCCCGCGGGCCGGTGGACCTGCCGTTCCTGCGCCACGCGTTCCTCGAGGCCTGGCTCGACGCCTTCGCGCCGCCGGGCGCGAAGCTGCTGGTGCTCGTCGCCCGCGACGCGTCCGGCGCCGCGGCCGGCTTCGCCCCGCTCCTCGCCGAGCGGCGGGGCGCGGTCGTCTGGCTGCGCGCGCCGGCGAACGACCACTCCTGCCGGGTCGAGTGGGTCCTCGGGCCCGACGCCTCGGGGGCCGTCGCCTCGCTCTGGACGCACCTGCGCGACGAGCTCCGCTGGGACGCGCTGGTCCTCCGGGACCTCCCGCGCGACGGCCCGACCTCGTCGCTGCTCGAGCCGCTCGCCCGGGCGGACGGGCACCTCACCGGGCGCTGGGAGTCGCAGCGGAGCCCGTACCTGCCGCTCGACCCGCCCGTGGAGGAGCGGCTCTCCTCCAAGTTCAAGGCGAACCTGCGCAGGCGGCGGCGCCGGCTCGAGGAGCTCGGGCCCGTCGCGCTCCGCCGCGAGGACGGGCGCGGCGACCTCGCGGGGGCGCTGCAGGAGTTCTTCGCGCTCGAGGCGGCGGGGTGGAAGGGGCGGAGCGGGACCGCCCTCGCGAACGACCCGCGGCTCGTGGGCTTCTACCGCGCGTGGGCCGCGGAGGCCTCCGCGCGCGGGGCGCTCGCGATCGACGCCCTGACGCTGGGAGGCCGCGCGGTCGCGATGCACCTCGGGCTCGTGCACCGGGGCGCGTACTACCTGCCCAAGACGGCGTACGACGAGGGGCTGGGCGCGGTCTCGCCCGGGCAGCTCCTCCACCGCGAGGTGGTGGCCGGGTGCCGCGCCGCCGGCCTCCGCGAGCTGGACTTCCTCGGGCCCGACATGGAGTGGAAGCGGGACTGGGCGCCCGCCCACCGCCCCCACGACTGGCTCTACGTGTACCGCCCGTCGCTCGCCGGCCGGGCGCTCCACGCGGTCAAGCACCGGCTCAAGCCGGCGGCGAAGGAGGTGCTCCGGTGGCGTCGGTGATCGAGGCCGTCCCAGCCGCGCCGGCGGCGCGCCCGCAGGAGGTGCGCCACATCCCGGCGCTGCCCACGCTCTGGCCGTCGCTCCTCTCTCCGCTCCAGCCGGAGCGCGCGCCGGCCTTCCCGTTCACGGCCCGGCGCGTCGTCCCGTTCTACTTCGCCCGCAACGCCGTCTTCCACGCGGTACGGCTCCTGGGGCTCGCCGGGCGCGAGGTGCTCGTGCCCGCCTACCACCACGGCGTCGAGGTCGCCGCGCTCGTCGCGGCCGGCGCGGTGCCGCGGTTCGTGCGCGTGGACGCCCGCATGCGCCTCGACCTCGATCACCTCGCCGACGCCGCCGGCCCGCGGACGGGCGCGATCTACGTGATCCACTACGCGGGCATGCCGCAGCCCATGGACGAGCTCCGCGCGGTGGCGCGGCGGATCGGCGTCCCGGTCGTCGAGGACTGCGCCCTGGCGCTCTGGTCCGCCGAGGGCCGGCGGCCGCTGGGCTCGACCGGCGAGGTCGCCGTGTTCTGCTTCTACAAGACGGTGCCGGTGCCGAACGGGGGGGCGCTCGTCGTGAACGATCCCGGCGTGCGCGGCGTGCTCCCGCGCGCCGTGGCGCCGCCGCTGCCGTCCACGCTCTCGCACGCGGTCGGGAGCCTGCTCTCGAACGTCGCCTACCGGGCCGGGGAGCCGGGGCGCCAAGTCCGGGCCGCGGCGCGCCGTGGGGCGCAGCTCGTCCGCGACGCCTCCGGCCTGCGGCCGGTGTCCACCGGCACGAGCCGCTTCGATCCGGAGGCCGTCCACCTGGGCATGAGCGCGCTCTCGCGCCGGATCCTCCGCCGCGTGGACCCGGAGGCGGTGGTCGCGGCGCGGCGGCGCAACTACTTCCTCCTGCTCGGCAGCCTGCGCGGCGTCGCGGAGCCCGTCTTCCCGGAGCTGCCCGCCGGGGCCTGTCCGCTCTTCTACCCGCTCGTCTGCGACGACAAGTCCGCGGTCCAGGCGCGCCTCGCGGCGGCGGGCATCGAGACGGTGGACTTCTGGCGGACCGGGCACCCGCTCTGCGCGGCGGCCGACTTCCCGGACGTCGCGCGGCTCCGCGCCCGGGTGCTGGAGCTCCCCATCCACCAGGACCTCGGCCCGGGCGAGATGGCCCACGTGGCCCTCGCGGTCCAGGAGGCGCTGCGGTGACGGACGTGCGCGGCCTGACGATCTCGACGACGGACGACCCCGCGCGGCTCGACGCCGCCGGCCCGGAGTGGCGCGCGCTCTTCGACGCCGCCGGGGCGCCGAGCCCGTTCCTCTCCTGGGAGTGGCTGCACGCGTGGTGGACGGCGTTCGGCGCGGGCCGCTCGCTGCGCCTGCTCGAGGCGCGGGACGGCGACGGGCGGCTCTGCGGGCTCCTCGCGCTGGCGCGGCGCGGGGGGGCGCGGCCCGGGCGGCGGTGGCAGCTCCTCGGCAACGGGCTCGGGGGCGCCGACTACCTCGACGCGCTCGTGGCCGGGCCGCGGGCCTCCGAGGCGCGGGCGGCGCTGTTCGGCGCGGCCCTCGACGCGGGCGGGTGGGATCTGCTCGACCTCGAGGACCTGCCCTGCGGATCCCCGTCCGTGAAGCTCCTCGCGGGGCTCGCCGCGCTGCGCGGGCAGCGGATCGAGGTGGCCCGCCGGTTCGCCTGCCCGGGGTTCGCGATCCGCGGCACGTTCGCGGAGCACCTCGCGCGGGTGCGCCGGCGGGAGACGTACGGCCGGCGGGTCCGCTGGCTCGCCCGCCAGCCCGGCTTCCGGATCGAGGTGGCGGCGCCCGGCGAGGCGGAGGCGGCGATGCGCGACCTCCTGCGGCTCCACCGCCTGCGGTGGGAGGCGGAGGGCGGCTCCTACGGGATCCCGCCGGGGCGGGCAGAGGAGCTCCACGTCGCGCTCGCGCCCCGGCTCGCGGAGCGGGGGTGGCTGCGGCTCTACCGGCTCTTCGTCGGCGACGGCGCGATCGCGGCGGTCTACGGGATCGAGCTGGGCGGGCGGTTCCATTACTACCAGTCCGGGTACGATCCGGCGTGGGCGGCGCGGAGCCCGGGGATGGTGCTCGTGGGCAGGACGGTGGAGGACGCGTACGCGCGGGGCCTCACCGACTACGACTTCCTCCGCGGCGAGGAGGCGTACAAGCTCGACTGGACCGCGGATCGGCGGGAGACCTGCGCGGTGCGCGTCCGCGCGCCGTCGCTGCGGGCGCACACGGATCGCGCGGCGGTGGCCGCGTTCGACGCGGCGCGGACGGTGGCCCGGCGCGTCGCGCCGGCCGGCGTCTGGGCTGCGCTGCGGCAGGCGCGGCGGCGCGCGGAGGCCGGGTCCCATGCCTGAGCGCGCCGACGGCAGCGTCCGGTGGCGGGTGCGCCGGGCCGTGAAGGTGGCCGTGGCGGACGCGCTCGTGCTCTCGCGGGCCGACCGGCTCGTCCGGGCGTGGCGCCGGCGGCAGGCGGGCGGCGTGCGGGTGCTCATCGTCTCGTACCACCGCGTCACCCACGACTTCGAGGCCTGCGCGCAGGACGGGCTCCCGTCGATGCTCATCTCCGCGCGGACGCTGCGGCTGCACCTGGCGCAGCTGGCGCGGGAGCGCGAGCTCGTGCCGCTCCACGTCGCGGCGCGGATGCTGCGGGCACCGCCGGCGCGCGGCCCGGTCCGCGACGTCGCCGCGGTGACCTTCGACGACGGCTACGCCGATCTGCACGGGGTGGCGTTGCCCGTCCTCTCCGCGCTGCGGATCCCGGCGACGGCGTTCGTGGTCACCGGGTACGTCGGCTCCGGCCGGCGCCTCCCGCACGACCGGATCTACGCCGCGCTGGCGGAGCTCGCGGCGCGCGGGCTCGGGCCGCGCCAGGCGGGGCTCGAGGAGCCGCTGCAGCGCGTCCTCGACGCCTGTGACGGGCTCGGCCCGGCCGCCGCGCTCGATCGGCTGATCGGGGTCCTGGAGCCGCCGGCGCTGCTGGCCCTCGCGGACGCCCTGGGCGCGCGCGTCCGCCAGGCGGAGGCCGACCTCCCACCCGCGACGCGCCTCATGGGGTGGGAGGAGCTGCGGGCGCTCGACGCGGCGGGGATCGAGGTGGGGGGACACACCGTCTCGCACGCGGTCCTCCCGCTCCTGTCCGCGCGGGAGGCGCGCCGGGAGATTGAGGGTTGCCGCGACGAGCTGCGGGAGCGGATCGGGCGGGCCCCGCGGATGTTCGCCTATCCGAACGGCTATCACACCCCCGCGGTGCGGGAGCTCGTCGCGCGGGCCGGCTTCGAGGGCGCGGTCACGACGGAGGACCACGAGAACGTCCGGGGCGGCGACCCGTACCGGCTCTGCCGCAAGATGCTGTGGGAGAACACCACGCTCGGGCCGACCGCGTACAGCCCGGCCCTGGCCGCCTGCAACCTGGAGGGCGTCTTCCACGCGCTGGGGCTCTCCCGCGCGGTGCTCGGCGAGTACGCGGCGGGCGTGGAGCGGGCGCCGCAGCTCCGCCCGGGCGCCGCGCTCGAGGAGGCCTCGTGAGCGGGAGCGCGCGCCCCCCGTCTGAACCATGGCCGGCGTCCGCGGCCGGGACCCAGCTTGTGGCCATGGACGCCTTGCGGGGACGGGACATCGTCTGCTTCTCGAACGACTGGGACGGGGATCCCCTTTCGAAGACGCACATCATGAAGATCCTGGCGCGCGACAACCGCGTGCTCTGGGTCAACTCGATCGGGAACCGGGCGCCCCGCGCGAGCGTCTCCGACGCGCGCCGCGCCTGGAAGAAGCTCTCCGACGTGGCGCGCGGGCTCACCGAGCCGGTGAAGAACCTGCACGTCCTCGCCCCGCTCTACGTCCCGGCGTACGGCAGCGAGGCGGTGCGGCGCGCGAACGGCGAGCTCCTGCGGTTCCAGGTCCGCGGCGCGATGCGGCGGCTCGGCATGCGACGGCCGATCTCCTGGAGCTTCCTCCCGAGCGCCGCCACGGTCGCGGGCCGGCTCGACGAGGAGTTCGTGGTCTACCACGTGGTGGACGAGTTCTCGGCCTTCAGCGACGCCAGCGCGCACGTGGCGGAGCTCGAGGCGCGGCTCCTCCGGCGCGCGGACCTCGTCATCGCCTCCTCGGAGAAGCTCCTGCACGACAAGCGGAAGGTGAACCCGCGCGCCGTGCTCGTGCGCCACGGCGTGGACCACGCGCACTTCGCGCGCGCGCTCGAGCCCGGGCCGCTGCCCGAGCCCCTGCGCGCGCTGCCCCGGCCGGTCATCGGCTTCTTCGGGCTGGTGGCGGACTGGATCGACCTCGGGCTCGTCCGGCGCGTGGCGGACGCCTTCCCGCACGCCTCGGTCGTCGTGCTGGGGAAGGTCGTCACCTCGCTCGCGCCGCTCGAGGGGGCGAGGAACGTCCACCTCTTCGGCCGGCGGCCGTACGCGGAGCTGCCGGACTGGTGCCGCGGGTTCACGGTGGCCCTGACGCCGTTCCGGCGGAACACGCTCGCGATCGCGGCGAACCCGCTCAAGGCGCGCGAGTACGTCGCCGCCGGGCTCCCCAACGTGTGCACGGACCTGCCCGAGCTCCGGCGCATCCCGGGGTGCACCGTCACGGTGAGCGACGAGGAGTTCGTGGCGGCGGTCGGGGCCGCCCTCGCCGACGGCGGCCCGACGCGGGCGCGGTCGGAGCTGGTGCGGGCGGAGGGGTGGGAGGCGAGGGTGGACGAGATCCGCGACCACCTCGCCGCCGCCATGGCGCCGGCGCGCGTGCACGGCTGACGGGAGGCCTCGTGTCCGACGCGGTCACCTTCGACGTCCTCGCGGCCCGGCGCGCCGCGACGCTGGACCGGGCGACGACGCGCTGGAGCCGGCTCTCCTTCGGCGCCGCGGTCGGGTTCGTGGTGATGCTCTACGCGAACCCGATGTACTGGTGGCCGTGGTTCGAGCAGTTCCGGTTCGCCTTCGTGACGATGGCGATCTGCGCCGCGGCCGTCCTGGCGCACCGGCTCACCTCGGGCAGCCCGATCCGCATCGGCGGGCCGATGGGCGTCCCGCTCCTCGTGTACCTGGGGATGTTCCCGGTCTCGCTCCTCTGGACGATCCACGCCCCGTCCACCGAGGTCGCGGTGTTCGAGGCGCTCAAGATGGCCGTCGTCTACGTCGCGGTGCAGAACGCGCTCGACCGGCCGGCGCGGCTGCGGGCGTTCCTGCTGCTCGGCGCGCTCGCGTCGCTGGGACCGGCGCTGGGCGGGATCTGGAACTGGTGGATGGGCGAGGGGCTGGTGGAGGGGTACCGCACGGCGTGGCGCGGGCTCTACGCCGACCCCAACCGGCTCGCGATGAGCCTGGTGGCGATCCTCCCGGCCGCGCTCTACGGGGCGGTCACCGCGAGGCGCCCCGGCCGACGCCTGCTCTTCGCGGGCGTCGCGGCGGCGCAGGTCGGCGCCATCGTGCTCACGCACTCCCGCTCCGGGGCGGTGGCGATGGCGTTCGCGGTGGCCCTCTTCCTCGGGCGCGGGAGGCGGAAGGTCGCGCAGGCGGCGGTGGGGGCGATGCTCCTCGTCGGCATGGTGGCGCTCGCGCCGTCGAGCTTCTGGCAGCGGTCCTCGACCATCACGGAGTTCGAGACCGACGCCTCGGTGCAGGGCCGCCGCCACGCCTGGATGGTGCTCGATCGCATCGTCGAGGAGCGGCCGTTCACCGGCGCCGGAGGGGGGGCGTTCCTCGCGAGCTGGACGCGGTACGCGCCGCTCGAGGCGGGCGGGCACCGGTTCGTGGCGCACAACATCCTGCTCGAGACGATCGGCGAGCTCGGCGTCCTCGCCTTCGTCCTGCTCGCGACCTTCATCGCGGTGCTGCTCGTGAGGCTCTGGCGCGCGGGGAGCGACCCGGTGATCGGTCCGGAGGCGCGGGCGCTCTTCGCCGGCGTCGCGGGCTACCTCGTGTGCGAGATGGCCAACGGGTACGCCCTGTCGTGGTTCCTGTACTACCTGTTCGCGGCCTCGGCCGCGGCGATCCACCTCGCGGCGCTGCGGCGGGCGGCGGCGGAGGCTGCGCGGTGAGGCGGCCGGCGCGGGTGCTGATCCTCCAGAACCGGTTCCGGATCGGGGGCCAGGAGCGCCAGACGGTCCTGAACGTCCGGAGCATGGACCGGTCGCGGTACGAGCCGCTCGTCGCCGTCCTGCACCTCGACGGCGACCACCTCTCCGACCTCGAGGCCGCGGGGGTGCGGCCGGTGGTCTTCGACGTCGGCCGGAGCCTGCTCCGTCCCGGCACCGCGTGGCAGCTCCTGCGCCTCGTGCAGTTCGTGCGGGAGGAGCGGATCGCGGTCCTCCACGCCCAGGACATCTACACGAACGTGCTCGGCACGATGGTCGCGCGGGCCACCGGCGTGCCGATGATCGTGACGCGGGTCGATCTCGGACACCACCTCGGCGGCTACCGCCGGCAGCTCCTCACGTGGGCGTCGCGGATCGCCGCGCGGGTGCTCGTGAACGCGCTCACCATCCGCGACCTCGCCATCCGCGAGGGCGTCGAGGCGGATCGCGTCGCGGTGGTGCGCAACGGCGTGGACCTCGAGGAGCTCGACGGCCGGGCGGCGCGCCCCCCCGACGACCCCGCCCCTGCGCCCGGCGCGTTCGTCTGCGTCGCGAACATGCACCACCCGGTGAAGGGGCAGGGCGACCTGCTCCAGGCGCTCAAGGAGACGCTCCGCACGCACCCCGAGGCGCGCCTCGTGCTCGTCGGCGAGGGGGTGCGGCGGCCGCTGCTGGAGCGGGAGGCGCGCTGGCTCGGGATCGCCGACAAGGTCCACTTCCTCGGCCACCGCCGCGACGTGCCCGCGATCCTCGCCCGCGCGGTCGGCGGCGTCTCGTCGAGCCACGCGGAGGGGATCTCGAACGCGATCCTCGAGGCCATGGCCATGCGCCTCCCGGTGGTCGCGACCGCGGTGGGCGGCACCCCGGAGATCGTGAAGGACGGCGAGACCGGGTTCCTCGTCCCGCCCGGCGCGCCCGCCGCGCTGGCGCGGCGGATGGTGGACGTCCTGGAGGACGAGGCCCTCCGCCGGCGGCTCGGCGAGGCCGCGCGCGGGCTCGTCGAGCGCGAGTTCGGCCTCGGCCAGATGCGGCTCTCGTACGACGCCCTGTACCACGACCTGACGGAGCCGCAGGAGCCGCGGATCGTGACGGGGGTGGCGTAGCGCGCCGCTCGAGGCGGCCTACATCCCCGGCAACGGACCGAACGGCCAGACCCCGTACCACCGGGCCGCGCCGAGCGCGCCGGCGATCACGATCACGAGCGCCCAGAACAGCCGCCGCCGCCGCCGCGCGGCGCGGTCCTCGTACGGATCCCGGAGCGAACGGATCGACCCGGGCGGCAGCAGCGCGCGCGAGGTGAGCGCGTACCCGAGCGGCAGGTTCACGGCGACGCGGCCGTTCACGGCCCAGCCGTTGGCGTCGAGGACCGGTCCGAGCGTCCGCTGCCGGAGCTTGAGCCAGGCGATGAAGACCGACGGGCCGGAGATCACCATCATCACCCCGAGCAGCGCGACGACCTTCGCCCACCACGGCTGGAGGCCCATGAAGCCGGAGACGAGGCCGCCGAACATCGTGCCGAGGGCGCCGGCGCCGACGCCGATCGCGGCGATGATGCCGACCATCCTGCCGACGTCCACGGGCGCCGGCTTCGGCTTGACCGTGCCGGTGGCGTGGCCGACGGAGCCGGTCGCCACCTCGGCGAGGCGGGCCTGCGACTCCTGCTCCTTGGCGGCGGCGAACTTCGCGGCCTGCTCCTCGACGAGCCGCACGAACTTCTTGTAGGGCGCGAAGAAGGCCTGGCGGATGGAGATGGGGTTGTCCACGATCTTCACGATGGTGGCGTCCCAGTCGCGGCCCTGCCGGTCGTAGAACACGCCGTTCCGGCCGGCCATCAGGTAGTCGGAGTCGCCCTGGGTGAAGCAGGCGGCGATCTTCATCGTCTGGCCGCCCGCGCGCCGGCACTCGCAGTACGCGATGTACATCCGCGAGAGCTGGGCGAGGACCGCGTGCGCCGTCGGGTCCTCGACGCGGACGCACAGATCGCAGCTCCGCGCGTCGAGGTAGAGCGTCCCGGCCTGGAACACCGCGTGTCGCGCGGGATCGTAGAAGTCGGCGAAGCTGACGAAGTTCCGGAGCAGCGTGTGCAGGTCGCGGTGGTAGTGGACGAGGCGCACGACGTCGCCGAGCGCCGCGGCCTCGGGCGCGACCGCGAGATCCTTCGCGAGGAGGTCCTCGAGGCGCGCGCGGATGTCCCCGGCGAGGAGCGCGCGGACGCGATCGACGCCGAGCTTCTCGACCGCCGCGCCCTGCTTCGCCGCCTGCCAGGCCTCGTACGGCGCGACCGCGCCGACGAGCGTCGCCCACTCCGGCGCGGTGAGCTCGGCGCGGCGCACGCCGATGATGGGCACGATCGCGTCGGAGACGAGCGCCTGGAGCGCGGCGGCCCAGGCCGGGTTGACGCCGTCGGCGAGCGGGAGGGGCCGCCCCGGATCGACCCGGGCGATCGGGAGGTCCGCCAGCTCCGGGGGGAGGGCGGAGAGATCGCGCGCGGCGAGCGCCGGGAACGCCTCCTCGCCGCGGTTCAGGGCCGCGCCGCTGAACGGGTCCATCGCCGCCAGCCGGCACCGCGTGAAGTAGTCGTCCACCTTGGCGCGGACCGCGGCCACCGCCTTCCACGCGGCCTCCGACGCGGGCCCGAGGCGTGCCGTCGCCGCGCCGACCCCGGCGTCCCACCAGGTGGCGTAGGCCGCGAGGTCGGCGAAGAACGCCTCGAGGCGCGCGCGATCGACGCCCGGCTGGCCGGAGCGGTCCGGGGTGGACCCCGCGCAGGCGAGGGCGTCGGCCAGCGCCGCGGCGAGCTCCGCGTCGCCCTCGGCCGAGACCGCGCTCACGACCCCGTCGCCGTTGAACGGCGTCCCGTCGAAGGCGTGGCTGACGTCGGCCACGTCCGCCGGGCCGACCGCGGCCGCATCGGCCTTCCCGAGCGCCGCGAGCAACCGCCGCGCCGCCCCGAGCAGCGCGCGCCCCTCGGGCGTCGCCGTCTGGATGGCCGCGAGCGGCAGCTCGGCCTCGCCCGGGACCAGCGCCTCGAGGTGCGCGAGGCGCGGCTTGCACCACTCGATCGCCGCCACCACGTCCGGCGCGCGCACGCGCCCGTCGCCGTCGCCGTCGAGCAGATCGAGCGTCTTCGGGTCGAGCTCCAGCCCCCGCGTCGGGCAGGAGAGCGCGGTCCAGAGCTTCTGGTCGAGCTTGCCGAGGTTCGCGAGGTCGGTGGAGGTCGCGAGCGAGACCTGCTCGAGGCCGCCGACGCGGTGGAACTTCCAGCGCTGGGGGTTCTTGGCCATGGACCGTCGGCTGTACCCGGAGAGGGGAGTAGTTGTCCAGGCGCCGAGTGCGGAACCCGGGAGGGGAGGGGTCGCGCCGCCGGTCGGGGTGGCTCAGCCGACGGGGCGGTCGCTCGTCCGCCAGAGCACGGAGCGATCACTCATCCGGTCGCGCCCGAAGTCGCCGAGGTGCGAGCGGCGAAGGGTGCTCACGGGCCTGCCGGCTGCCGCGGGGTGAAGGGCCCGTGCCGCGGCCGCCGACTTGATTCGGCGCATATGGCAATGTCGTCAGTTGGTCTCGAAAGCCTACTTCCGGGCGGCGACCCCTGGATGGCGCCTGGTCGAGCGGCCAGGGGG
>JAEYZK010000082.1 GCA_023428085.1 Pseudomonadota bacterium
CCACCCTGCCGGCCCCCGCGCGCCGGCCGCTCGTCGAGGCCGTCGTCGCCGCCGCCGCGCGCGCCGGGGCCCGGCCCGGCCCGTTCGCCGACGCGTTCGCGTGGGTCCCGAGGCTGGCCGCCCTCTACCCCGCCGACCCGGGCGTCGCCATCGCGCTCCTCCTCCGGCTCGTCCGCCTCGCGCCCGGCGAGGCGCTGTACCTCCCCGCCGGGAACATGCACGCGTACCTGCGCGGCGTCGGCGTCGAGGTCATGGCGAGCTCCGACAACGTGCTCCGCGGCGGGCTGACGCCGAAGCACGTGGACGTGCCCGAGCTCCTGCGCGTGGTCCGCTTCGCCGAGGACGAGCCCCCGCTCGTCCGCCCCCGCCCCGGCTGGCCCGGCGAGGAGGTCTACGCCACCGAGGCGACGCAGTTCGAGCTCTCGCGCGTCGAGCCCGCCGGCGCGCCGTTCCGGGCCAGCGTCGCCGGGCCCGAGATCCTCCTGTGCACGCAGGGTGACGTCCTCGTCTCCGGCGCCGGCGAGCGGCACGCGGTGCGGAGGGGCCAGAGCCTCTTCGTGCCCGCGCGGACCGGCGCCTACGAGCTCTCGGGGACGGGCGTCGTGTTCCGTGCGGCGGTGCCGCGGGGGTGACGCGCGGCTTCAGGTCCCTGCCTGGAGACGTGGAAGGACCGCGGCAGCACCTCCGCCGCGGCGATCGCGGGCTGGGCGCGGCCGCCGAGGCGCGCGCCCACGACACCCACCTCCTCACCCGGGGTACGGAAGGCTCCTCCGCGCGGCCGGCGACGCTCGCTTGACCCAGGGTCGCACCCGCCCAGTTGAGCGCGGCCGCTCGTGCACGTACCGTGACGGACGGGAGGTTCACACATGAAGAGGTTTCGCGCTCGCTCCGTCCTCACCGTCGGTCTCCTCCTCGCCGCCTGCGCCAAGGACGACGGCGATCCGCAGCGCCAGCTCGAGCGCTACGTCGAGGGGTACGCGAGCACGGTGTGCTCCGCGCTCGTGACCTGCTCCTGCACCGCCCCCGCCGCGGAGGAGGACTGCAAGGCGGCCTACCGGACGATGCTCGAGTACGCGCTCGCGGAGGAGATGGTCCAGTCTCCGGCCCGCGCGCCGGTCGCCGCCGCGGTCGACACCTGCCTCGGCGACCTGCGCGCGGCCGTGCAGGGCTGTCCGGGGCCCACGCGGAGCGAGGTCACGGGCGGCGGCTTCGAGATCGCGAAGGCGTCGTTCGACGTGCTCGTGCCGAGCTGCACCCCGCGTGGGCTCTTCGCCGGCACGCTGGCCTCGGGCGAGCGCTGCTCGAGCCCGCAGGACTGTGCGCCGGGCCTCGGGTGCGACGAGGAGGCCTACACCTGCGCCCCCCTGGCCGCGGTGGACGGGTCGTGCGCGACGATCGGGTGCGCCGAGGGGCTGCACTGCAACTCCTCGCTCACGTGCGCCACGAGGCCCACCGCGGGCCAGGCGTGCCCCGACTTCGCCTGCGCCACCGGGAGCTCCTGCGTGGACGTCGAGGGCGTGATGACGTGCGTCGCGCCGCACGCGGCGACCGAGAGCTGCACGGACGGCGCCGGGTGCGTCGCCGGGACCTACTGCGACTGGGACGTCGGCGTGTGCGCGACGCCGCTCACCGACGGGACCCCGTGCGGCGAGGACTTCGAGTGCGAGCACCTGTGGTGCCGGTCGGGCACGTGCGCCGACCCGGGCTTCTGCGCCGTCTCGCGGCGGCGCTGACCGGGACCAGGGCCCGGCCGCCGCGCGGCGGCCGGGCGCCCTCCGGCGCTCACTCCACCCGGTACACGCGCACCTTCCGCCCGTCGAACGTCGCGAGCACCTTCGCGTCCCAGGACAGGTTCGGCGTCCCGACCGCGAGCCCCTCCGCGGCGTCCTCGGTCCACGTCTTCCCGCCATCGCGGCTGCGGTAGACGTGGCCCTTCGGGCCCCCGTCGTCCTCGAACGCGACGAGCACGCCCTCGGCGCCGGTGAAGCGGAGCGCGGCCCAGGGCGTGGCCACCGACTCCATGACCGGCTTCTTCAAGGGGCTCGGCGCGCGGGTCCACGCCGTCCCGCCGTCGTCGCTCCGCCAGAGCGCGCCGTCCTCGTCCAGCAGCCGGAGCCGCAGCGCGCCGCCCTCCTCCGCGACCGACACCGCCGCGATCGGGCCCGCGTCGGCGGGCGGGGAGAGCTTCGTCCACGTCTCCCCGCCGTCGGCGGTCAGGCCGAGCTCGGTCGGCGACGCGATCAGCCCGCGCCGGGCGTCGAGGAAGGAGAGGTAGCGGGCGTGGCCGGGCTCCTGCCGGCCGAAGCGACCGAGCGCCGTCCAGCGCCCGCCCCCGTCGCGGGAGCCGCGGACGTCGCCGCCGTTCCCGGCGCTCCACGCGGCCCCGGGCAGGGCCTCGAGCCCGAAGCGGCACGCGGACGAGTTCACCGCGGGGGTCCACGTCGTGCCGCCGTCGCGGGTGACGTACGTCGCGCCGGCGTACCCGGCGGTGTAGCCCTGCGTCGTGGTGACGAACGCCGCCACGCTCGCCTTGTGCGCGATGGGCGCCTCGGCCGCGAGCCTCCAGGCCGGCGCCGCCGCGGCGGCGCGCGGCGCGCCCGCGGCGATCGCCAGCGCCGCAGCGAGCGAGGTCAGGTGTCCCGAGCGGTTCGTGGTCATGTGTGTTGCCTCCTGTGCGGACGAGGCGTACCACCCGGGCCCCGGCGCGCGAATGGCCGGGAGGCAGCGTCGCTGTGCAGACCGGCAGGGAGCGGGGCCGAGGGGGCCGCCCTCACCCCGCCCGCAGCATCCAGTTGGTCCGCTCGCGGTACTCGGACGGCGCCGCCCCGACGTGCTTCCGGAAGGCACGGCTGAACGCGGCCGGGTCGGCGTACCCCACCCGCGTGCCCACCTCGTTCACCGGCACGAGCGTGTCGCGGAGGATGCCCTGGGCGACCTCGATCCGGAGCGCCGTCACGTACTCCATGATGCTCCGCCCGGTCACCGCCGCGAACCGGGCCTGGAGCGAGGTCCGGTTCGTGGCGAACCGGCGCGCGAGCCCCGCCACGGTGAGGTGCTGGTCGAAGCTCGCCTGCAGGTACGCGAGCAGCTCGCGCATCCGCCCGTCCGCGGGCGGGACGACCATGGGGTCGATGCCCACCTGGTCGAGGCCGCGCAGGAAGATGAGCAGCGTGATGAGGAACGACCGGGTGCGGCACGGCCAGCCCGGGTCCGCGAACCGGGTCCGCTCCTCGTGGAGCCGCTCCCACAGGGCCAGGACGCGATCCCAGGCCAGCGGCCCGGGCTGGAGGACGCCGCCCGGCGACGCGCCCCGCTGGAGGAACGGCTCGAGCCAGTACACGTCCTGGCCCATCACCGTCGGGAGCGCGCTCCGCGCCGGGCCGCGGAGGTTCTCGAACGACAGCTCGTGGTGCAGCACCGC
>JAEYZK010000149.1 GCA_023428085.1 Pseudomonadota bacterium
CGTCAGGGCGCCGCCCCCACCTCGAAGTACCCAGGAACTCCGGTCGCGCTCCACGGCGCGCCGTCCGGCCGCGGCGGCGGCTCCCCCCGATCGCTGAACACGGCGCACGGCCAGGGGTCCGGGCCGAGGACGTGGCGCACCTCGACGCCCCGCTGCATCGCGCGCCAGGTGAGCGGGTAATCGTAGCTGTCGCCGCCGAGGTGCAGCCCGAGCCGCCGGCAGCCGCCGCGGGCGAGCTGCTCGAGCGCCTCCGCGTGGACCGGGCCGACCCCGGCCGGGCCGCCGATGTAGTACGCCGCGGGCGCGCCGCCCTGGCGGATCTCCTCCCAGCGCCGGAGCGGGCGGCGCCCGTCGAGCACGGCGGCGTAGACGCCGTGCGCGAAGGCGAGCGCGCCCAGGACGGCGAGGGCTGCGGTGCGCGCGCGCCCGGGCGATCGCCACGGGACCGCGCCGAGCGCGAGCACCGCGGGCACGGCGGCCGGGAGCTGGAGCCGCGGGATCCAGACGTTGTCGCGCAGCACCGCGTGGAAGACGAGCCAGCCCAGGACGAGCGCTGCCGCGCCGAGCCGGACGCGGCCGGAGAGGGAGGGCCACCGCACGGCGGCGCAGCCGGCCGCGAGGAGGGCCAGCGCGGCGAGGACCGGGTTCCCGGCCACGTCCTCGTGCGGCCAGCGGTTGGCCGTGAGGCAGAGCTGGCCCGGCACCGCGCACCCGACGGTGCGCGGCGGCGCGACGAGCGCCCCGGCCCCCTCGGAGATCGGCAGGTTCCGCAGCAGGCCGCGGACCGCGTTCCGCGCGCGATCGCCGAGATCCGCGGGTGACACCCCCTGGTACACGTACGGGCGCGTCTCCTCGCTCCCTGCGCGCGCGGCGACGGCGAGCGGCGCCGCGAGGAGCAGGGCGAGCACGGCCGCGGGCGCCGCGTCCCGGAGCGTCCGGTGGCCCCCGGCCAGGGCGGTCCGCGCGAAGGCGAGGCCCGCCCACGCCAACAGCGGCGCCGTCACCAGGACGGCCGTCGGCTTCACGAGCACGGCGCCCGCGAGGCCGACGACGAGGAGGATCAGGTCGCCGGCGCGCCAGCGTCGCCGGCGATGGAGGAACGGCACGGCGGCGGCGGTGAGCGCCGCGGCCATGGCGGCGGCGACCAGATCGTTCTGCGTGCTCGACGCCTGGAGCACGGCCATCGGGGCGGCGCCGACGACGAGCGCCCCGGTCCTGGCCGCGGTCCGAGGGACGCCGAAGAGGCGCCCGAGGGGGACCGTCGCCGCGACGAGCGCGAGCCACGACCCGAGCTGCACGAGCGCCGCGAGCCGGTCGGTCCGACCGATCGACTGCAGCACCAGGAGGAGATACTCCGCACCCGGGGTGAGGACGTTCTGCCGGGCGATGCCGGTCGGATACGGCTCGACCGAGCGGCGCTGGATCCAGTGGGCGACCCGGGCGAGGTGGTACGTCATGCTGTCCCAGTTGTTGGGCAGGTACGCGAGCGCCGAGGTGGCGGCGAGCGCGAAGAGGAGACCGAGCGGTCCGACCACCCACCACCGCACGCCGGCGAGGCGCGGGACGCGCGGGCGCGACCGCGGCACGCGCCAGGCCACGAGCAGCCCTGCGCCGAGGAGCGCGAGGTTCGCGCACGCGACGGGCACGGCGGCGACGGCGTGGACGGCGGAGAGCCCGCGCAGGATCGCCGTCTCGAGGCAGACGAGCAGCGCGAGGGCGATCGGCGCCGCGAGCGCGGCCGGGCGCGGACGGACGGCCCGGACGAGGACCAGGCAGCCGAGGAAGGCCCCGGCGAGGGTGGCGAGGGCGGCCGCGGCGCGCACGTGCGAGAATCCGGCGCCTGGGGCAGCGCCGGACCGTCGAGCCCGATGGAGTTACGCAGCCCCGCCGGCCGGCACCAGCCCCTGCCAGTGCAGGAGCGCCGGCCCGGTCAGGGCGAACGGCATGAGCAGCGCTCCGAACTGGCCCCCCTCGGGCCAGCACAGGAGCACGCGCGCGTGGAAGGCGAGTCCGGGCGCGTGCAGGGCCTCGAGCTCGAGCAGCGCCTCCTCCGGCACCGGCACCGGCCCGCGGAGGAAGAGCTGATGGGGACCGAAGCCGGTCGCCTGGTACTCCTGCCCGGCGATCCGGAACCGCACCCGCGCGTCCTCGGGCCGCGACGAGGGCGCGGGGCGCGGGGGCGGCTCGAGCAGGGCCGACGCGCCGCCCCCGGGCTCGCGCTCGAAGGACGCCAGGAACCCGGGCAGCGACCGCAGCGTCCGCCGCAGCGCGTCGCCGTCGGCCTCGGACAGGGCGGACACCGCCTCCAGGCCGGCCTGCAGGAACGAGCGATCGCGCAGGAGCTGCACGAGCGGGTCCACGATCTGGACCACGTCCAGGAGGTCGGGCGACGCCGCGTCGTCGAGCTCGTCGTCGTGGTGCAGCGCGATGGCGTCCGCCACCACCTCCGGGAGCTCCCAGCGCGCGGCGAGGGTCACGCCCAGCGCGACGTGGTGCCGGTCCACCACCGCGTCCCAGAAGTCGGCCGGCATGGGCCGGGACCGCGCCCGGGCGAGGCCGCCGCCGGCGGAGATCCGCTCGATGGCGCCGATGGCGATGACCCGGCCGAAGTCGTGGAGGAGGCCGCACGTGAACGCGACGTCGGCCTCGAGCCCGCGGACCCGGGCGAGCTCCCGGCAGAGGAGCGCGGAGGAGAGCGCGTCGCGCCAGGTCCGCCGGCGCAGGACGGCGAGGGGGCCCTTGGCGAGGGCCGTGGCGCCCAGCGCCGACGCGAGCGCGATCCGCGAGAGCTCGGCCGCGCCGACGCGCGCCACCGCCTGCGGGATCGAGGCCGTCGGCTGCCCCTGGGCGTACACGGCGGAGTTGGCGACGCGCAGGAGATCGGCGGCGAGCGCCTGATCCGAGGTGACGAGCCGCGCGAGCTCGTCGAGGCCGAAGTCGCCGCCCCTCACCAGGGACGCGATGCGGAGGCTGATCGCGGGGTACGGCGGGAACTCGACCTCGTCGCGGGCGAGCAGATCGGCGATGGCCTCGTCGAGCAGCGATTCTGCCCCGCCGTCCGGGTGTCCCAACGTGCTTCTCCCTGTGCTCGCGCAGCGCCACCGCGATCCGGCCAGGAGCCTTGCATGCGGGCGCCTCGGGGGCAAGGGCGGCCGCTGTCGTCGCGGCGCGGCACAGGTTCGCGCGCGACGCGCGCCCCACCATCATTCACTCGGGCTTTCGCTCGGCACCCGTCGTGCGCAAGGTGAGCGCTCGAGGAGGAGCACGACATGGCGCGATCCATCACCACCACCGATCACGACACCATCCGCACCTGGGCGGAGGAGCGCGGTGGCAAGCCGGCCGAGGTCGCCTCGACGGCGGAGGGGGACGATGTAGGCATCATCCGCATCGACTTCCCCGGCTTCGGCGGCGAGGGGAAGCTGCAGGAGGTCTCCTGGGACGACTGGTTCAAGAAGTTCGACGAGGCGAACCTGGCGTTCGTGTACGAGGAGGAGACGGCGGACGGGCAGAGGTCGAACTTCAACAAGCTCGTCGGCCGTGAGACGGCGGCGGCGCGGGAGAAGGGCGAGAAGACCAAGCGGCGGTCGATCCGCTCCGGCGCGCGCAGGTCGAGCGCCAGCCCGCGCGGGAGCCGCCAGGCGGCCCGCCCGGAGGCCGCCCGCACGGCGCGCTCCAAGCGGTCCACGCGCGGCGGCTCCGCCGCGAGCCGCGGCAGCGCGCAGGCCAAGAAGAAGGTGACGTCGTCCCGCAAGCGGACCACCACGCCCCGCAAGGCAGGCGCCTCCGCGCCCTCGCCCCGCAAGGGCGGGCGGACGCGCGGGGCGCGGAAGGGGAAGTAGGGGCGGCGCGATCGTCCGCTCGCCCTGAGCCTGTCGAAGGGCGAGCGGAGCCGTTCCGGGCGCGGCGCGGTGGCTGGAAGCACGGGACGTGCCCGCAGCCGGCGCGCTAGACGTACCTCCGCACCATCCGCGCGCAGAACTCGGCGAACTCCTCCGGGTGCTTCGGCGGGCTCGTGTGGTGCGGGGCGATGCCCGCGTGCTCGGGCGTGAAGCAGAGTGTGACGGTCGTGTCGAACGGCTCGAGCGCCTTCACCTGCCGGTCGAACCAGGCCTCCCACCCCGGGCGGAAGCTGTCGGCCCAGGAGAGCCCGGTCCGCAGCTTCTTCACGCCCAGCTCCTTCAGCCAGCGGACGCCGGCGTCGAGCCGCGGGTCCTCGAAGTGGAACCACTGGCAGACGCCCAGCTCCGGGGTGAACGCGGAGAAGCGGCGGAGCGCGAGCTTGGGCGTCCCGTCCTCGCGCAGCAGCCCCATGTAGAAGTGCCGGTAGTACGAGGATCCCTCCGCCTCGCGGTGGCGCGTCGTGGCGGGCCAGGCGCGCGGGAGGTCGAACAGGCTGTACCAGTGGATGCGCGGCGCCCTCCCGCGGAGCAGCTCCGCCGACCGCACGAGGCCGAACTCCTGCACCTCCTCGGCCCCGAACGAGGAGCACCCGACCTCGGAGATCCAGACCGGCTTGTCCGTGGCCGAGGTGATCTCGGCGAGCCGCGACGGCCACTCGTGGATCTGCCAGTGGTTCCAGTCGAGCGGGAACCCGTGGACCGCGACGGCGTCCACCTCGTCGAGCCCGCCCTGCCCGCGGAGCAGGTCGAGGAAGCTCGCGTCGATCGGCGACATGCCGCCGAGCACGCGGGTGAGCCCCGGCCGCTCCAGGCGGACGGCCTCGCCCGCCAGGCGCGCCAGCGCCGCGAAGCGGCTCCAGCCCTGGTCGATCTGGAAGTCCCAGTGCGAGAGGTTGTTCGGCTCGTTCCAGAGCATCACGGCTTCGATCACTGGAGTCCTCCCGGGAACGAGCCCGCGCCCGGCTTCGACTCCGCGGCCGCCGGGTACACCGCCCCACCCCACGCGCTCGGCTCCGCGGTGCCGCACAGGTACAGCTCGGTGCCCGGGATCCCCCGCGGCGCGAACCCGGCCGAGCGCAGCATCGCCTCGACGCAGGCGCGGTTCGGGATCCACCAGTTGGTCTCGTCCTTCGCGTAGGACTGCTCCACGAAGTGGAGCTTGGGCCACGCCGGGTGATCGAAGACCTGCGTCTCCTCGAACGGGTAGTCCGGCGCGACCGGCGTCCGGCCCTGGCTCCCGCGGATCATGCTCTGGAAGACGAGTAGCTCGCCGACGGCGTGCGCGCGCAGGAGGTCGAGGGCGAGGAGCGGGTGGCGCAGGTGGTAGAGCACGCCCATGAACAGCACGAGGTCGAACCTCCGGCCGAGCCTGGCGACGTCGAACACCGAGAGCTGGTGGAGCTCCAGCTCGAGCCCCTGGACCTCGGCGGCGAGCCGCGCCTGGGCGAGGTACCGCGGATCGGTGTCGATCCCGACGACGTGCGCGGCCCCCCGCCGCTTGAGCGCGAGCCCGAACGTCCCGGCGTTGCAGCCGACGTCGAGCACCGTCTTCCCCGTGAGGTCCTCGGGCAGGGCCGGGGCGAGGAGCTGCCAGACGATGCCCGGGTAGTCGCCGAGGAAGTGGTCGGGCGCGGTCCGGACCCCGGAGAGCTCGACGTTGTGGAACCAGGGCGCGAGGTCCGTCACGCGGCGCGCGATCTCCTCCCGGCTGAGACCGCTCACGGCAGCGCCCCCTCCCCTTCCGCCGCGGCGCGCACCCGGAGGAGCTCCAGCGCCTCGTGGTACCCATGCAGCGTCCCCACGTCCACGTACGCCTCCCCCGCCGGCACCCCGCGCGCGGTCCCCCCGCGCGCGAGCCAGGCGTTGACCAGGTTGCCCACGTACTCGTCGCTGCGCCCGCGCTCCTCGTGGAGCGCGGCCAGCTCCCGGAGGATGCCGCCCGTGAGCTTGAACCCGCCCCAGACCCAGCGCGTGACCGGCCGCGCGGCCTTCACCTGGACCGCGCGGACCCGACCTTCCGCGTCGGTGACCACCGCGTCGAACAGCTCGGGGCGCTGCACGGGGAAGAGCAGGAACGACAGCCCGCCGCCGAGCGCGCGGAAGCCGTCGGCCGGGAACCAGACCGTGTCCGGGAGGCCGACCAGCACCTCCTCCTCCGGCCCGATGAACGGCAGCGCGCGGAACAGCGCGTCGTTCAGCCCCGCCGGCCGCGGCTGGACGACGTAGCAGACGTCGGCGCCCGCGAGGCGCCCGCCGTAGTACTCGACGATGTCCGACTTCCCGGGCGAGATGACGAAGCAGAGCCGCTCGGCGCCGGCGCGAAGCATCCGCTCGACGAGGTACTCGGAGACGGCGCGCGGGCGCTCCGTGCCGGCGACGAGCCGGCTCCCCACCGGGAGGAGCTCCTTCGAGAACGCGAGCGGCTGGATGCGGCTCCCGAGGCCCGCGGCCGGGATGATCCCCCACATCAGGCCCTCCACTCCGCGTGCGAGGAACCGCGGCCGTCGCCCGCCAGCGCCGCCTGGCAGAGCGCGACGAGCTCCCGGGCGCGGACCTCCGCCGTGTGCTCCGCCAGCGCCCGCGCGCGGGCGCGCCGGCCGATCCGCCGGAGCTCCGCGGCCGGCAGGTCGATCGCCGCGACGACGTCCTCGGCCCGCCGCGCGACGAGCAGCTCCTCGCCCGGGGTGAAGAACCCGTCGATCCCGTCGAACCAGTCGCTCACCACGGGCACGCCGCACGCGGCGGCCTCGAACAGCCGGCCGGAGGGGCAGTGGCCGAGGGCCTTCATCTCGGCGCGCGTCACCGACAGCGTGAGCGGCGAGGAGCAGAAGAAGGCCGGGTGGAGCGCGGGCTCGAGGTGCCGGACGAACCGGAGGTTCTCGCGCCAGGGGAAGTCGTCGCCGTACAGGGATCCCGCGAGCACGAACCGCCGGTCGGGGCGGAGCGCCGCCGGCCGCAGGAAGAGCTCCTCGAGCGCCGCCTGCCGCGAGGGCGCGAACGTGCCGAGGTAGGAGAGGTCGCCCCGGAACGCCTCCGCCGCGGGCGCGGGCTGGTGCGCGGCGGGATCGACGAACCCGTAGAGCGGCGCCACCAGCCGCGCCCCGAGCCGGTCCTGCAGCTCGCCGAGGGCCGCACCTCCGGTGAACGAGAGCACGAGGTCGAAGTCGCGCAGCCGCCGCGGCGGGAGCCAGGGCACCGGGAGCCCCGCCCGCGCCAGCTCCAGCGTCGCCCCGGTGTCGAGGTCGTAGAACGCCTTCACGCGCGCCGACGACGCGAGGAGCCAGCCCGCCGCCTCGGCCCCGTCGGGGCAATACGAGGTCACCATCCCGGCGAAGGCCCCGGACAGCGCTCCCTCGGCGCGCCGGCGCAGCTCGGCTGGATCGCGGTAGAGCACGAGCTCCCCGCCGGGGAGGGCGCGGAGATCGCGGTGCGCGGCGTACCAGGGCTGATCGCGCTCGAAGAAGGTGACGTGATGGCCTGCGCGGGCGAGCGCGGCCACGAGCCCGCGCCACAGCGTCGCGTGTCCGTTCCCCCACGACGAGCTGACGGATAGACCGAACACGACCCAGCGCAAACCGGCCTCCCCGCGCGAGCGCCGTGTGCCCGAGCCCGCGCCCGACCCCGAGAGCAATCTGGATCCTGCCTGCGCGTGCTGCGGTACACCTCGCCCGATGGACCCCGGGAGGTCCTCGGGCCTCCGGCGCGGGCTCGTTCACGGACGGCTCACCCCAGCAGCCGCAGCAGCTCCTCGCGCAGCTCCGCGCGCGCGGCCTCGGGCGCCGTCGCGAGCGCCCGCTCGAGCGCGCTCGCGGCCTTGCGACGGAACCCCTTCTCCTCGTAGAGCGCCGAGAGCGCCCGCAGGGTCGCCTGGTGGCTGGGCCGCAGCTCGGCCGCGCGCTCGAAGGCGGTCATCGCGGCGAACGCGTCGCCGCGGGCCTGGAGCGCCTTGCCGAGCAGGAACTGCGCCTCGGCGGCGTACGGATCGGTCCGCACGGCGTCGGCGAGGAGCGCGGCCGCCCCTTCCACGTCGCCCTGGGTGAGCCGCTCGCGCGCCCGCTGCACGAGCGGCTCCGCCGGGGTGGGCTCGGGCGTGGGGCGGGCGGCGCTGGACTGCCGCGCCGCCTGGACGCGGCGGAAGAGATCGTCGAGCCGGAACGGCTTCTCGACGTAGTCCTCGGCGCCGTAGGTGTCGCGCGCGTCCTGGGCGAACCGCCAGCCGCGGTAGACCGCGGTCATCATCACCACGGGGATGAGCCGCGTGCGCGAGGACGCCTTGAGCCGGCGGCACGCCTCGAACCCGTGCACCTTCGGGAGCATGGCGTCGAGCAGGATCACGTCGGGCACCGTCGCGTCCGCCTTCGCCAGCGCCTGCGCGCCGTCGGCGGCGGTCTCGACCGCGTACCCCCTGGCCTCGAGCATCTTCTGGACGAGCTGGCGGATCTCGGGCTCGTCGTCCACGACCAGCGCGACCGGCCGGCCGTCGGCGCGGGCCGGCAGCGGCTCGGGGTAGACGACCTCGATCGGCACGCCCTCGTCCTCGACGACGACGTCCGCCTCCACGACCTCGACGCCGTCCTCCACCTCGCCGGTGTCGGGCAGCACGAGCGCGAGGTGCGGCGTCGCGGGCCCCTCCTTGCCTCGCCACACGGCGTCGCCGCGGGCGAGCGCGTCGTACGCCTCGCCGATGGTGCGGGCGAGCGCGTGCTTCACCGCGGCGTACGGCGAGACCTCGAGGCCGGTGACGAAGCGGACCTCCGACAGCACGCGCTCGTCGAGGGGGTGGGACATGCCGAGGTGGAGCCGGCCGCCCTCGAGCGAGAGCGGGAGGATGACGTCCGCCTCCGCCACCGGACGCGGCACGAGGGCGACCGCGTCGAGCGCCAGCGTCGAGCGCGACAGATCCACGCCAGGCATGTGGTGCCGCTCCGCGAGCGCGCCCGCCAGCGCGCCCTCGTCGGCGCCCGCCAGGAGGAGGTACGAGAGCAGCGGCACCCCGCGCGCCTGCGCCTCGTGGGCGGCGCGGTCCATGTCCGCCTGCGTGGCGACGCCACGCTGTACCAGTAGCTCGCCGATCCGGAGCGCCAAGGGGGACCCCCTTCGCCCGGATTGTAGCGCCTGTCGGGGGCGCGCGGGGTCCCTCGCCCGAGGGTCGAGATCGCACGGGGGGTGTCCCCCTCCCCCGCGGCCGTGCGGGGGACCGGCGCCTATCCGACGGTGTCGGCGTAGGTCATCACGAGGTAGATGACGGTCTCGCGGTCCGCCCGGTTCCGGTAGACGTGCGGGACGTCGGCCTCGAACACGATCGCGTCGCCCTTCGCGAGCTGCTCCTTGCGCCCGGAGACCTCGATCTCCACCGCGCCCTCTGCCACCACGAGGTTCTCGACCGTCCCCGGGTTGTGCGCGTCGGCCCGCTCGGCGCCGCCCGGCGCGAGGCGCAGCTCGTAGAACTCGACGCGGCGCGGCTCGTCGTAGGGGAAGAGCGCGCGGGAGGAGAACGAGCCGTCGTGGCTGGTGAGGAGCTTCGCGCTCTCGCCGCGGAGCACCTGGACGCCGCCGCCCCCGCGCGCGCTGATCAGGGCCGAGAAGGGCACCCCGAGCGCCGAGGAGATCTTCCAGAGCACGTTGATCGTCGGCGCGCTCTGGCCGAGCTCCACCTGCCCCAGCATCGCCCGCGAGACGCCCGAGAGCTTGGACAGCTTCTCGAGCGAGAGCTCCCGCTGGCCTCGCAGCCGGCGGAGGTTCGCGCCGACCACGGGGGTGAGGTCCTTGCCGAGCGGGGCGGCCTCGGGGGACTCCGGGATGCGGACCTCCGAGGGAACGGCCGGACGCCGCCCACGGCTGCTCTTCGTCTCGCGCGCGCTCTTCATGGTGTGATGGTTTTCCGTTATAACAGATGCGTTGTCAACGAATCCTCCCCCCCCACCGATGGACCCCCATCGTGTCACCCTGGTGACGAACCCGGACGATTGCACCCTGGCGTGCGACATGTGTCCGTGTGGCCTCGAGCGCCGCGGCGCGCGCCCGCCGCGGCGGATGGACCCCGCGCTCGCCCTCGGCCTCCTCGACGAGCGGCGGGGGACGGGCCTCCGCGAGGTGATCCCCTCCACGCTGGGCGAGCCGCTCCTGTGGTGCGGGATCGACGCGCTGCTCGCGGCGTGCGCGCGGCACGGACTCCGCGTCAACGTGACGACGAACGGCACCTTCCCCGGGCGCGGCGCCGACGGCTGGGCCGAGGCGCTCCTGCCGGTCGCGTCGGACGTGAAGATCTCGTGGAACGGGGCGACGGCGCAGACGGCCGCGGCGATCATGGGCGGGCTCTCGTTCGAGGCGGCGGTGGACGGGGTCCGCCGGTTCGTCCGCGCGAGGGACCGGCTGGCAGGACGGCCGCTCGCGTCGCGCGCCACGATCTCCTTCCAGGTCACCGCCCAGGAGGCGAACGTCGCCGAGCTCCCGGCCATCGTCCGGCTCGCGGCGCGGCTCGGCGTGGACCGCGTGAAGGTGAACCAGCTCCAGCCCTGGTTCCCCCACCTCGAGGGGCGCTCGCTGCGCCGGAGCGCGGCGGCGATCGAGCGGTGGAACGCCGCCGTGCGCGGCGCGCACGCCGCGGCGGCGGAGGAGCGCCTCCCGTCCGGCGCCCGGGTCGTCGTGCAGAACGCGGCGCCGTTCGCGCCCGATCCGGCCGCGCCCGCGCCGCGCGGCCCCTGCC
>JAEYZK010000174.1 GCA_023428085.1 Pseudomonadota bacterium
GCCCTCTCGCGCATCGCCGAGCTCGCCGGCCGCGCGCGCCTCCGCGCCGCGCCGGAGGAGCTGTGGAGCGCGCTCGCCGGCGTCGTCCCGAAGCTGCAGGCAGGGATCGCCGCCGCGCTCGACCTGGTCCGGCTGCTCGAGCCGCCGGAGCGGCTCGACAAGTTCGGGATGGACGCGCGGTTCGACGAGCGGTTCGCGCCCGTCGCCGAGCTGCTCTACGCGACCTGGTGGCGCACGGTCGTGCGCGAGGTGGGGCACGTCCCCGCCCGCGGCCCCGCGATCGTGGTCGCGAACCACGCCGGCGTCGTGCCATGGGACGCGCTCGTGCTGCGCGAGGCGCTCCGGCGGGATCACCCCGCGCGCCGCGCGCTCCGCCCGCTGCTCGACGACCGCGAGTGCGACCTGCCCCTGGTCGGACCCATGCTCGTGCGGCTCGGCGCGGTGCGGGCGAGCCCGCAGGCGGCCGAGGCCCTCCTCTCCGAGGGCCAGGTCGTCGGCGTGTTCCCCGAGGGCAGCGCCGGGGCGCGGAAGCCGTGGAGGGAGCGCTACCGCCTGCAGCGGTTCGGGCGCGGCGGGTTCGTGAAGCTCGCGCTCCGGACGCGGGCCCCGATCATCCCGTGCGCGATCGTCGGCAGCGAGGAGGCGTCGCCCGGGATCTCGCGCGCCGGGTGGCTGGCCGAGCGCCTGGGCGTCCCGCTCATCGGCAAGGGCGCGGCGCTCCGCTTCGGCCCTGCCGCCGTCCTGCCGCTGCCCGCGCGGTGGTCGCTGCGGTTCGGCCCGCCCGTGCCGCTCGACGGCCACGGGCCCGCGGACGCGGAGGACCCCGCGATCGTGAACGTCCTCACCGAGCGCGTGCGCGCGACGCTCCAGGGCATGCTCGAGGAGGACCTGGCGGCGCGGGGTTCCGTCTTTCTGTGACCGGCACCACCTTCGAACAGGGCGCACGCGGACGTACTCCCCGCGGCGCACGGAGGGAGGTGACATGCTGGAGACCACGGCCCAGGAACGCGGCGATCTCGAGCGGGAGCGGTACATCCGGCTCATGGCCGAGGCGCTGCCGCTGGCCGGATACTCCGGCGTGCAGGCGGATCTCCCGGGCTGGGAGGCCCCGGAGCTCGTGCACGGGGCCGTGCGCGATCACCGTCCGTCGATCTTCTGCGACGCGCCGTGCCCGGTGTACTTCGACGTGTTGCCCCCCGGGCGGATCTCGCTCGAGGAGGTGGCGAGCCGCTGGCAGCTGTTCGCCTCGGCGGCCGAGCTCTCGCACGGGCAGTTCCACGTCGTCATCCCGCGCTGGATCGCCGGGCGAGACGGCCGCCAGCTCGCCAAGCAGATCGCCGAGCTCGTCGGGGTCCGCATCGGCTACGTCTGGGCCGTGTGACGATCCGTGAACGAGCCCGGGGGCTTCACGGCCCCTCGTCTCCTTCGCCCTCTTCCCGCGGGACCTCCGCGATCACCTCCAGGAACGTCGCGAGCTCCTCGATCCGCTCCGCGGCGGGCGCCGGGAGGCCGCCCCCGCCCACCCCGGGGTGATCCGCGAGGATCTCGCGGAGCCGCGCCGGCGCGGTGAACGCGCCGCCCTGCTCCAGCGCCGGCCCGTTGGCGCCCCCCGTCCCCCGCAGCTCGTGGCACCCGATGCAGCGCGACCCGAAGGTGCGCGCGCCCGCGAGCGCGCCGCGCGGCGCGCCCTCGGGGATCCGCAGCGCCCTCCCGTAGACGCGGTGCCAGGGCACGAAGTCGATCCGCACCACCCGCCGCACCCACCAGAGCGGCGCGCGCGGGTCGGTGTTCAGCCCGTGGTGGGCGACGTTGGGCCAGGCGACGACCGGCGCGTCCTCCGCCGCCCCCTCGGCGCGGCGCGCCAGCACCGGGCGGTGCTGGCGCACCACCGAGAGCGGGACCGGCACCGCCTCCCCATCGGCCGAGCGGAGCACCAGGGTGTCGGCCCCACGCTCGAGCTCCACCCGCTCCTCGAGCGCGGCGAGCGCGAGCCCCTCGTACCGCGCCGCCTGCCCCGTCCGCGGGTCCACGCCCTGGACCTCGCCCCGCGGGAGCGCCGCGACGTCCGCCTCGGAGAGCCGGAACGGGCCGCCCTTCACGGCGCCGCCGACCTCGAGTGCGACCGCGTCCGCGGTCCGCGGCAGCCGGGGTCCGGACGAGCACGCCAGGCCCGCGGCGGCGAGGGCGAGCAGGACGCGGCGACGGTGGGGTCTCGCCATGCCTTGGGATCTCCACGGGGCGTGCACGCGGTCCGGGCTCCGCCCGGGCCCCTTTCCGTGCGCCCATCCCTTATACTTCTGCCGAACTCGCTCGGGAGCTTGGATGCCGCGTGCCTTCGTCGGGGCGTTGGAGTGTCAGGTGGTGGTGGATCGCGACCTCGGGGAGACGTGGGCGGTCACCGTCGTGCCCCCGCCCGTCGACGGCGTCCCCTCCCCGCCGCACGTGGTGAAGCTGCAGGGGAACGACAAGGAGTCGATCACGCGCGGCGCGCTCGAGATCCTCCAGAAGGCGGGCAGGATCGATCGGTTCGAGATGTAGGGAACCGGAGCGGATCCCGTCGCGGTGACCCCGGGCGCGGGCTGAAAACCTCCCAAGGTCCGGGGAATTCACCCCTCGGCCCCGGCGTGGTACATGCCCCGGAGGGCCAGAGCGTCCCGATGGGCACACGCGACCCCTCCCAGTGGCCGCCCGACGGCGAACCCGAGGGCGACTCGATCGCCGGCCAGCTCGCCTCGCGGTTCGAGAAGGTGCCGCCGTCTCCCGGCGACGCCCTCGACTGGGCGGCGGTCGCGGCGCGCTACGAGCGGGAGGCGGTGGCGCTCGGCGATCGCCCGGGCGCGGTGGAGCTCCTGTTCGAGGCGGGCCGCGTGTTCGAGGAGCGGCTCGGCGACACGTCGGCGGCGCTCGAGTACTACCGCCGCGCGCTGGCGTCGGGCCCGCCGTTCCTCCCCAACCTGCGCGCGCTGCGGCGGCTCGCGCTCGATCGCGGCGACGCCGCCCTCGCCGCGGAGGCGATCCGCGCAGAGGCCGAGCTCGCCGAGACGCCCGAGGCCCGGGCGGCCCTCCTCGAGACGCGCGCGAAGCTGCTCGGCACGCCCGCGCCCGCGGAGGCGCCGAC
>JAEYZK010000316.1 GCA_023428085.1 Pseudomonadota bacterium
CTGCCGACGCGCCCGCTCCGGTACGCGCGCCACTCGTCCTCGACCGCGTGCCGGAGGGCGCGGAGCGACCGCGCCGGTCCGCGCCGCTCCTCGGCGCGCGCCGCCAGGCCGTGCCGGATCCCCCGGCACACGACCGGCACCGGCAGGCCGCGCCGCTCCCACTCCGCCACCAGCTCCTGGTCGAGCGGCGACAGCATGAGCCCCGCGCCGCGGAGCCCGAGGAAGTACTCGGCCACGACCGCCTGGTACCCGACCTCGTCCGCGGGGAGATCCGACATCGAGCGCAAGGCTAGCGGGCCGCTCCGACAGGATCCGGCGGCGCCGGGTGCGGACCGACCTTCCCGGGACGCAGGCCCGGTGGTCCGGGCCCGCGGAACTTCGGTACGCTCGCGCGGGCGGTCGCGGCTCGTCGGCGCCGCGCCAGGCGAGGTGGGGCAACGTGAGCGGACCCAGACGCGCCACCATCGGCGTGCTGTTCGAGAGCCTCCTCGGCGGGTGCGAGGAGGAGCTCTGGGTCACCATCAGCCAGGCCGCGAAGGTCCACGACGCCAGCCTCCTGTGCCTCATCGGCAACGGCGTCGTCGCGGACGGCGACGCGCTCTACGCGATGGCGGCCGCGCCCAACGTGGACGCGGTGATCGGCGTCTCGTCGGCGCTCGGCGTCCAGCGCGTGGGCGACGGCCTCGCGCAGCTCTACGAGCGGTTCCGGCCGCGGCCCGTCGTCAGCATCGGCGCGCACGTGCCGGGGACGACGAGCCTCCTCGTCCGCGGCGGGGACGGCATGCGAGACATCGTGCGCCACCTCGTCGAGGTCCACGGCCGGCGCGACGTCGCCTTCATCTGCGGGCCCGGGGAGAGCCCCGAGGCGCGGGAGCGGTTCGCCGGCTACCGCCAGGCGCTCGAGGAGCACGGCATCCCGCTCCGGGCCGCGCTCGTCACGCCGGGTGACTTCACCCGGCCCCCGGCGATCCAGGCGGTCCACACGCTGCTCGAGCGCGGCGTGCGCTTCGACGCGCTGGTCGCGGCCAACGACTTCATGGCGATCCACGCGATGCGGGAGCTGCAGCGCCTCGGCCGGCGCGTCCCGGAGGACGTGGCGGTGGCGGGGTTCGACGACCTCCCGGAGACGGTCGCGGTCACGCCCATGCTCACCAGCGCGCGGCAGCCGCTGCGGGCGGTCGGCACCGCGGCGGTGCGGTCGGTGCTCGCCCGGCTCCGGGGCGAACGCGTCCCGGAGCGGCTCGAGTTCCCGGCGGAGATGGTGCCCCGGCGCTCCTGCGGGTGCCTCGCGCGCGCACCGCTCGCCCCGGGGCACGGCGCGCCGCCCGCGCCGGCTCCCCGCCCGGCCCGCCGGAGCCCCGCGGAGCTGGCCGGCGACCTCGACGCGCTGTTCCCCGAGGTGCGGGACGTCGTGCACTCGGCCACCTGGGCGCGGGAGCTCCTCGAGCTCCTGCAGGCCGAGCTGGACGGCGAGCGGGGCGACCGGCTCCCGCTGCTGCTCGAGGAGCTCCTCTCCCGGTTCGACCCGCGCCGCGGGGTGGCCCCGCTGTGGCGGGAGATCCTCGACGCGGCGTTCGACCTCCTCGAGCGGGCGGAGCCCGGCGTCGCCCGCCCGCACGCGGGGGCGGTGCGCGAGGACGCGCTCGCCGCGGTGGCGAGCATCGCCGAGCAGCGGCAGATGCGCTTCAGCGTGCTGCGCGCCTCGGGCTACCAGGGCGTCATCAACACCTACTACTGGAACGTGGTCCTCGATCAGGACCAGCTCCGGCGCTCGCTCCTCGCCGGGCTCCCGGAGCTCGGCATCGAGAGCCTCTTCGTCGCGCGGTACGCCGCGCCGGAGCGGGACCGCGCCGCGCTCGCCCTGCGCTTCGGCGGGTACGACCGGGCCACCTACGACTTCCCGCTCGCGTCGTTCCCGCCCGGCGCGTTGATCGCGAGCCTCGAGACGCGGGAGCGCCGCCGCGACTTCGTCGTGTTCTCGATGCTCGCGAGCACCGGCCAGGACGGGTTCGCGCTGTTCGAGACCGTCGAGCGGCGCTCGACCCCGGATCCCTCGCTCGTGCACGAGCTGCGGCGCAGGCTCTCGGTGAGCGCGCTCATGAGCGAGCTCGCCCGCCACGCCAGCGAGCTCGAGCAGCGCGTCGCGGAGCGGACGCGGGAGCTGCAGCAGGCGCAGAGCCGGCTCCTCGACGCCGCGCACCAGGCCGGCATGGCCGAGATCGCGGTCGGCGCGCTCCACAACGTCGGCAACCTGCTCAACAGCGTGAGCGTCTCGGCGGAGGCCGCGAACGAGATCCTCGATCACTCGAGGCTCGACGGGCTGCTCAAGGCGAACGAGCTCCTCCGCGCCCACGAGCACGACCTCCCGGGGTTCTTCGCCCAGGACCCGCGGGCCCGGCTCCTCCCGAGCTACTACTTCAAGCTCGCGGCCGGGCTCCTCGACGAGTGGACCCGCGTGCGGGCCTCCGTGGCCGAGCTCCTCGAGCGGACCCGGCTCATCCGCGAGACGATCCGCAGCCTCCAGGAGTACGCCCACAACGGGATCGACATCCTCCTGCGCGACGAGACCGATCTGGTCGGGATCGCCGAGCTCGCGCTCGAGGTCGAGGCCACGCAGCTCGCCCGGCGCGGCGTGCAGGTGCTCCGAGAGTACGACCGCGACGCGCCCCGACCCGTCCTCCCGCGGACCAAGGTCGTCCACGTCGTCGTGAACCTCGTGAAGAACGCCGTCGAGGCGCTCGCGCAGGTCCCCGAGGGGGAGCGGCGCCTGACCGTGCAGGTGCGCAGCGAGGGCGGGCGGGCGCAGCTCTGCGTGCGTGACACGGGGGTGGGCATCCCGGCCGAGAACCTCGACAAGGTCTTCTCGTACGGGTTCACCACCAAGGCCGCGGGGCACGGCTTCGGCCTGCACACCTGCGCCAACTACGTGAAGCAGATGGGCGGGACGCTCACGGTCGAGAGCGCCGGGCCGGGGAAGGGCGCGGCGTTCACGGTGACGTTCGGTGGTCAGTGATCGGTGGTCGGTTGTCGGTTGTCAGTTGTCAGTTGTCAGTTGTCAGTAGTCGGTTGCTGACCACCGACCACTGACTACCGTCCACCGACGACTGCCTCCGCCACCTCGGCCGCGCTCTGGAACCGCCGCGCCGCGTCCTTCTCCAGGAGCCGCGCGGCGACCGCGGCGAGCCCGGGATCGACGCCCGGGTTGACGACGTGCAGCGGCACCGGCTGCACGTGGAGGATCTCGCGCCAGAGGGCGACCGGGTCCTGGGCCACGAAGGGCGGGGCGCCGGCGAGGAGCTCGTAGAGGATCACGCCCAGGCTGTAGAGATCGCTCCGCGCGTCCACCGGGTGGCCCTGCGCCTGCTCGGGCGACATGTACCGGTACGTCCCGACGACGCGGCCGGTCTGCGTGAGCGCGTCGTCACCGGCCTCGGCGGCGGCCTTCACCAGGCCGAAGTCCATGAGCCGCGCCTGCCGGTGATCGTCCACCATGATGTTGGAGGGCTTGAGGTCGCGGTGGACGAGGTGGCGCGCGTGGACGTAGGCGAGCGCCTCCGCCACCTGCCCGAGCGCGCCGCGGAGCCGCGCCAGGCGGGTGGGGCGGTTGAGCGCGGCGAGCGCCTCGGGGTCGAGGGGCGCGTGGACCGGCGCCTCGCCGGCCGCTGCGTCGCCGCCCGGGGGCGGCGCGGCGTAGCGGGCCTCCTCCGTCTCGGGCTCGTCCATCATCGACGCGAGCGCGCGGATCGCCTCGGGACCCGCGGCGCTCGCGCCGGGGGAGAACCCCTCGGCGGGGGCGAGCGGCGGGGCGACCGCGAGCACGCAGTCGTCGTCCAGCGCGGGCGAGAGGTACGCGCGGAGGTCGAGCCCCTGCACGAGCTCCATCGCGAGGTACGAGTACCCGTCCGTCACCCCGGCGTCGTAGACGCGGACCACGTTCGGGTGGTCGAGCGTTCGGAGCACCTCGAACTCGCGCGCGAGCCGGCGCGCCGCGCTGGCTTCCACGGCGGGTGAAGGGCCAAGGACCTTCACGGCGACGAGGGCACCCGTGCCGACGTGCCGGCCGCGGTAGACGGTGCCGATCCCGCCCCGGCCGATGACCGAGAGGATCTGGAAGGGGCCGACGCGCTGCGGGGGCACTGAAACGAGAATACGGGCCAGTTCCGGGAGGGTCAAAGGGAATGCCGAGAGGGTCTCCGGCCGCACCCCTGGCCACGGCGCGCAAGCCCGCGCTCGCACAGGGGCTCCCCCACCGGGCCCGCCCGCATGGCGCCGCGTGTTATAAGCCCGCGCAATGGCCGATCCGCTCTCCACCGCGGAGCTCGAGGCGCAGGTGCGCGCGCGCCCGCTGCCCCGCCACGTCGCCATCATCATGGACGGGAACGGGCGCTGGGCCGAGCAGCGAGGGCTCCCCCGCGTCGCCGGCCACCGGGAGGGCGCGGAGTCGGTGCGCGAGGTCACCCGCACCGCCCGGCGGATCGGCGTGCCGGCGCTCACGCTCTACGCCTTCAGCTCCGAGAACTGGGGGCGGCCCGAGCCCGAGGTGGACGCGCTCATGGAGCTCCTCGCCGAGTTCCTCGAGGCGGAGCGCGGCGAGATGAGGGAGAACGCGATCCGGCTCCACGCCATCGGCGAGCTGGAGCGGCTCCCGGCCTCGGTCCAGCGGAAGCTCGCCGAGGTCCGCGGCGAGACGGCGGGCAACGCGGGCATGACGCTCACGCTCGCGCTGTCGTACGGCGGGCAGCAGGAGATCGTCGCGGCGGCGCGGAGGGCGGCCGCGCGCCGGCCGGACTTCGGCGCGGAGGAGCTCGAGGCGGAGCTCTGGACCGCGGGGCTGCCGGAGCTCGACCTCCTCGTCCGCACGAGCGGCGAGCGGCGCATCTCGAACTTCCTCCTGTGGCAGTGCGCGTACGCCGAGCTCTTCTTCACCGAGGACCTCTGGCCCGACTTCCGCGCGCGCGCCCTGCTCCTCGCCATCTCGGACTTCCAGCGGCGCACGCGCCGGTTCGGCCTCACCGCCGCGCAGCTCCAGGGACGACAGGCACCGTGAACGACCGCGCGGCCCATCGCAAGAACCTCGTCCTCCGGATCGCCTCGGGCGTCGTGCTCTTCCCCATCGCCGTCTGGCTCACCTGGCTCGGCGGGCTGCCGTTCGCGGCGCTCGCCGGCGCGGCCGCCGCGGTCGGGGCGGGCGAGCTCATCGCCATGGCCGGGGCGCTCGGCGTCGCCGAGATCTTCGGGATCCTCGTCGCCGCCGCGACGCCCGTCGCGGCCCAGCTCGTCGAGGGCCCGCAGCTCTGGCCGGCCTGGGGGTCCGCCGCGCTCGCCGGCGCCGTGGTCGTGCTCCTCTCCGCGTTCCTCTTCCGGCGGCAGCCGCTCGAGACCATCCCGCCGCGCATCGGCGCGGTGATGTTCTCGTGGCTCTACATCGGCCTCCTCATCTCGACCCTCGTCGGCCTGCGGCGCGCCGAGGACGGGCACGGCGCGTCCTGGGTCGTGCTCGCGTTCGTGGTGACCTGGGCCAACGACACCTTCGCGTACTTCGCCGGGCGGGCCTTCGGGCGCCACCGGCTGCTCGAGCGCATCTCGCCCAAGAAGACCTGGGAGGGGTTCGCCGGGGGCGCCGTCGGGTCCATCGTGGGCGCGCTCGCCTGCCGGTGGATCCTGCCCGGGCTGGACGTCCTGAGCGTGCCCCAGGCGGTGCTGCTCGGCGCGGGCGGGGCGGTGCTCGGGCCGCTCGGCGACCTCTGCGAGTCGCTGGTGAAGCGCGCCGCGGGGGTGAAGGACTCGGGGAAGCTCATCCCGGGCCACGGCGGCCTGCTCGACCGGATCGACGCGCTCCTGTTCGTGGCCCCGTGGGTCTACGTGTGGGAAGCCTACTGGGTCCGGTGACCTCCGCGGCGCGCCGCCGGGTCCCGTGCTAAACGAGAGCGATGGTTGGCGGATCAACCCAGCGGCAGGGAGGGGGGCCCCAGCG
>JAEYZK010000405.1 GCA_023428085.1 Pseudomonadota bacterium
GACCGTGAACCCCGCCCGCCCGCCCTCCCTCGGCCTGCGCCACGCGGCGCTCAAGGTCCGCGATCTCGCCGCCGTGGAGGCGTTCTTCACCGGTCCGCTCGGCTACCAGGTCACCTGGCGGCCCGACCCCGACAACGTCTACCTCGTGCGGGACGGCGACAACCTCGCGCTGCACCGCGCCGACGACGCCGGCCCGGGCCGCCTGGATCACCTCGGCCTCCGGGTCGAGAAGCCCGAGGACGTGGACGCCTGGGAGAGGCACCTCGACGCCGCCGGCGCGCGGATCGCCGCGCGGCCGCGCGCGCACCGCGACGGCTCGCGTTCACTGTACGTCGAGGGGCCGGAGGGGATCGTGGTCCAGGTGATCTGGTGGTGAGCGGCGGCCGCTGCGCCGCCGTCCGGCCGCGGGCCCCGGCCGGGACTTCGGCGTGAACTGGCGCCTGGGGCAGTGTATCCTCGTCCGACCGTATGGCCGAGGAGCGCACGCGGGCGCGCATGCCCGCACCGACGACCCCGGGTCAGTCCCGTGCGGGCGAGCGCGGGGATGGGCCGATGGCGTACTCCGTCGTGGTGGTGCAGGGCCCCGCCGCCGGCGTGCGCGTCGCCCTGGACCGTGAGGTGGTCATCGGCCGGGATCCGCGCTGCGAGCTCCCGATCGGCGCCGCCGACGTGTCGCGCCGCCACGCGCGGATCGTGCCCGACGAGGACGGCCACGAGGTCGTGGACCTGGGCTCGACGAACGGCACCTGGGTGAACGGCCACCCGATCACCACCCGCAAGCTCGTGCCCGGCGATCGGATCGAGCTCGGCTCCAGCGTGCTCCGGTACCTGCGCCAGGGCGAGGCCGACGCCGAGGACCTCGCGACGCTCGCCGACCTCGCGCGGCGCGACGCGCTGACGGGGCTCGCGAACCGGCGCGCCTTCGAGGAGGCGCTCCAGCGCGAGGTGGCCCGCGCGCGCCGGACGGGCGCGGCGCTCGCCGTCGTGGCGCTCGACATCGATCACTTCAAGCGCGTGAACGACACGCTCGGGCACGCGGCCGGCGACGTCGTCCTCGCGGAGGTCGCCGCGCGCGCCCAGCGGGCGCTGCGGGCGGAGGATCTCCTCGCCCGGATCGGCGGGGAGGAGCTCGCCGCGCTCCTCCCCGGGGCGACGCTCGCCGCGGCCGCCGACGTGGCGGAGCGGATCCGCCGCGCCGTGGGGGACTCCGCCGTCGCGGTGGAGGCGACCGCCGTCGGCGTCACGGTCTCGCTGGGCTGCGCCGCGCTCACGGCCGACGAGCGCGAGGGGGCGGCGCTCCTCGCCCGCGCCGACGCCCGCCTCTACGACGCGAAGCGCGGCGGCCGGGACCGCGTCGTGAGCGCTCCGCCCGGCGACGCGCCCGCGCCGCGCTGACCCCGCGCGCCCCGCTTTCGCCTGCGCCGAACCTCCCGACGGGTTATCCTCGACGCTCAGTGACGCACCGCCGGTCCGCCCTCGCCATCCTCTTCGTCATCGTCTTCGTGGACCTCCTGGGGTTCGGGATGGTGCTCCCGGTGATGCCCCTGTACGCGCGGGATCTGGGCGCCTCGCAGACGTGGACCGGGCTGCTCTCGACCGGCTACTCGGCGATGCAGTTCGTCTTCGCGCCGATCTGGGGCCGCCTCTCCGATCGCGTCGGTCGCAGGCCGGTGCTGCTCGTGTCGATCTTCATGACCGCGCTCGCGTTCCTGGGCTACGGGCTGGCGGGCTCCTTCGCCGCGCTGATCGCCGCGCGGCTCTTCGCCGGCGCCGCCACCGCCAACATCGCCATCGCCCGCGCGTTCGTGGCCGACGTCACCACCCCGGAGACGCGCGCCAGGGGCATGGGCGTGCTCGGCGCCGCGCTCGGGCTGGGGTTCGTGCTCGGCCCGCCGGTGGGGGGGCTCCTCTCGACGCACTTCTCGCTCGCCGCGCCGGGCCTCGCCGCGGCGGCGCTCGCGGCCGCGAACGGGGTCGCCGCGTACTTCGTGCTGCCGGAGCCCGAGGAGCGCGCCGTCCGGGCCGAGGCGAGCCGGCACTCGTTCACCGCCTTCTTCCGCGAGATGGGCCTGCCCGGGATCCGCCGGCTGATCGTCGTGTACTTCCTCACCGTGCTCGCCTTCAGCGCGATGGAGAGCACCTTCACGTTCCTCGCCACGGACCGCTACGGCCTCGCCGAGGACCACGTCTCGTACCTCTACGGCTACATCGGGATCGTGCTCGTGATCGTGCAGGGCGGGCTCATCAGTCCGCTCACCCGGCGCTTCGGCGAGGTGAAGCTCCTCGTGGCCGGCGTGCTCGTCCAGGCGATCGCGCTCGCCGCGCTGCCGTTCATGGGGAGCCCCCTGGGGCTCTGGCTCGCGACCGCGCCGCTCGCCGCGGGGGCGGGGCTCACCCAGCCCTCGATCTCGTCGCTCCTGTCCCGGATGGCGCGGGCGGACGAGCAGGGCGGGACGCTCGGCATCGGCGAGTCGGCGGGCGCCCTCGGCCGGATCGTCGGGCCGGAGGCCGGCACGTTCACCTACGGTCAGGTCTGGCACGCCGCCCCGTACCTCGCCGGGGGCGCGCTCATGTTCGCCGCCGCGCTCGTGGGCGCGACGCTCCGCCGGCCTGGCGTCCGGCCGGCGCCGGACGCAGCGTAGGGGGCGGACGCCGATGCTCCCGCCCGAGGGGAACGCGGAGTAGAGAGCGGCCATGGAGATCCTGTTCGTCTCGTCGGAGGTCGCGCCCTGGTCGAAGACCGGCGGGCTCGGCGACGTCTCCGGTGCCCTGCCCCGCGCGCTCGCGCGGCGCGGTCACGCGGTGACCGTCGTCAGCCCGCGCTACTACACCATCGACGTCCGCGCGGGCTTCCAGCCGCTCCACGGCGCGGTGCGGGTCCGCGGCGAGGCGACCACGCTCTGGCGCACGCGGGCCGCCGGCGTCGCGTACTACTTCGTCGAGCACGACCGGTACTTCGGCTCGCGCCGCGCCCTCTACGGCGACGCGCACGGCGACTACGCCGACAACGCCGAGCGGTTCGCGTACCTCACGCGGGCCGCCCTCGCCACGCCGGGCGCCCTCGGGCTCCGCCCGCGGATCGTGCACGGGAACGACTGGCAGACGGGGCTCCTCCCGTTCCTCCTCCGCCAGGACCACGGGCAGGATCCGGCCCTCGCGCGCGCCCGCTCGGTCTTCACGATCCACAACCTCGCGTACCAGGGGGTCTTCCCGAAGGACGCCGTGCCCGCGCTCGGCCTGCCCTGGAGCGCCTTCCGCTGGGACGCGATGGAGTTCTACGACCACCTCTCGTTCATGAAGGCCGGGCTCACCGCCGCGGACGCGATCACCACCGTCTCGCCCAACTACGCGCGCGAGATCCTGACGCCCGAGGGCGGGGCGCAGCTCGACGGCGTCCTCCGCCACCGCGCGCGCGACCTCACCGGCATCCTGAACGGCATCGACGTGGACGAGTGGGACCCCTCGCGCGATCCGCACCTCCCGGCCCGCTACTCCGCCGCGGCGCTCGAGGGGAAGGCGGAGTGCAAGGCGGCGCTCCAGCGCGAGCTCAAGCTCCCGGTCCGGCCGGACGTGCCGCTCGTCGGCATGGTGGGCCGCCTCGCGGAGCAGAAGGGGATCGACCTCGCCGCCGCCGTGCTCCCCCGCCTCGCGACGCTCGACGTCCAGCTCGCGGTGCTCGGGAGCGGGGAGCGGCGGCTCGAGAGCGTCTTCGTCCGCGCGTCCCGCGACCACCCCCGGAAGATCGCCGCGCGCATCGGGTTCGACGAGGGGCTCGCCCATCGGATCGAGGCCGGCGCCGACGCGTTCCTCATGCCCTCGCGGTTCGAGCCGTGCGGGCTGAACCAGCTGTACTCGCTCCGCTACGGGACCGTCCCGGTGGTGCGGGCGGTGGGCGGGCTCGAGGACACGGTCGAGGACTACGACGGCAAGGATCGCGGCACCGGGTTCAAGTTCATGGAGTACCACCCGCGCGCGCTGTGGGGCGCGCTCCTGCGGGCGCTCGAGGTGTACCGCGACCGCGCCGCGTGGACGGCGATGATGCGGCGGGGGATGGCGCTCGACTTCTCGTGGGACCGGAGCGCGGCAGGGTACGAGGCGGTGTACCAGCGGCTCGCGGGCGGATGAGCGCGGGCGCCGTCGGGCGCCGGCCCCCCTGCGGGGAGCCGGGCTTCGCCTGGCACCGCCGCCGGCGGTGGAACATGAGTGGGCCGTGCTCCTCCCTCGCGCAGCGGCCTCGGCGGCCGGGGTCCTCCGGCCGTGGCCCGCCGTCCTCGTCACGTGGGGGCCCGGCGGCGCGAGCCGGCTGCACGCGCACCACTGCTGGCACCTCGTCGTCGGCCTCGACGCCGACCTCTCGGTGACGACGTCGGCCCGCGGACGTCCCCGGCGCGCGGGGGCGCTCCTCACCGGCCCGGACGCGCCGCACGCGATCGACGCGCGGGGGACCCGCGCCCTCGTGGTGTTCGTCGAGCCGGAGAGCGAGACGGGGGATCGCCTGCGCGCCGCGCGGGGGGCCGGCGCCGTCGAGCGCATCGACGGCGCGCGGGCGGACCGCCTGCGCCAGCTCCTCCGCCCCGACGGGCCCGCGCTCGCGGACGCGGAGGCCGCGGTGGCGGGCGCGCTGTCCCTCGGCAGCGAGCCGGTCGCGCCGCCGACCTTGCGGCACCCCGGAGTCCGGCGGGTCCTGCGCTACCTCCGCGAGGCGCCGCCCGACGCCGACTGCTCGCTCCCGGCGCTCGCCGCCATCGCCGGGCTCTCGACGGGGCGCTTCATGCACGCGTTCACGGCCGCGGTGGGGATCCCCCTGCGGCCGTACCTGCGCTGGCTGAAGCTCGAGCGCGCCGGCGCGGCGCTCGCCGCCGGTGCGTCGCTCGGGGACGCCGCGTACGGCGCCGGCTTCGCCGACGCCGCCCACATGACGCGCACGTTCCGTCGGCTGCTCGGGGTGACCCCGTCCGAAGCGCTCCGTCGTAGCCAGTCCGTTCAAGACGGCCCGCGGCCGGCGCCGTAACGTTCTCCGCATGACACCGTTCATCGTGCTGCTGGCCTCGTTCCTGCTGTTCCGCGGGCTCCTCTCCCGCTTCGCTCCCGCCTTCCGGAGCCACGTGACCTCGCTCCGCTGGGCGCTCGCGGTCATGTTCCTCCTCACCGCGTCGGCCCACTTCGGGGGTCGGCGCGCCGACCTCGTGCGGATGGTCCCCGCGATCTTCCCGGACCCGGCGCTCCTCGTGACGCTCACGGGGCTGGCGGAGATCCTCGGCGCCATCGGCCTCGTCATCCCGCGCGTGGCGCCGTGGGCGGCGGGTGGGCTCGCGCTCCTGCTCCTGGCGATGTTCCCGGCGAACGTCCACGCCGCTCGCGCGGGGCTCGAGATCGGCGGCGCGCCGGTCACGCCTCTCGTGCCGCGCACCGCGCTGCAGGTCGTCTTCCTCGCCGCGGTCCTGTGGGCGGGGTTCTCGCCGCGCCGGGGCGCGAAGGCGCCCGCGGAGGCCGCGCGGCGCGCCTGAGGTCA
>JAEYZK010000009.1 GCA_023428085.1 Pseudomonadota bacterium
TCCCGCGCGTGCCGGGCGGCCTCGACGGCGGTGGGCAGGTCGTGGCCGACGCCGACGATGACGGCGGCCTCGCCGCGGACCTCGGCGACGGTGGCGCGGACCTGGATCGGCCGCGCCTGCCCGGGCACGCGGAGGAAGAGGGGGATGGCGTCGCCGGCCGGCGGCGCGAGCGGCGCGGCGACGAACAGCTGGCGCTCCGCCGCGTCCCAGCGGACGCCGTCCCAGCCCGGCCCGCCCACGTCCATGACGAGCTGGGGCCGCTCGCCGGGGGAGCGCCGCCGGTCGGGCGCCGCGCCGAGCGCGGTGAAGAACGCCCCCGCGGCCTCGAACAGCTCCTCGGGCGCGACGCCGGAGAGCGCGTGCGTCGGCTTCGCGAGGTAGGTCTCGAGGCGGCTCCTGTCGTCCGCGTCGAGCCGGCCCGCGGCCATCGCCCGCCCGCCCGCCCGGGCCGTCCAGAAGACGATCCGGTCGCGCGCGGCGGGAGAGGGGACCTCGCCCCCGAGGCGCACGGTCACGCCGAGCAGCTTCGCCTCGGCCTGGTACCGGACCCCGCAGTCGAGGAGATCCTCGCCGAGGATGACCGGCAGCGCGAGGACGAGGCGCTCCGCGGCGCGGAGCCGGTCGCCGGTGGCGCGGACGAAGATGCAGACGTGATCGGCGGTCGCTGCCATGGGTGTGCAGATGCCTCGCGCTGGCCGGGAGTGCAACCGTGGGGCCCGCCGGCCCGTCCGCAGTCCCGGGTGGTTCCGCGTCTCTTCCCTCACCCCGGGTCCGGCCGCACCCCACCCCGATACCCCGGCGTCCGGCCGGGCCAGGCCAGGGAACCCCGACCGCCGTCCTGGCCCGAGACCGCCGCCGGGAGGACACCTCACCCGGTCAGAGCGACAGGAGGACCTTGGTCATGTCGTACCGGAAGTCCCCGCGCTCGGCGACGGGGACGGGCTCCGCGGGCAGGCGCAGCCGCTCCACGATCCGGTTGTACCCGAGGTCCATGAGCGGCCGCAGGTTGACCGCGTCGTACAGGTTGTACTCGGCGAGGAGCCGGAGCGCGTCCGCGTCGCCGCGCTCCCAGGCCCGCCAGAGGCGGCTCACGTCCCCGCCGCCCAGCCCGTCGAGGTGGGGCGGCCGGCCGACGCCCGCCTCGCGCTCGAGGAGCTTGAGCCCCCCCGCGTGCCCGAGCCGGCGCCAGACGTGACGGAGATCGACGTGCGCGCGGGGCGGACGGAAGCCGGGGAAGGCGCGGCGCAGCGCGGGCACGTCGAACGACTCCCCGTTGTACGTGACGAGGAGCTTCCAGCGGCGCGCGGCCTCCGGGAGCTCGGCGAGATCCCGCCCGCGGAGGAAGAGGCGCGGGCCGTCCGCGTCGAGGACGCCGACGCAGATCACCTCGTCGGCGTCGGCCTCCACGTCGAGGAACGCCGCGTCGCGCGCGAACGCCGGGTAGAGCCGCCAGCGCTCCCGCCGCGGCAGCATGGCGGCGAGCCCGTCGGCGTCCCCCGCCTCGAGCGCCGCCGCGGCGCGGGCGATCGCCGCCCGGATCCGCCCGTCGACCGCGGGGGTGACGACGACCGCGGGCGGCGCCGGGAAGTCGGCCCAGCGCCGGATGCCGGACTCCCAGAGGCGGGCCTCGAGGTACGGCCCGACGCCGGTGGCGAGGCGAAAGGTGCTCTCGATCATCGACCGTGCGTCCGCCCCGTGGAACCGCTCACGCCTCGCCGGCTCCAGGGAACCGCACGCGGAAGGTGCTGCCGCTCCCGAGCTGGCTCTCGACCTCGACCGTGCCGCCCTGCGCCTCGACGAGGAGGCGCGTGATGTAGAGCCCGAGCCCGAGCCCCTCCGGCTGCCGCTCGCTGCGGGCGCGGTAGTACCGCTCGAAGATCCGGGCCTGGTCCTCGGACGAGATGCCCACGCCGCGGTCCGTCACCGTGAGGACGACGTCGCCGTCGCCGGCGGTGAGCAGCACCTGCACGTCGCCGGAGGAGTACTTGAGCGCGTTCGAGACGAGGTTCACGACGATCCGCTCGAGCCGCGCCGGATCGAGGTGCGCCCAGCACGGCGACTGGACCTCGAGCCGCACCCGGTCCACGTCCATCCCGCCGCGCAGCCCGTCCACGATGTCCGGGAGGAGCGCGGCGGCGTCCACGCGCGCGGGGGCGAGCGGGAGCTGCCCCGCCTCGAGCAGCGTCACCTCGACGAGGTCCTGGATCATCCCGCTCATCCGCTCGCAGCTCCGCTCGATGGCGGCGGCGCGGGCCTGGACCTTGTCGGGCTCGCCCGCCGCGCGGCGGATGAGGTGGGCCTGGCCGTAGATGGCCGAGAGCGGCGCGCGCAGGTCGTGGCTCACCATGCGCACGAGGTCGTCGCGCGCCTCGGCGAGCTCGCGGACCTCGGTCTCGTCGGAGAAGGTCAGCACCGCGCCGGTGATGGCGCCGCGCTCGCCGCGGATGGGCGCCGCGCTCACGAGCATCCGGATCGCCCGCCTCCCCTCGATCGCGAACGCGAGGTGCAGCCCGTGGATGGTCTCGCCGCGCAGCGCGCGCGGCCCGGGCCAGTCCTCGAGCGGCACGGACTTGCCCTCCTCGTCGAGCAGCCGGAGCTTCGCCAGGTCCTCGGGACGCGGGGGACCCTCCGGGACGTCGATGCCCGTCTGCCGCCAGATCTCCACCGCCGCGGGGTTCATCCGGAACACCGTCCCGCTGGCGTCGAAGACCATCACGCCGTCCGGGATGGCCTGCATGACGGCCTCGAGCTGCGCGAGCTCGTGCTGCGCGTCCCCGCGCGTCGCGGGAGCGCCGGCGCGCTCGGGCGCGGCGGGCGCCTTGCCCGCCGGCATCGTGCGCTCCGAGACGGGGCTGTCGCCCTCGTTCATTCGAAGATCCCTTCGACCGGCTCGGATGCTAGCAGACGCGCCCTCCACCCACCATGGGTCCTCGCCCCCCCATCACACCCCGTCCCAGGCGCTCCGCCAGGCCCCGGCCCGCTCGGCGTGCTGCACGAACGCACCGTAAAACGGGTGGCGGGCCACGGTCGCGCCGTCGCCGATGACGACGAGCTTCTTGCGCGCACGCGTGATCGCAACGTTCATCCGGCGCACGTCCGAGAGGAAGCCGACGTCGCCCGCGTCGTTCGAGCGGACGAGCGAGACGATCACCGCGTCCTTCTCGCGCCCCTGGAAGCCGTCCACGGTGTCGATCTCCACGCCCTCCTCGGCGGGCCCCGCGAGGAGCGCGCGGAGCCGCTGCACCTGCGCGTCGTATGGGGAGATCACCGCGATCTCGCCGGGCGAGACGCCGAGCGCGCGGAGCCGCTCCACCTGCGCCGCCGCGAGCGCCGCCTCCCCGGCGTTCTGGCGGGAGTCCGAGCCCTCGGGGATCTCCTCCTCGAAGCCGCGCCCGGCGGTGTCGATCCACTCCAGCGGCGCGTCGTCCACCGCCCATCGCGCCACGTCCGGATGGGCGCGCAGCCGGCCGTCGTAGAGCGCCTCGGACGGGAAGGCCATGATCCGCTCGTTCATCCGGTGCTGCTCGGCCAGGGTGACCCGCGCCGGAGCGCCGGACGGGCCTGCGGCCACGTCGGCGAGCCGCTCGAAGAGCGATCGGCCGAGCCCGCCCTCCTGGGCCTCGGCGGAGAGCACGGTCGGCGGCAGCTGGAGGTGGTCGCCCGCGAGCACCGCCCGCTCGGCGCGGAGGAGCGCGAGGTAGACGGCAGGCTCGAGCGCCTGCGTCGCCTCGTCGACGACGGCGAGGCCGAAGCGGCGGCCGGCGAGCGCCCGGGCGTCGAGCGAGGTGAGCGTGGCGAGCACGACCGCGGCGCGGTCGAGCACCTCCGCCTCGGCGCGCGCCTCCAGCGCCCGCGCCTCGGCGAGCAGCGCATCGAAGCGC
>JAEYZK010000026.1 GCA_023428085.1 Pseudomonadota bacterium
GATCACTGACAACCGATCACTGACAACCGATCCTCACATCTCCGCCTTCAGCCCGCCCTCCTCGTCCAGCGCCGCCTGGAGCAGCTCCAGCGCTTGCTGCGCGTCCGACAGCAGCTCGAGGCTGACGCCCTGGCGGCGCGCGAAGTCGAGCGCGGCCCGGTACGCGGCGACGGCCTTGTCCGCGAGCACCCGCACCCGCCGCCGGAGCTCGTCGCGGTACGCGGTCGCGTGCTCCTCGTCCAGCTCCGGCGGGAGCGGCGCCTCGAGGAGCTGCCGGCGGAAGGCGTCGTACAGCTCGCCGACGCGGGAGCCCGCGGCCGCCGCCCAGCGCTTGTCGCCCATGTGGATGGCCTTGAGGTAGTGGCCCTGGGCCCGCAGGAGGAGCGTGGACTTCTCCTCCAGCGCGGCCTCGAGGCGCGCGTCGCCGGCGGTCGCCGGATCGACGTTCACCGCCAGGAACGAGGCCCGGTGGACCTCGCCCAGGTAGTACTGCGCCTGGGCGGCCCAGTAGGGGTCGAGCGCCTCGCGCTGGCCTTCGTCGAGGCCGACCCAGATCGCGAGCGCCCTGCGGAGCGTCCCCTCGGCCTGCGCGGCCCGCCCGTCGTCGAGCTCGACCACGCCGCGCTGGGCGAGCGCGCGCACGCGCTCCGGCGCGCCGAGGTCCGGCCGCGCGGCGATCGCGGTCAGCGTGGCATGCGCAGCGGCGAGGTCGTCGAGCTCGTACTGGCACTCCGCGGCGAGGAAGCTCGCCTCCAGGGCGTCGGCCCCCTCCCACCCGCGGGCGAGCGCCTGGAAGCGCTCGAGCGCGAGCCGCCACGCGCGGAGCTGCCGGTAGGCGAGGCCGGCGTCGAGGAGGGCGGTGGCCTCCCGGCGCGAGCCGGGGAAGCGATCGGCGATGCGCGCGAACGCGGCCGCGGCGCGGGCCCAGTCCCTGGCCTCGTAGGCCGCCATCCCCAGGGCGAACAGCTCCTCCTCGTCCTTGCCCTCGAGCTCGAGGTCGAGCTTCGAGACGGTGACCTCCTCGGGCGGGAACACGAGGGTGGCGGGCGCGCCCGGTCCGGTCGCCGCGGGCGGCCGGGGCGCGGTGGCGCAGGAGGCGGCGAGCGCCGTGGCGAGGAGGGTGGCCGCGAGGCGGCGCGGCGACCGCACGGGGCGCGGCACGGCGGGGCAGGTGACTTCCAGATCGAGGTTCACGATCAGTCCCGGATCGAGCGGCTCATCCGCGCAGCATCCGGACCAGCACGCGGCGGGTCCGGGGGCCGTCGAACTCGCAGAGATAGATGCCCTGCCAGGTGCCGAGCACGAGCTCGCCGCCGTCCACGAGCACGGTGACCGAGCACCCCATGAGCGAGCTCTTCACGTGGGCGGGGCTGTTGCCCTCGTCGTGCCGGTACGCGCCGCCCGGGAGGGCGTCCGGCGCCGCGTGCGCGAGCGCCGCGAGCAGGTCGCGCTGCACGTCGGGGTCCGCGTTCTCCTGGATCGTCACGCCGGCCGTCGTGTGGGGGACGAACACGACGCAGGCCCCGTCGGACACCCCGGACGCGTGGACCAGGGCCTCCACCTTCGCGGTGACGTCGATGAGCTGCGTGCGCTCCTTGGTCTGGACGTCGAAGGACTTGTACATGCTCGCTCCCGAGCTTTCTTATGGGGCGTGCCGCCCCGCCCCGTCGGCGGAGCCGCCGGGGCCCCACCCCTGCTGCGCGGGGCCCTGCGCCGTGCTCGCCGCTTCGCGGCTCCGCGCGGCCGCCCCGCGTCGGAGGGGCCGGGCCCCTCCCCCCAGCTTCGCCGGGGCCCTCCTCCCAGGTCCTCGTCTGCCGTCCAGGAACATGATCGCTCGTCTAGAGCCAGGCGCAAAGCCTGGCGAGGCCCGCGAGGTCGTGGACGTCGGTCTCGAGGCGGGGGACCATCGCACATGCGCCGACCACGCGCGCGAGCACCGGCGCGAGCGCCGCGCGCTCGCCGCGGACGAGGTCCTGGTGCGCGGCCAGGGCGGCGGCGAGGAGGGCGGCGCGCCGGTCCCGGTCCGGCGCAGGCGCCCCGGGCAGGAGCGCGGCGAGCTCCGCCGGGGCGGGGAGGGGGGCGCCGTCGGTCCACAGATCGGGCGTGAGCCGGTTCACCACGAGGCCGGCCACGGGCATGTGCTCCGCGGCGAGCCGCTCCTGGAAGGCCAGCACCTCTGCGATGGCGAGCTCGTTCGGCGCGGTGACGAGCACGAACCCCACCTCGGGGCGGCCGAGGAGGGTCCGGACCGCCGCCGCGCGCGTCTTGAACCCGTCGTACATGCCCTGGAAGCTCTGGAGGAACTCGCCGAGATCGGCGAGCGCCTGCTGGCCCGTGAAGCGGGCCAGCATCCGCGCGGCGTACGCGCCGGAGAGCTGCGCGAGCCGCAGGCCGAACCGCCCCGCCCCCAGCGCCGGCGCGAGGAAGGCGCGGGCGGCGTCGTTGCCCAGGAAATCGAGGATGCGGTTCGGCGCGTCGAGGAAGTCGAGCGCGTGCGCGGTGGGCGGCGTGTCGAGGACGATGAGGTCGTAGTCCCGCTCCATCGCCAGCTCGTGGAGCTTCTCCATGGCCATGTACTCCTGCGAGCCGGCCAGGGCGGACGACATCTGCTGGTAGAGGCGGTTCCCGAGGATACGGTCGCGCCGGGCGCGATCGGGCGCGTTGCGGGAGACGAGGTCGTCCCAGGTCCGCTTCACGTCGAGCATCATCGCCCAGAGCTCGCCCTTCGCCTGGAGCCCGGCCGCCTCCAGGCGCGCGGCGGGGATCCGCGTCTCGACGTTGCCGAGGGCGGTGAGCCCGAGCGCGCTGGCGAGCCGGCGGGCGGGGTCGATCGTGCAGACGAGGGCGCGGCCGCCCTCCGCGGCCCGGGCGAGGGCCAGCGCGGCGGCGGTGGTGGTCTTGCCGACGCCGCCGGGCCCGACGCAGACGGCGATCCTCCGGCCGGCGAGCTGGGCCCGGACGCTCCCGGCGCTCACGCCCGCACCTCCCCGCGCCACGCCTCCGCCATCGCGTCGGCGATGGCCTCGACCTGCCGCGGCCCCCAGCCCACGGCCGGGAGGAGCGGGAGGAGCGTCGTCGGGAGGTCGATCGC
>JAEYZK010000034.1 GCA_023428085.1 Pseudomonadota bacterium
CTTGCGCCCCGGGCGCCGCTTCCCCCCGCCGGCGCTGGCGGACGGCGCGGCCGCCGCGGCGTGCAGCGCCCGCCCCTGCGCCTGCGCCACCGCGGTGAACACCGCCCGCGCCTTGTTGACCGTCTCCTGGTACTCCGCGGCGGGGACCGAGTCGTACACGACGCCGGCGCCCGACTGGACCGACACGCGCCGGCCGCTCGCCATCAGCGTCCGGATGGCGATCGCCATCTCCATGTCGCCGCCGCGGTCGAAGTAGCCCACCGCCCCGGCGTACGGGCCGCGCCGCGCGGGCTCGAGCTCGTCGATGATCTGCATGGCCCGCACCTTGGGCGAGCCCGACACCGTGCCGGCCGGGAACCCGGCCCGGAGCACGTCGAGCGCGGAGAGCCCGGGGGCGAGCCGCCCGCGCACCTCGGAGACGAGGTGCATCACGTGCGAGTACCGCTCCACCGACCGCAGCGCGGTCACCCGCACCGAGCCGACCGCCGAGACGCGGCCGACGTCGTTCCGGCCGAGGTCCACGAGCATCATGTGCTCGGCGTTCTCCTTCGGGTCGGCGCGGAGCTCGGCCTCGAGCCGCCCGTCCTCGGCGGCGTCGGCGCCGCGCTTGCGCGTGCCGGCGATGGGCCGGAGCGTGACCTCGCCGTCCTCCAGCTTCACGAGCGTCTCGGGCGACGAGCCCACGAGCGCCCGCGGGCCGTCCTTCACGAAGAACAGGTACGGCGACGGGTTCACGCGGCGGAGCGCCCGGTAGATCTCGAACGGCGGGAGGGTACACTCCGCGTCGAAGCGCTGCGAGAGCACGATCTGCTGGCAGTCGCCCGCGGTGACGTACTCCTTCGCGCGCCGGACCGCGGCCTCGAAGGCCTTGCGCGAGACGCGCGGGGCGAGCACCGCCGGGCGGGCCGCGCGCCGGGGCCGCGGGTCGTCGAGGGGCCGGGAGAGCGCCCGGAGCCGCTTCACGATCCGCGCGCACGCCGCCCGGTACAGCGCGCGGGGGTCGTCGCCCGGATCGCAGCGCACCTCCTGGAGGACGTGGAGCGAGTGGCGCAGGTTGTCGAACGCGACCACCTGGTCGAAGTCCATGAGGAGGACGTCGGGGAACCCGAGCTCGTCGGGCTTCGCGATCGGCACGTGCGGCTCGAACCGCCGCACGAGGTCGTACGAGACGTGCCCCACGAGCCCGCCCGAGAACCGCGGCGTCCCCGGCACGCGCACGGCGCGGTGCGAGGAGAGCGCGGCGTCGATCGCGGCCACGGGATCGCCGGGATCGCCGAGCTTCCAGCGGAGCACGCTCCGCGGGCCCGCGCCGAGGAAGGAGAACCGCGCGCTCCGCTCCCCGCCCTCGACGGACTCGAGCAGGAAGGCCTGCTCCTCGCCGCGCGAGAGCTTGAGGAACGCGGAGACCGGGGTCTCGGTGTCGGCGTCCACCTCGGCGCGCACGGGGACCGCGCGCCCCGGCCGGCAGAGCGAGACGAACGTCTCGAGATCGGGGAGGAACTTCAGCTCAGCAGCGCCAAAGAAACACCGTCATGCGGAGACCCGCCTTGCTGGGCCGGCCACCTCGAGGGCGTTCCTGGCCACGATTCGGTTCTGGCTGTCCACGAGGATGACCGTGGGCTTGAACGTCCGCGCCTCGGACTCCTCGAGCTCGGCGAACGAGGCGAGGATCACCAGGTCGCCGGGCTTGTTGAGATGGGCCGCGGCGCCGTTGATGCAAATGACGCCGGACCCCCGCGCTCCGCGGATGGCGTAGGTCTGCAGCCGGGTCCCGCGGGTGATGTTCCAGACGTGGACGGCCTCGTACTCCCAGATGCCGGCCGCCTCGAGCAGATCCTCGTCGATGGAGACCGAGCCTTCGTACTCGAGATCCGCGTGCGTCACGGTGGCGCGGTGGATCTTGGATTTGAGGAACGTCCTGCGCATGGCTGGGAGTCCGTTTGTTTACTCGCTCGCCTTGCGCGGCGCAAGCACGACCCCTGCGGGGGACCCCACGGGCGCGTTCACGGGTAAGCTGTAGGGGTGCCGTCGCCCGTCGCAGCCCGCCGGACCGAGGTCTTCGCCGCCGCCCGGGCGGACCTCGCGGGCTTCCTGCAGCTCGATCCGTCGCGGCTGCGGTTCTCGCTCGGCACCTCGCTCGCGGACGTCTCGGTCCCGATCGAGCTCGCGGCGGACTCCGCGGCCATCCTGCGGAACGCCGCCGTCGAGCTGTGCCTCCTGCTCGTCTCGCACCACCGCGGGTTCGTCGCCGGGGACGACCTCGACCGGCTCATCCTGCGCGACGACTACGCCACGCTGCCCCACGTCCCGCCCATGCTCAGCGCGAGCGGCGGCGGGGGGCCGGACCTCCGCACCGCGACGCAGCTCGGGCCCGCGCTGCACCCGGCCCTGACCGGCGGCGTCGTCGCCGCCTGGATGGGCAAGGGGGGCCGCGGGCGATCGCTCGTGGCGCTCTGGATCGAGCTGCTGCGCCAGGGCCTCACGGAGATGGAGGAGACGCGGGGGAAGGAGCGGACGCCGCTGCTCGTGACGCTCGCGCTGGCGGCGGCGAGCGCCGCGTGCGAGGCGGACCTGCGCCCGGTCCTTCCCGGCCCACCGCTCGACCGCTACTTCCGGGCCGGCGCCCTCGTGGGCCTCTGGCTCGCGGCGCGCACCGGCCTCGCGCGCGTCTGGCGCGAGCGCGGGACGAGCGGCGACGAGGACCTGCTCGTCCGGATCGAGGGGGTGCTCTCGCCCGCCGCCTTCGCGGGCGGACGGCCCGGGGTGCTCCAGGGCGGGGTCACGCTCTACGGCCTCGAGCTCTCCGCGGGCGTCCCGCGGGCGGACGACCTGCTCGTCCGCCTCCACGCCGGGGCCGGCGCGGGCGAGGTCGCCGCCGAGCTCGCGGCCTCGCTCGCCGCCGAGGCGGACGTCGGGCGCCGCGCGGAGCAGGCGGTGGCGGTCGCCGCCCTGCGCGCGCTCCTCGCCGAGGGGCTCGCCCTGGCGGAGGCGGCCGGCCTGCGGAACGCGGTCGAGGCGCTCCGCGGGACGCTCTCCGGCCCCGGCGCCCTCGCCGCGGCGGTCGCGGACGACGGGTCGCGCAAGGCGCTCGTGAAGGGGCTCGCCGCCGCCTCGCCGCGCGGCGCCCACCCGCCGCTCGACCGCGCCGCGCAGCTCGTGAAGGCGTGGCGGCCGAAGGAGCCGTGCGCGCCGCTCGGCCTCACGCGCGGCGAGGCCCACGCCGAGTACGCGCAGGCGGCCGCGGCGCTGCTCGGCGACGTGGTCCTCGAGCGGCTCGCCGCCACCGCCCGGCGGGCGTTCTCGTTCCGGACGGGGGCGGAGGCCGAGGGTGGGGCCGACGCCGAGTGGCAGGCGGGACGCCTGTACCGGCTCTCCGGCCGCGGCGGCGCCATCCTGCGCGCCCGCGAGGAGCGGCGCACCGGCCACCTGTTCACCGACGTGAAGGACTTCACCCGCCGCACCGCGCTCCTCGGCCAGGCCTCGATGGCCGAGTTCCTCCGCCGCGAGTTCTACGGGCCGATCCTCGACGCCGCGCGGGAGCACTTCGGCGGCATGAGCCACCTCGCCGATCGCGGGGGCGTGACCCTCAACAACCTGCTCGGCGACGCCGTGAGCTTCTCCGGGCGGATCGAGATCATGGTCCTCCTCGCCAAGATCATCCGCGCCCAGCTCGCGGCGTACGGGCTGCGGCTCGCGCGGCAGGTGTCGAGCGACGCCGTCGCCCGGCAGCTCGCGGCCATCGAGCAGGCGCTCGCGGCCGCGCTCGCCGGCCATGTCCGCCACGGCGCCGGCCCGACGCTGAACGTCACCGTGCGCGGCGTCTTCCTCAACAGCTATGCCGGCAATGACGGCGGGCGCTGGAGCGGCGGCTCGACCTCCGATTCATTCGACAGCGAGGCGACGCTGGTCGCTCGCGGCAACCGCGTGATCTCGAGCTGGCCGGTGCTTTCGACCGTGCCCGCGAGCTCCGCCGGCCCCTGGTATCTGCCCGATATCGACCAGCGGCGCATGGACGGGCTGATCCGGCACAATGCCGGCTGGATCAAGCGCTACGTCCTGGGCTGAGGGCGGCCCGGCACACCTGCCTCCAGCCGCCCCGCTCAGCCGAAGGGTACGATCGGCTCGTCCTTGACCCGGTCCAGCGCCAGCGCGGTGCGCACATTGCGCACGTTCGGCAGCGCAGTGAGGTCGCCGACGAAATCCTGGAAGGCCTTCAGGTCAGGCGCGACGCATTTCATCATGAAATCGATGTCGCCCGAGAGCTTCCAGCACTCGCGCACCGCGCTCCACTCGCGGATCCGCTCCTGGAACAGCGCAAGGTCGGCCTCGGCCTGGCTGGCCAGATGCACGAAGGCGAAGCAGACCACCTCGATGCCGAGCTTGCTCTCGTCGACCATCCCGCGATAGCCGGTGATCACGCCGGCCTCCTCGAGCGCCCTAACCCTGCGCAGGCAGGGAGGCGGCGAAATGCCGACGCGACTGGCGAGCTCGACATTCGTCATGCGCCCGTCAGCCTGCAGCTCGCGCACGATGCGCAGGTCGATATCGTCTAGTTTCGATCGCAAAGAGAAGCCCCGGAGGAAGACGGGCTGGTGTAGACGCAGCACTGGCGCGATACAAGAC
>JAEYZK010000189.1 GCA_023428085.1 Pseudomonadota bacterium
CGCGCCGCCCGTGCGCGCACCGTGCTCGTCGGCGGGCTCGGCATCGGGTTCACGCTCCGGGCCGCCCTCGACGCGCTGCCGGCGGAGGCGCGCGTCGTCGTCGCCGAGCTCGTCCCCGCGCTGGTGACCTGGAACCGCGGGCCGCTGGGCGCCGCGGCGGGCCACCCGCTCGCGGACGCGCGGGTCGAGGTCGTGGAGCGCGACGTGCTGTCGGTCGCCGCCGGGCGGCCCGGCCGCTTCGACGCGGTGCTGCTCGACGTGGACAACGGGCCTGCCCCCCGCGGCGGGGTGGTGGGGCGGCCCGAGAACGCCGCGCTCTACGGGGTCGCGGGCGCGGCGACGTGCGCGGCGGCGCTCCGGCCGGGCGGTGTGCTCGCGGTCTGGTCGGCGGGCCCCGCGCCTGGGTACTTGAGGACGCTCGGGCACGTCGGGCTCGCCGCCTCCTCGCAGGTAGTGCCGGCGCGCGCGGGCGGAGGCGGTCGCGGAGGCGGGCGGCACGTCGTCTTGCTCGGAGTGAAATGATCAGTTGTCAGTTGTCAGTTGTCAGTTGTCAGTTGTCAGTTGTCAGTTTGCGGTTGCCGCAGCAGCGTGTGAACTGTGAACTGTGAACTGTGAACTGTGAACTGTAAACCCATCACCACCGTCCTCGCCCTCGCCCTGGCCGCGGCCGCCTGCGACCGTGAACCCGAGGCGGAGCACGTCGCCGACGTGCGCGCGATCTGCGCGTCGCTCGCGGCGAGCGGCGCGGGCGCGGCGGAGGCGGAGGCGCTGCTCGGGCCGGCGTCGTGGACGGGCTGCGGCGCCGGCTTCCCGCCGGCGTCCGGGGCGGACCGGTGCCCGCGCGACGGCACGCCGATCTGCATCCGGGTCTGGGCGCACCGCGCCCACCGGGCGTCCACGTGCGGCGGGTTCGCGTGCAGCTACGGCTGCGAGCTCCGGGCGCCCGCGGGCGATCCGGAGGCGACCTGCGCGGTCCGCTTCTTCGACGGCGACGAGCGACCGCCCGCGCCGGAGCCCTGAGACGCGGGCGACCGCTCACGCGGCGGGCAGGATCTCCGCGAGGACGGCGCGCACGATCCGATCGCACCGCTCCGCGGGGAACGGGAACGCGTCGCTCGCGCTCCGCCCGAGCTCGCGGGTGAGGACGTCGCGCAGCGCGGCGCGCGCGCGGTGGAGGCGCACCTTCACCACGGCCTCGCTGACGCCGAGCGCCTGGGCCGCCTCCTCGGTCGAGAGCCCCTCCACCTCGCGCAGCAGGATCACGGTGCGGTGGATCGGGGGGAGCCGGTCGATGGCGCTCTCGAGCAGCGCGAGCGCCTGCCGCGAGGCGGCGCGCTCCTCCGGGGTGGGCGGGTCCGGCATGGAAACCTCCGTGTGGCCGGCCTCCACCGGCACGTGGTGGCGGCGCTTGCGGACGCGGCCGAGCGCCTCGTTGATCCCGATCCGCACGAGCCACGTGGAGAACGAGGAGAGCCCCTCGAACTCGCCGAGCGCCGCGTACGCCCGGAGGTAGGCCTGCTGCATCGCGTCCTCCGCCTCGGCCTCGTCGCGCAGGATGCCGCGCACCGCCCGGTACAGCCGGCTGTTGTGGCGGCGCATGAGCACCTCGAACAGCGCAGCGTCGCCGGCCCGGACCCGGGCGACGATCTCCTCGTCGGCGGGGTAGGCCTCGGGGCGGAGCCGCGAGGACGGCAGCACGGCGGTCATGTCCACCTCCGACGCGGGAGCCCGGCGAAGGTTACCGGCGTCACCTCGGACGGCCCTCCTCCATCCGAGAGCACGGACCGGAGGACACGCCATGGAAGAGAGACGCCCCGAGCCTACGCGCGCTCGGCCGCGAGCTTCCGCTTGCGGAACCAGCCGTGGAGCCGGTGCCCGAAGCCCGTCCCGGGCAGGACCATGAACGGGCACAGGTCCGTCACGGGGGTCACGCCCGCGGCCGCGCACTGCGCGAGGGCCGCGGGCGAGGCCGCGCCCGGACCGCCGCCGCGGTGGAACCAGAGCGCGCGCACACCGGCCTCGAGGGCCTCGCGCGCGGCGCGCTCGGCGGCGGCGGGGGGGACGAGGAAGTACGCGCCTTCCACAGGAGGGGTGATCTCGGCCACGCTCGCGAACGCGGGCCGACCGTCCACCTCCGGGACCGCGGGGTTCACCGGCACGACGTCGTAGCCGCGCGCCAGGAACGCCTCGTACACCCTGCGGGAGAAGTCGGCGCGGTCGCGGGACACGCCGACGAACGCGATGCGGCGGAGCTGCAGGAATCGTTCGGCTGCCTGGATGGCGCTCACGGGGCCTCCTCGGGGCCCAGCGTAGCGCAGTCCGGGGGAGGTGGGAGACACCGGGTGGGCGGGGCGATCCAGTCCGGCCGCCCCGCCCACCGTGACCCCTGGCAGCCTACTCGGTGGTCGTCCCGGTGTCGGTGCCCATGCCGGTGTCGCCCGTCGTGCCGGTCCCCATGCCGGTGTCGCCGAGCGTACCGGTGCCCATCCCGGTGTCGCCGAGCGTACCGGTGCCCATGCCCGTGTCGCCGGTGACGCCCGTGCCCATCCCCGTGTCGCCGGTGACGCCCGTGCCCATCCCCGTGTCACCGGTGGTGCCGGTGCCCATGTCCGAGCTCGTGTCGGTGCTGGTGTCGCTCGTCGCGCTGCTGCCCGTGTCGTCCGTCGCCAGCGCCCGCCCGCTGAGAGCGAGGGCGGCCAGCCCTGCGACCAGCAGGTACCTCATCTTCTTCGCCATTTGATTCCCCCTCCAAGTGCGTGCCACCGCTCCATGCGGCAGCCGCCGCCGCCAGGCGCTCACCCTTTCGATCGATGCCCGGACGACGCCCCGGCCGCAGGTCCTGACCTCCGCCGTGGCTGCGAGAAAGCTGCGCACGCCGGGCCCTCGTACAACGGGTTCGCGGCGATCGGGCGCGGGGTGCGCACACCGTCACCGCTCCGGTTGGAGCGCCGCCGAGCAGGCATCCGCGCCCTACGTTGCCGTCGCAATGGACTCGAGCGTCGTCGCGGTGGTCCCCGCCCACCTCCGGAGCCCTCGCGACGCGGCCTGGCTCCGGCGGTGCGCGGACGCGCTCGCGCGCGAGGGCGTGATCCGGAGGATCGTCGTGGTGGACGACGCGAGCCCCGTCCGCCTGCCGCTGCTGCCCCGGCGCGCGGAGGTCCTCGCGCTCGCCCGCCGGTCCGGACCCGCCGCCGCCCGCAACCGGGGGATCGACCGGGCGCTCGCGCTCGGCGCTCGCGCCGTCGTCTTCACCGATCACGACTGCGTGTGCGACCCGGGCTGGGCCGCGGCGCTCGTCCGCGGGCTCGCGGCGGGCCACGCCGGGGCGAGCGGCGTCACGCGCGCCCTGGGGCGGACCCTCCTCGACCGGTACCAGGACTTCGCCGGCGCGATGAACGGGCGGTGGGCGCTCCCCGGTCACGCCGCGCTCCTCTACGGGCCGTCCTGCAACCTCGCGGTCCGGGCGGAGGCGCTCGCGGCGGTCCGCTTCGACGAGACGTTCCCGTCGGCGGCGGGCGAGGACCTCGAGTTCTGCCACCGGCTGCGCCGGCTCGGGCCCATCGCGTTCGTCCCCGGCGCCGTCGTCCGGCACGACTTCGGGTACGGCGGGACGCTCCGCGGGCTCGGCCGGTTCCTCGGGCAGATCCGCCGCTACGCCTCGGCCGATCCGCTCCTCTGGGAGAAGCACCCGGAGCTCCGCGCCGCGCGCTCGGAGGCGTGCGCCGCCGCCGACGTCCTCGCCGCCGCCCCGCCCCTCGACCCCGGCGCCTACCGCCGCGCCGCGCTGTCCCGGGTCCAGCCCCGTTCGCTCGTGCCCGCGTTCTTCGTCCTCCGCCACCTGGCGCGGGCGGCCTACCGGCGCGGCCAGCGCCTGCCCGCCCGCCGCCGCACGCCCGCGGCCGGCGGCGCCCTGCCCGGCGCGCCCGCGCCCGTGTGATCCCACCGTGCGCACCTACCTCCGGCTCTTCCGGTTCGCGTGGCCGTACCGCTGGCGGTTCGCCGGCGCGCTCGGCGCGATGACCGTGTTCGCGGCGGCGAACTCGCTGTACGTCGTCCTCCTCGGCCCCGTCCTCTCGTTCCTGTTCTCGGGCGGCCAGGACGGCGCCGGGGGCGCGCTCGCGCGCGTGCTGCCGCGGTGGCTCGACCTCTCGCCGCTCCTCGCGCGCCTGGACGGCGGGGGGATGCTGGCGCTGCTCCCGGTCCTCGTGTTCGGCGTCGCGCTCCTGAAGGGCGTCGCGTTCTTCGGCCAGCACTACCTCATGGCCTCGGTCTCCACGGGGATGGTGGCCGACCTCCGCTGCGCGCTCTTCGATCGGCTCGTGGGGCTCTCGCCGGCGTTCCACGCCCGGCACCACTCCGGCGACCTCCTGAGCCGGTTCAACCAGGACGTGGCGATGGTCCAGCTCGCGGTCACCGAGGCGATCGCGAGCTACCTGCGCGACGGCATCACCGTGGTCTGGATGCTCGGGACCTGCTTCTGGATGGACTGGCGCATGTCGCTCATGGCGTTCTGCGCCATCCCGGCGACGCTCGTCCCGGTGGTGCGGATGGCGCGCCGGCTCCGCCGCACGACCGGCCAGTCGGCGGCGAGCCTGGGCAAGATCTCGGAGATCGCGCTGGAGACGCTCGGGGGCATCCGCGTCGTCCAGGCGTTCGGGATGGAGCCGTACGAGCGCGGCCGGTTCCGCGACGCGATCCGCTCCCTCCGCCGGTTCGAGCTGGGCGTGGCGCGGCTGCGAGCCTTCTCGTCGCCGCTCATGGAGGTGATGGCCGCGGGCGGGATCGCCTTCACGATCTGGTGGGTCGGCGGCGAGATCCTCGCCGGCCGGCTCGAGGCCGCGAAGCTCCTCTCGTTCATGACCGCGGTCCTCATGCTCTACACGCCCGTGAAGCAGCTGGGGCGCGGCGGCCAGCTCGTCATGATGGGCGCCGCCTCGGGGGAGCGCCTCTTCTACGTGCTCGACTCGGCGGCGGCGGTGCCGGACGAGGGGACGGCGCGACTCGAGGGGCTGCGCGACGCGATCCGGTTCGAGCGGGTGACCTTCGCCTACGGGGAGCGGCCGGTGCTGGAGGGGGTGGACCTCACGCTCCGGCGCGGTGAGGTGGTGGCGGTGGTCGGCCCTTCGGGCGGCGGGAAGACGACGCTCTCGAACCTGCTCCCGCGGTTCTGGGATCCGCAGGGCGGGCGGATCACCATCGACGGCCGCGACGTCCGGAGCTTCACCCTCGCGAGCCTGCGCGCGCAGATCGCGGTGGTCGGGCAGGAGACCATCCTCTTCAACGACACGGTCCGCGCCAACATCGCCTACGGCCGGCCCGACCTCGCGCAGGACGACGTGGAGCGGGCCGCGCGCCGCGCGCAGGCGCACGAGTTCATCGCGCAGCTCCCGCAGGGCTACGACACGGTGGTGGGCGAGCGCGGGGTGCTCCTCTCCGGCGGCCAGCGCCAGCGGATCGCCATCGCCCGCGCGTTCCTCAGGGACGCGCCCATCCTCGTGCTCGACGAGGCGACGAGCGCGCTCGACGCCGAGTCGGAGCGCGAGGTCCAGCGCGCGCTCGACGCGCTGATGCGGCTCGACGGCGCCCACCACCGCACGACGCTCGTCATCGCCCACCGGCTCTCGACGATCCGCCACGCGGACCGGATCGTGGTGCTCGTGCAGGGCCGCGTGGCCGAGGTGGGGACGCACGACGAGCTCCTCGCGCGCGGGGGCGAGTACGCGCGGCTGTGGCGGAGCTTCGAGGGCGCGGAGCGGCCGCAGGCGGTGGGGGTGGGCTGACCGCCGCAGCCGGGGATCAGCGGAGCGCGTCCCCGGCCGCCGCCGCGCCCTGGGACCCGGCCTCGCGTCGGCCCCCGCCCTCCGCGAGGTGGTCCGCGAGCCCGCGGACGGCCCGCGTCCGCCCACTCCGCTCGACTTCACGAAGCGTGACCCAGTTCGGGTTGTCGTCCTGGAGCACCGACGGCGGGTGCCAGAGGTGCAGCGCGACCGCGCCCATCCGGAGATCCCGGCGGCGGAGCCCGAGGTGGAACGCGCGCTGCGCGAGCTCGGCGTCCTCGAGGCCCCAGCCCCGCAGGCGCTCCTCGAACCCGTTCAGCGCGACGAGGTCGTCGCGCCAGAACGCGAAGTTGCAGCTCTTCACCCCGTCCCGCCGCTGGTGCGGGCGCCCCCACAGGTCGCGCAGGCGCGGCGCGCGCACGAGGTGCCGGCGCCGCTCCAGCCCGGCCGCGAGGAACGGGACGTCGAGCCGCCGCGCCGCGAGGAGCGCGCGCGTGCGCGCCTCGGGCAGCAGCACGCGCGACCCCTGCGCGAAGCAGCCCCGCCGCGCGAAGGCGCGGTGGTCGGCGACGAAGTCGGGCCCCGGCACCATGTCGCCGTCGAGGAAGACGACATAGTCGCCCCGGGCGGCGGCGACGCCGCGGTTCCGGGCCCGGCAGGCGCCGCGGCCGTGGCGGGCCTGGGTGAGGTGCAGGAGCGGCGCCGGGAACCCGGGCCGCGCGGCCTCGACGCACGCGCGGGTCCCGGCCGCGGCGCCGTCCTCCGTGACGATCACCTCGAACGGCGCGACCCGCTGGCGCGCCACCCCGCGCAGGACGAGCTCGAGCGCGTCGGGGCGCTCACAGGTGAGGACGACGAGGGAGAGGCGCATCTCGCTCCGGGCCTACCGCCGGGGGCGGCGGTGACTACAAGTGTAGGGGGCGGCGCGCGGGAAGAAAGGAGCGGAGATGGGTCGGCGTGCGGTGGCGCGCTGGTGGGAGCGCGTGCGCGAGGGGGGGCGGCGGCGCGCCTGGCAGCGGCACCACGCGGAGCGGGCGGTGGACGTGGTGGTCTCCCACGCGGAGGTCAACGAGCGCCACGGCACCGGCGTGCTCCTGCGGCGGCTCTTCGGGGACGCCCCCGACGTCGCCTCGATCCGCTCCCGCGACGACTACGACGCGCGCCAGCGGTTCGGCGCCTGGAGCGCGCGCGTGGTCCAGCCCGATCTCGATCGCGCCGCCGCCCTGCGCCGCGTCCGCGCCGTGCTGGGCCCGGGCCCCGTGCGGCGCATCCTCGCGGTCCCGTACCACCCCGACGACGCCCGCACGGCGCTCGCCCTGCTCGACGCGGGGGGCGGGCCCCTCTGCACGTGGGTGATGGACGATCGGAACGTGCAGGGGGACGGCATCCCGGACGCGCTCCTCGGCGAGCTGCTCCGCCGCTCGGCGCTCCGCCTCGCGATCTCGCAGGAGCTCTGCGACGCCCTCCGGGGCAAGTACGGCGTCCCCGTCGCGTTCGTCCCGCCCGTGGTCGATCCCGCGCTCGTGCCGCGCGACCCCGTCCCCCCTCCCGCCGACCTCCGGCGGGGCGTGATGCTCGGCAACGTCTGGGGGCAACGCTGGCTGAGCCGGCTCCTCGGCGCGCTCGAGGGGAGCGGCGTCGAGCTCGACTGGTACGCGAGCGCGGCGCCCCGGTGGCACGACGCGGGCGCGCCCGCGCTCCGGCGCGCGGGCATCCGGCATCGCGTGGGGTTGCCGGACGCGGCGCTCGCCGCCGCGCTGCGCGGCGCCGCCTTCGCGGTCCTGCCCACGGGCACGCTCGACGCGGCCGACGACCACGCCGCGATCGCCCGCTTCTCGCTCCCGAGCAAGCTCGTCTACACCACCGCGGTCGCGCACCTGCCCGTGCTCGTCGTCGGCCACCCGGACACGGCGGCGGCCCGCTTCGTCGCGCGGGCCGGGATCGGGCTCACGGTCCCGTACGAGCAGCGCGCCCTCCGCGCCGCCGCCGCGGAGCTCGCGCGCCCCGAGGTGCAGGGCGCGCTGCGCGCGCGGGCCGCGGCG
>JAEYZK010000077.1 GCA_023428085.1 Pseudomonadota bacterium
CCCCCGCCCCCCCCGCCCCCCCCCCCCCCCCCCCCCCCCCCCCCCCCCCCCCCCCCCCCCCCCCCCCCCCCCCCCCCCCCCCCCCCCCCCGCTCCCGGTCCCATTCCCCGGGGACCTCCTCGCCGCCTTTTGTCCCCGGCCCCCCCGGGCCCTTATGATGCTCTCCCGTGCTCCCCCTCCCCTCCGCCCACGGCCTGCCCGGCCTCCCCCCGGAGCCCCCTCGCGCCCCGGACTCCGCCGAGCGGATCGCCCGGCTCGCGAAGCGCGTGCCCGACGTCCAGCGGCTGCTCGCGCGGGTGGAGCTCTCCGCGGATCCGGATCTGTGCCTCGCGGGCGTGGAGCGGTACCTCGACGCCGCGGGCGCGCTCCCGGCGGAGCCCGACCTCCTCGACGGCCTCGTGCTCCTGTGCGGCAGCTCGCGGATGCTCGCGATGCTGCTCGCGCGCTCGCCGCACCTGCTCCGACGCACCGTCCGCTCGCGCTGGCTCGCCCGGCCGCGCAACGAGGCCGACCTCCGGCGCTTCCTCGCGCGCGCGGTGCGCCGCCTCGCGCCGGACGACGTCGCGGGCCTGAACCGCCTGCTCCGCCAGGTCCGCGCGCGCCAGGTCCTCCGCATCGCCCTGCGCGACCTCCGCCGCGTGCGCGTGCGCGAGGTGACCGAGGAGCTCTCCACCCTCGCCACCGCGTGCCTCCACGTCGCCATCCAGTTCCACGACCGCCGCCTGCGCGCCCGCCACGGACCGCCGGCGGGCCTCGCGGGCCGGGAGCCGGGCGCGGGCTTCTGCGCCCTCGCGATGGGCAAGCTGGGCGCGCGCGAGCTCAACTTCTCCTCCGACATCGATCTCATCTACGTCTACGACCGCGACGGCCAGACCGAGGGCGAGCGCCCGCAGGATCACTTCGCGTACTACGCGAAGCTGGCCGAGCTCGTGACCGAGTCGCTCGCGCGCCCCACCGAGGACGGCTTCGTCTTCCGCGTGGACCTGAACCTCCGCCCCGACGGCCAGAACGGCCCGATCGTGAACAGCGTGCACGCGGCCGAGCTCTACTACCAGTCGTTCGGCCGGAGCTGGGAGCGCGCCGCGCTGGTGAAGGCGCGCCCCGCGGCGGGGGACGAGGCGGTCGGCGTGGACCTCCTGCGCCACCTCGACCCGTTCGTCTGGCGCCGGAGCCTCGACATCTCCGTGCTCGAGGAGATCCACGCGATGAAGGCCCGCATCGACGCGCGGGCGGGCGCCGAGGGCAAGGACGACCTCAAGCTCGGCAAGGGCGGGATCCGCGAGGCCGAGTTCTTCGTCACGGCGCTCCAGCTCCTGCACGGCGGCCGCGCCGGCGGCGACGCCCTGCGCGAGCGCGCGGTCCTCCCCGCGCTCGACCGGCTCCTGTTCGCCGGCGTCGTGCCCGCCCGCGACCGCGACGAGCTCTCCGACGCGTACCTGTTCCTCCGCCGCGCCGAGCACCGCGTCATGATGGTGGACGGCGCCCAGACCCATCGGCTCCCGCCGCCCGGCGAGCGCCTCGCCCTCGCGCGCAGCATGGGGTACGTCTCGGAGGCCGACTTCGAGGCCGCGCTCCACGGCCACCGCGATCGGACCGCCCGCATCTTCGGCAGCCTCCTCGGGGCGGCCCAGGAGCGGCCGCCGCTCGATCCCGAGCTCACGCTGCTCGCCGATCCCGACGTGGAGCGCGCGCGCCGCGCCGAGCTCGCCCTCCGCCGCGGCTTCCTCGATCCGGACCGGGCCATCGCCGCGATCGACCTCATGGCCCGCCGCCACACGCCGTTCTCGCGCCTCGGCGATCCCGCGCAGGCGGCCGGCATCCTCGCCGACGCGCTCGGCACGCCCGACCCCGACCAGGCGCTCTGGCACCTCGGCGACTTCGCCGCCGCCCTGCGGAACCCCGAGCCCTACTTCGCCATCATGCGCGAGAACCGCCGCGTGACGCGGCTCCTGCTCTCGCTCTTCGGGACGTCCGACTTCCTCTCCAAGCGGTTCGTCCGCACCCCCGAGCTGTTCGACGTGCTCCTCTCCCGCGATCAGATCGTCGTGGACAAGACGCGGGACGAGATGCGCGCGGAGCTGGCCGAGCGCCTCCGCCCGCCCTCCGGCGAGCTCCACCCCGACGAGCTGCTCGAGCTCCGGCTCGGCGCCGTCCGCCGCTACAAGGACCAGGAGGTCCTGCGCATCGCCGTGCACGACATCGCCGGCATGTGCGACCTGCCGGTCGTCTCGCGGCAGCTCACCCACCTCGCCGAGGTCTGCGTCGAGGCCTGCCTCGACCTCGCGGAGGCGGAGGCCCGCGCCCGCGGGACCCTGCCCGACGCGCGGCTGTGCGTCATCGGCATGGGCAAGCTCGGCGGGCGCGAGCTCGGGTACCACTCCGACCTCGACCTCATCTTCGTCTACCCCGGCGAGGCGACCGGGCACGAGCGGTACGCGCGCCTCGCCCAGCGGTTCATGTCGTTCCTGCAGATGCCGCTGCGCGAGGGGCGCCTCTACCAGATCGACACGCGCCTGCGCCCGTCGGGCAACCAGGGCGCGCTCGTCATCGGGCTCGAGGGGTTCGTCCGCTACCACACCGGCCAGGCGCCGGCGGTGGGCCCGGCGAGCGCGGTCCGCAGCCAGCTCTGGGAGCGGCAGGCGCTCCTCCGCGCCCGGCACGTCGCCGGCGACGCGGCGCTCTTCGACGAGGTCGCGCGCCGGGCGATCGTCCCCGCGGTGTACGAGGCGCAGGGGGAACGCGCCGCGGTGGCGCAGGAGATCCGGCGCATGCGCGAGCGCATGCAGGCGGAGATCTCGCACGAGGAGGAGCGCGGGCGGAACCCCAAGACCGGCCACGGCGGGCTCGTGGACGTCGAGTTCGCCGCCCAGTTCCTCCAGCTCGCCCACGGCCGCGAGCACCCCGAGGTCCGCAGCGGCTCGACGCCCGAGGCGCTCCTCTTGCTGCGCGACGCGGGCCTCCTCGCGGAGCCCCTGTACCAGGCGCTGTCGGGCGGGTACGGCTTCCTGCGGCGCGTCGATCTCCGCCTCCGGATCGTGCACGACTACACCGTGGATCACCTCCCGCGCCCCGGCCCCGAGCTCGACCAGCTCGCGCGCCGGCTCGGCTACGGCGGGCCGGAGGCCGCGGCCCGGTTCCTCGCCGAGTACGATCGCGTCACGAGCGCGGTCCGGCGCGCCTTCGAGGAGGTGGTGCAGTGAGCCCGCCGGAGAGCGCGCTCGACGTGCACAAGGACGCGATCCGGCCGTTCGAGGAGGCGGAGGCCGCGCTGGTGCGCTCGATGGTGACGACGCACCCGTGGCTCTCCGAGCACGACGAGGCGTCGCTGCGCTACGCGCTCAACCTCGCCCGGATCGAGCGGGTGCGGGCGCCGGACGGCGCGGACGTGGACCTGGGGCCGGCGCTCGCCGAGCTGCGCGAGGACGTGCGCGCCGCGCTCCCCGCGTTCCGCGCGGGCGGGCTCGACCGCGCCGCCCTGCTCCGCTTCGCCCCGGCGC